>NZ_AP023360.1:3569500-3877250 GCF_018326265.1 Catellatospora sp. IY07-71
CGTCTCGGGCAGCAGGGAGCACACGTGACATGCGGCGAGATTCAGGCTGTCCGCACCTGCGGCACCCGCCTCCATGCACAGCGGATCGGCCGAGCACCACCCGGCGCGACGGAGCGCGGCGGTCACCGTTCGTGACAGGCGCTCGGGCTCGCCTTGGCGGACGATGCCGCCGAGGCTGCCGGCCGAGTCACTCGTGGCTGTGTAGATCAGGATGCCTGCCATGTCGTCGCCGGTGTAGAGACGCTCCCGCATGGCGGCGGCTGAGTATCCGGCATCGAGGCTCCACTCGTTGATCAAGGCGTGGGCCAGCGTGTGAATCATCACCGATCGGGCGGTGACCGGCGACGGAGTGCTCTGCCGCCCGGCCGTCTCGGCCCGCCGGTCGAGTAGCTGCTGGTGGTTGTCGCGGATCCGACGTGCCCGGTCGCGCACCCGGAAGTCGTTCTCCCAGACCTTCAAGGCCTGCTCGGACAGGCGCAGGAAGACGCCCTCACCGACCACCTCCATAGCGGGCAGCCAGTTGAGCGAGCCATGCGAGAGCGCACCGCGCCGGGAGAGCGGATCCGTCGCGGTGAGCGGCTCGACCCGGCTGAAGGTCTGCAACACCCTGACCTCGCGCAGCCGGGTCACCAACATGACCTGGCTGAACTCCGTTCCCGGGGGATTTCCGGCGGCGGGCCTGCATTCGAAGTCGGGAGTCTCCTCGTCTGCGGGCGCAGGCGCACACAATTGTGCGAACTCCTCCGCTTTGAGCTCGGTTTCGAGATCGACCTCGGCGGCGGGCTGTTCCTGGTCCTCAAGCTGTTCGCGACGGCGTACCGCATCAATGATCGCCTGAGGATCCTCTCCCTCCTTGATCAGTCCTGCCTTGACCGCCTGGCGTGCGATCGTCTTGTCCTCCTCGCCGGCCCACATCGCGAAGTGCGGGTCGATCAGTTTCTGCAGCCGGGTCGACCACGGCGGAATGGCCAGCGACGAGCGCACCGCGCCGAACCAGGCGGCGGAGGAACCGCGCTGCAGCGTGCGCGGAGGTCGCTTGCAGCCGTCCACCTTCGCGCCGGGGCCGAGCCAGGGGCGTGCGCCCGAGCAGGTGATGCGGAGTTTGAGCAGCTCGCTGCGGCGGAACGCACCCTCCATGGAGGCACGAGCGCCGCATCCGCAGACGATCTCGATCGACTTCAGCGAGGCCGTACGCCCGCTGGTCACCATTCGCAGTTCGCGCTTGCACGGACCGGTGGCGGTGCTCCCTCGATGGGCCCAGGCCCAGTAGGGGAAGTCGTCGATGTGCCCGTCATCGCAGGCGATCACGAAACGCGAGGGAATGAGTGTGCCGCCGCAGGCGCAGGTCGACTCGCGGCCGCCGAACCGGCCGTACGGCTGCAGCAGGGAACAGCCCTGACAGGAGTAGAAGTCGGGGAATCTGCGCAGGGCCGCGGCGTGGCGTCGATCGGCGGCCGGGGGCAGGTAAAGGCGGGCGACGCCGAGCGCCCGCTGGATGCGGGGCTCGTGCACCTGCTGCGCCTGGTTGATCTTCCAGTCGTCCAGGCCCGCGACGATGTATGACGCGTCCTCGACGGCGATCATCGAGCCGACCCCATATGTGGTGATCAGCTGGGCACGTCGCACCTTGCCGATGGTGGAGATGCCCGGTGCCTCCACGGAGCTGCCAGCTGCGGTGCGCCGGGGCCGGTTCTGGGTGCTCATCGTCGGCCCTCCCGGGGCATCAGGTCGGTTTCCACGTCTACGTCACGCAGGCTGTTCATGGTTCTGAACGAGTGGGGCAGATCGTCGTCCTCGAAGTTGCGCAGCAGCGCGGCATGGTCGGGCCGCCTTTTCGGATCACCGGACCATTTGGCCTTGTGATACACAAGGTCGGCATTCCAGTCGACCATCTCCTCCCACCGGCTGATGATGTCGGCGAGGTGATCGGCCGTCGCCTCACGCTCATCCGGCGCCACCCGGGAGACGCGGTCGACGATGCGGTCTGCCAGCGCCTCAAGCTCGGGCCTGAAATCGTCCAGCGCGCCGGCGGCGGCGTTGGCGCGGGCGGCCGGCAGCGTCAGCCGGGCCGCACCGATCAGGGCGGCGTGCAGTCCCCGGTCCCGGGCGCGCGCCGAGAACGGCGTGACACTCGTGGACTCCACCTGCCGGTAGAGCGCGGAGTGGTAGGACCGGAAGTTCTCGTAGTGAGAGCGGTCGCGCGAACGGGCCGCGTTGTAGAGAACGATGACCAGGCCCGGATAACGTCGGCCCACCCGACTGGTCGCCTGGATGTACTCCGCCGTGGTCTGCGGCTGCCCGGTGACCGTCATTAGCCCGAGCCGGTTGACGTCCACCCCCACCGAGATCATGTTCGTGGCGAGCACCACGTCGAGTGCCGTCGGGTCCGGATGGCGGACGTCGAGCTGCCGGAGCCGGACGGGGATGTCGCTGGCGTCGGCGCGGCTGGTCAGCTCCGTCGTCTCCACCTCGCGCGGTCGGTCGTCACCGGCCAGCCGCTTGAGACGGCCCACCACGTCGTCGTTGACCTGCAGTTCCGCGGCGGCCAGCAGGCGCAGGCTGTTGAAGTAGCCGATCAACGTCCAGTAGGCGTCACGGACCTCGTCCTTGCCGTCGATGATCGAGGCGTGGTGCAGCAGTGCCGCGTAGGCCCGCACCAGCAGCGTGGCCTGGCTGGTGCCCGGTGCGAAGAGCCCGACGTAACGACGTGACGGCTTGCGCTCGGGCGGCGCTTCGACGGCGAACCAGGAGTCACGGGCGTCGAGTCCGGCGGGCGGGAACTGGTGCACCTCCCGGTCGAACAGGGCCTGGCCCTGTTCGCGGGCGCGCCGGATCGTCGCGGTGGAGGCGATCACCTTGGGGCGGTCCGCGGCGATGTCCAGCGCCGACTCGTATAGGCCGACCAGTGTCCCCAGCGGTCCGGAGATGAGGTGCAGCTCGTCCTGGATGATCAGCTCCGGCGGCGGGGCTCCCTCCGGTGCGCCGCTCCGGTTGAACAGCGCCGCCGGCTCGTCCTTCCAGGTGATCTGCGCGAACTTGTCGACGGTTGCGATGATCAACGTGGGACGGTGCTGGTAGATCGCATCGTCGACGAGGTGGACCGGCAGGCCGTCCGCGAAGTCGCAGTCCGGGTTGCCGCAACCGACGTCGAGCCGCTGGTCGGCGCGGTTGACGCGGTAGTTGAGATGGTCCATGTCGATGCCGCACCAGGGGCAGCGACGCAGCTGCACCGGGTTCTTCTCGCGCAACTTCTTTCCGTCCCGAAGCTCCTTCAAGCCAGCCTCGGCATCGCGGAGGTTGTTGGGCGTCGCACTCGCCCCGACCCACATCCCGATCGAGATCTCACCGCCCTTGAGGGTCGGGTCGCCGCGCCGGATGTCGTCCATGGCGCAGATCAGCGTCGCGGCGCGTTCGAACTGCTGCAACGTCAGCAAGCGGAGGGTGTATCGCATCAGCACCGTCACACCGCCACCCGCCTCCTCATGGCGGATCCGGCGCAGGAACACGGTAAGAGCGATCAGGCCGAGGTACGCCTCGGTCTTGCCGCCACCGGTGGGGAACCAGAGCAGGTCGGCCACCCCGCGGTCGTCGTGCTCGGGGTCGGCGATGCCGGCGAGGCAGATGAGGATGAACCCGATCTGGAACGGATACCACCGCCCGGCGGACAGGTCGAGGGTCGTGCTGTTCCCGTTCATCAGCATGGTGCGGGCCCGCTGCACCGCCATCGCCTTGTTGGCCAGCCGGAAGGCACGCATGACGTCCGGGTCGCGGGCGAGCAGGTCGACGCCGGCGTTCATTCGGCCGTAGGCGATACGGCACTGCTTGAGCTGGTCGAGCGCGGCGGCGCCGTAGCGGGAGGAGCCCATCGCCTTGGCCTCGGCCTCGCGCTTGCGCAGCCAGTCGCCGTAGCCTTCGACAAGCCACACCAGGGAGCGCAACACCTGCTCGGGCGTGCCCTCCGCGAAGTCGTTCATGCCGAGGCCCGCGTCGTCGATCTCGGGGTTCGACTCCGACAGCAGCACATCGAAGCTCGGGGTGAAGGACGAGCGGACCTCCGCGACCGCCCGTCGACCCCGGGTGCCGTGGGCCGTCTCGTTCCCGGCGCCGGTCCAGTCCGCCGCGCAGCCGTGGCCGATGGCGAAGGTGGGGGCGTGGCGGTACAGCATGGCGGAGGTCAGCGCCTCGTCGTCGCTGAGGGAGGCGGCGGGCTGCTCCACGATCGCCGCGACGCCGTCAGCGGTGCCCACGGTCAGCGCGCACTGGAAGAAGCACCAGGGGTCGCGAAGCGGCCCCTCGCTCTGGTGGTTGTTGACCAGGCTGACGGTGACGGTCGACGTGTGCTGCGCGTCGTCCACGGCCCGCACGAGCACCCGCAGTTCAAGTCCGGGCACGACCTGCACGGCGCTCGAACCGGGGCGGGACACGTCGATCAGCACGGACGTCGGGCCGACCTCCGATCGGCGCCACCTGATGGAGGAGTCGTCGGTCGAGCGCGCCGCCTCCATCTCCGCCGCGACACGCCTGCCGTCCTTGTCGATCGGCTCGTATGACCCGGCGCCGACCGACACGGTGAGTTCCGTGCACGCTCGTACATCGACGGCGAAGGTCAACCCCATGGAGGAGGGGCTCTGCTGATTGGCCATGGACACCCCGGTGTCCGGTTGCTCGTCCTTCTCCATGCGTGCTCCGGCCAGGTCGAGGTCGGCCTCGGCGGCGTCGTCAACGGTGTCCTCGGAGCGACGTTGCGGGAACAGCACACCGGTCAGATAGGTGCTGACCGGCGGATCCACGAGGACCTCGTCAGGACCGTCGACAGGGCCGAGCAGGTCGAGGACCAGACGGTCGGTCAGTTCATCCCGGAACCCGAGATGTTCGTCGAACTTACTCATCGTCGTGCTCCGTATCGTTGCGGTGGTATCGGAACGAGCTGAGCCCGGTCAACCTCGGCGCCAGCCAGACGCCGTGTTCGCCCAGGCCGACGCGTCGCCCCTGCGCCGCCCCGCCGGCCACGGCCTCGACATCGTCGATCCAGCAGTTGGTCATGGCACTCGGCCAGCTCGCGTGCTCGGGCAGGCGGGCCGCAGAACGGTACATGTACCGGGCGAGATCCATACGGAAGCCGCGTGAGACGACGCCGATGGGTCTGCCGCCGTGGGTTACGGCGTACGCGGGCACTGCCAGGTCGTCGTCGGGCATCTGCTCGAGCACGGTCAGCATCACCGGATCTCCCGGCCTCACCTCTCGAGCGAGGTAATCCTGAAGTTCCAGCGGGTCGGCGGTGAACCCCTCGGTCCCCGCGGGACGGTCGGCGCTGACGTCGCCGCCCGACAGCGCCAGTCCGAGCCGGCGACCCGCGAACTGGAACTGGTATCGGCCCCACCGTCCGGAGTGGCGGCAGGTCTTGGCATAGACCTTCGACCGGGGCAGCGGATCCAGCCGGAAGAAGTCGTCACGGCACCGGGTCATGGCCATGTACAGCAGGCGCGCATGCTCCATCTCGTCGGAGTCCTCAGGCACGGTGTCCTCGAGCAGGAACACCCGGTCGTACTCGAGACCCTTGGCCCGGTGCATCGACGACACCGTGAGCGCGGCGGTGTCGGTGGCGCAGACGGCGCGCGGCAGCCTGCCGCCTGCCACGATCGTGCGAAGCCTGCCGAGATCGAGCCGGCTGCTCCCGGTCCGGGCGACCGTCAGCAGGGCTGGCCACACCACGTCGAGCGGCTCGCCGGTCAGCCCGGTGTGCTCGGCGAAGTCGTCCCGATCGACGCTGAGCCCGCGGTGGTCGCGAAAAAGGGGAACGAGCCAACGCGGGTTGACCTCGTCATGGGCGCGACGCTGCAGCCGATGGTCCGCCCCGGCGCGGTGCAGCTCGGCCGACACGTCGAGCGCCTGTCCGTTGGTCCGACACAGAATCGCCGTGGTGCCGTCGAAATGGGGGAACCCGTCGACGATGTCGGTAAGCCGTCCCGCGCCCGGGGAGCCTGCGAACTCGTCACGGATCTGCTTCGCCAACGCGGATCCCGAGCCGCCGATGGTGCGCAGCGCCTCACCGCAGCGGAGGATGCCGTCGGGTCGGGGCGTCCGTGCCCGAAAGTCGCGGGTGAGGGCCAGTTCGACCAGGTCATCAGAGTAGGTCTGCCGGGCCCAGGTGAACATGTCCCCGTCGTCGTCGGGGCGGCCTCCATCACGTACCTGAAATCCGTAGATGGCCTGCGCCGGGTCCCCGACAATGGTGAACCCGCAGTCCAGCCAGGTAAGCAGCGACTTGACAAGTTCACGTCGGTCGCCCTCCAGGTCCTGCACCTCATCGAGCAGGACATGCTGCACTCGCGCGGTGTACTCGTCGGCCTGGCCCGAGACGACGACCTCGATCGCGGCTGCGATGCGTTCGTCGAACGAGCGGTGGTGCCAGTCCTCCGCCGCGCGGGTGTGCACGAGCAGGTCGAGTGCCCAGGCGTCAAAGGTCCGGGCGACGACGAAGCGGCTGCTGCCGGTGGAGGCCCTGGCTCGGGCGGCGAGTTCGCCGACCGCCGCCCGGGAGAAGGACAACACCAGGATCTCGTCGGCCACCAGATCGTGCTCCAACAGGTGCTCGATCCGCCGGACGAGGGTATGCGTCTTGCCGGTGCCGGCCGCCGCGATGATCAGCAACCGGGTGTCGGCGGGCTGTCGGACAGCCTCCTGCTGCTCGGCCGTCAAGGCCGAGGCCACTGTGCCTACGGTGTTCATTCGCCACCCCACATCTTCTCGAAGGCGGTGAACGCGAGCTGCTGTCCGTAGTTGACGATGTTGTCGCGCACGTTGAGGATCAGGCAGCGTTCCTTGCCGCCGTTGGCCTGGCCGCGCAGACCACGGCCGATCATCTGCTGGTAGACGTTCGGGCTGTACGTGGGGCGGGCTACCACGACCGCTCGCGTGGCGGGCGCGTCGAAGCCCTGGTGGAGGACGCCGTAGTTGGTCAACACCCGGATACGTCGCGTGGCGAACTGTTCGATGATCTGACGACGCCGGGCCGTCGGGGTCTGCGCGTCGACCGCCGCGGAGGTCACGCCCCTGTCGTTCAGCATGACCGACAGGAACCGTGCGTGATTGACGGAGGTGGCGAACACCAGCACGGGCCAGTCCGGATCGAGCTCACACAGCGCTTCCAGGAGAACGCCGTTGCGCACGTGATCGTCGGCCAGGCGCTGCTCGGCGCCCGGCGGCAGGGTTCCGCCGTGCAGCTGAGACATGTGCGACATCTCCTCGTCGGTCAGTCGCAGCGTGCCTCCCTCGAGGACGCGGTGGTCGACATGAGCGAGCACGCGCATTCGCTGCAGCGCCGGGTAGGGTTCGCCCTCGAAGAGGTTGTCGTCGAGCCTGGTGGCTCCGTAGCGGTTCACCAATCTGCGGGTCTCGTCCTCGCTGCGGCCCCTGAAGGGTGTGGCGGTCAGACCGATCAGCGGCCGGGCGGTGCGCATCGGCTGCTGCGTGAGGCCGAACCTCTCGAAGACCCGGGTGTAGCTCGGCGACGTCGAGCCGTGCGCCTCGTCAACGATGACCAGGGCCGGTGTGTGTAGCCAGGCGTACGCGGGATCGTCGAGGTTGGCCGTCAGTTTGTCGATGGTGGCGACGACCAGGTGAGGGTTCTCGGTCACCGGGGTGGCCTCACGGGTGCTCCAGAATCGGCTGATGGTCAGCCGAGTGCGGGCGGCTCCGGCCTTCTCCCAGACATAACGCCAGCTCTGCACCGCCTGCTCACACAACTCGTCAGACTGGGCGATCCACAGCACGGGGCCGGGCAGACCTCGCTGGCCGTGCTCCTTGATGTAGCGGATGACGGCCTCGGCGGCGACCCGGGTCTTGCCGGCGCCGGTCGGCAGGCTGAGCATGGCCCGCGACGGCGGCTGCTGCATGAGCATCCGGTGCATGCGCGCGGCGAGCGTCTCCTGATAGTCGTGGAGGGGGAAGTGCGGGGTCGGTCCCGGGACCTGCTCGGTCGCGCTGACCGGGTCCTCCCCGACGCCCGCGTAGTTGTCCGGGAGGCCCAGGTCGGCCACCGCTCTGCGGGACTTGGTGTCGCCGGTGAAGCGGACGTTCAGGGCCTCGTGGCGCTTCTCGAGGTCCTTGCGGTGGTGTCGGAGGATACCGTCACCGTGGGCGTGCAGCGCCAACTCGGTCACGCGCCGATCATCGGGCTCCTGCCCGCTGTTGGTTCGCTCCCAGGCCAGGACGCCCTCGGGCAGGCCGGACTGCAGTTGGTCGCGTCCGATCAGCAGGAGCAGCTTGCTGATGTTGTCCCGGGCGGCGCGCACCGCCTTGAGGACATCGTTGTTTCGCGCCTCATCCGCGCGCTGGAGAACGGTGTTGATCTCCATGGACGACAGGTGCAGGCCGAGTTCCCGGGAGATCACGCCGAGCAACGCGGCCTTGTCCGTGGTCTGGCGGACGTAGACGACGTTGTCCCGGGAGGCGATGTCCAGCTGGTGGGTGCGCATACCCAGTGGGGTCCGCGTGACCTCGTCGAGTTCGCTGCACTGAACGAACGTCCAGCCGTCGGCCTTGCGCCCACGCAGCAGACGGATGTGCGCGAACTCGGCCACGACCGCAACCGGCTCGGTCTCCTCGACCTTGCGCAGTTCACGGCTGACCATCTCGGCGTACCGACGCATGCCCCAGGTCTGGATCATCGCATCGACGTCGGCGGTGGTCGGGGCGAGCAGCGCTGGCACGTTCTCCCGGACGAGCGTCTGATACTCGTGCGGGTTCGCGGTGACGCAGATCTGGTCGTCAGGGCGGGTGCCCCACTTCGCGCCGATGCGGCACCGGGTGTCACCACCGGGCCACTCCGCCCCGGCTCGCAGAACCAGGGCGTAGGCCCGGCCGGGCACGGCGTCCTCCTCCGTGGTGGCGACCCTGGTAACCAGCTGCTCCCAGAGCACGCCCGGGATGTCGGTGATCGTCGCCGGAAGATCCAGCAGGTCGGCGACGGCACGATCGATCTGCGCCACGGGCAGGATGTCGCGATACTCGACGAGCGACGGCCCGACGGCTGACCTGACGGCGACGGTTCCCTCGTTCGTCTGCACACGCCCGTGCTTCTTGGCCATCCACACCAGGGGCGAGTCCACCTGCGCGTGTTGTGTCTGGCGGTTGGCGCGAGCCGTCCAGTCCCGTACCAACCCACCGGGCGGCAGGTGCTTGAGGAAGAGGCAGCGTCCCTCCTCGCTCAGCGCGGGCAGCAGCCCGAGCGGTCCGGCCGGGTTGGCACCCTCCACCACGGTGTTGGACGCCTTGGGATACGGCACCCCGGCGGGCAGCGCGGCGCACATCGCCTCCAGGGCGGCCGCCTGATACTGGTCAAACCACTCGTCCTGGCGTGGATCGAGGTCGGCCACCGGAACGTCCGACATGCCCAGCGCGGTCAACAGCGCGCGGTCGGCTGCATGGGTGCCGAGGTCGACGGTGACGCCCCTGTCTCGGCTGCCGTCGGTCGGGACGACGCGTCCCGGCAGCAGGCATTCGACCGGCCTGCGGTGGCGGCCGTCCAGCGTGCGGACCCTGATCTCACGACGCCAGCCCGGAATACGGGTGCGTATCGCGTCAGCCGCCTCCTGCGCCGGGACCCTGCGGCACAGCTTCCAGAAGTCGTTCCACTCCTGCTCGAAGTAGCGTGCGAACCCCTTGTCCAGGACTGCGGCCAGGCGGCCGGCGGCATTGGCCTCTCGTACCCCGAGTTCGTTGAGCGCGGCGGAGACGGCGTCCAACTCGGTCACCCGCGGGTCGACGTACACCAGGTCGTCATCGAGGCCGTCCTGGTCGCTGCGGCGGAAGACGCCACCGGCCTTCGCCGGGACCATGCCGCACGACTCGGTGAGGATGATCCGCGCCCGCAGGGCGTCCGCGGCCTGGCTGTGCCCGCAGCGAACCATCGCCGCCACGATGAGGATCGCCCGCGCCGAACCTTCGGGGCGGCCGTCGGCCACGAGTGCCTCCAGCCACTCGCGCACCGAGGCCTCCGGACGTCCGGCCTTGTCGAAGATCAGATTGGCCTTGGCGCGGCGTTCGCGGTTCTCAATGGACTTGTGAGTCCAGTCCATCGGACGGCCGTCATAGCCGGACCACATCGCCAGCCAGTCGTCGATCATGCCGTCCGGGGTCAGGTTCAGCTGATCCGGTCGGCGCAGCTCCCCGTTCTGGTCGGGGATCGACGGACGTGACGCCGCAGCCTTCCAGACCGCGTTGGTCAGCCGCTCGTCAGCCCACTGCGGTGCCTCGCGGCCTCGTCCAGGCAGCAGCATCAGGTAGGAACCAGGGTCCGCCGGCTGGACGAGGTATGGCAGGGACTCGACGACAAGTTCGGCCGCCCGCTCGATCAGCTCGTCGTTGAACGCGTTGTGATCGAACAGGTTCTGTCGATCCTCGCCTGTCTTCCAGGGGGCGTTGAGCAGGCCGCGCAGCGTGGTCGCGTAGTTGGTGGGGAAGTAGGCCCAGAAGGTGCCGCGGCCGCCGCCGCTGCCCTGCGGCACGGCCCACGCCAGATCGATCTCCGGGCGGTCGTGCAGCTCGCCTGCGCTGCGCAGCGCGGTCACCGAAGGCCGATGCGAACACCGGAAGACGTTCCACACCGAGGTGGTCTGCCTGCCGTCCTCACCCGGCCCCTGCAGCGTGTGCAAGGTGTCGCTGGCCTTAACCGACATCACACGGTGCAGCGTCCGGCCCGGGCGACGATCCTCCAGGTGCAGGTGTGCCACATGCGGGGAAAACAGCTGGAACTCCGACGGGAAGCTGCGCAGGTCGGCTCCGAGTCGCTCGGCGCTGCCGGGAGTGAGCGGCAGCCTCACCACCGTGACCGCCCGTGCCAGCAACTCGTCGAGGATCCGGTCCTCAGTCCGGGCCTGCTGCGTCTCGATAGGGCGGGCCAGGCGCAACACCGGGGTCTCGACCACGTCAGGGGCCACCGAGCGAATGCGTGAGGCAGCCCAGTCCCGGTCGAACCCGAAGGACCCGGTCGAGCTGTAGAACTCGGGGGCGTCGCTGACGCTGAGCACCGACTTGACGCCCACCCCGAACCGCCCGATCTGCCCGCCCCGTTTGCGGGAGACGCTCATCCGCAGGATCGTGTCGGCGCCGTCGGGCGTCATGGGATTGCCCGTGTTCGCGCAGTAAAGGTAGTGCTCGGTCAGAATCACCCGGATCTCGCCCTCGCCGAGCGTGCGCATTTCGTCCGCACCGTTCTGCACGAGCTCGTAGATCTGACGCTCACCGTAGCCGCCCTGGTTGATGCGGCGCTCACCATTGGCGTGTTCCTGAATAAGTCCTTTGTCGATGCGGTAGGTCTCCAGGACGCGGCTCGACTGCTCCTCGACGACCTGGCGAACCGTCTTGCCTGACATATCAGCCGTGGAGGTCATCTCATTCCTGCCTGCTCTGTGCCGGACGGTGCGACGGGCACGGTCGACCGACCCGTGAGGTCGGACAATCCGCAATAGGATTCTCTGTTGGCGCGGGCGGTGCGTATCTCCACATTTCGGCCAACCGTTTTCCGCCCTTTGGCGCGGGCGAGGCCGATTGGTGCGATGGTGTCGCCCTGCGCGCTACGGCAGACTACGTACTGCAATCTGATCGCGCGGTCCCGTGGTGTCACCGCGCGTTCGCCCTTCGTGTGTAGATCGTGTCAGCGGGACGCGGGCTCGGCTGGTTCGGTGGAATCGGTCCCGGTTCGGGGGATGAGCGGTCGGGCGACAGCTCGCTCGGGTCGGTGCGACCGTTGCGACGAGCGATCGGTTCCGCCTTCTGGGAGGACCCAGTCGTTGTGGCGACGGCCAACCAGTGCGCCCAGCCGAACGTCGCGATGTCGAACAGCGCGGCGGGGTCGGCGGCGATCACGACCTGGCCGACGATCTGGGCGAGGCCATGGGCGCACCATGCGTCGATCAGTCCGTGCGCGGCGGTCACCGAGAAGTGCGGGTCCGCACCGGCGCCCGGGATGTCGATGAGATCGCGACGCAGGACGACGACCCGCTCGGCGAGTCGAGCGGCCATGTGTCGGCGAAAGTCGGTCGTCTTTGTCCGAGCGGACTCGTGGAAGCGGGCGTGACCGGCGGGGCTGCTGGTCAGGTGCCAGGTCGCGTGGTGCGGGCAGGGGTAACAGCGCAGTGTGACTCCACGGGCGCGGCTCCTTCGGCGGGCAACGGACGTGGCAGCGGACGCCGTGCGGTATGGGAACTTGCCGCACTCGTGGCAGACGACAGGCATGACGGTCCTCGGGTGTCGGATGGGACCGGCCGGTGCCGCGCCGGCCGGTCGGGAGCTGTCAGAGGGCCCAGTAGGCGGCGGGCTTGTTCGCGTCCAAACCGACCCCGTCGATCTGGACGCGGCCGCCGTTGAGCGCTGCCCTGGAGATGTCGAAGACGATCTTCCCGGCGGTCTTCTGGCCCGTGGCGAGGTCGACCGCGTGCAGCTCGGGTTTGAACCCGACGGCGAACGCCTGCTCGAAGACGGTGCCGTCAGCGGCCACAAACTTGAAGTTAAAGGGATTGGCGTGGTAGGTGCCCTGCTTGCAGACAACCGTCACGTCCAGCACCAGAAAGAGGCCCTTCTCCGGCTTGCTGCCGAACGAGCCGGGCTCCTTGGTGTGCTGCTTGGGGCCGGCCACGACCACCTCGACAACCGTCTTGTCGCCCAACAGTTCGCTCGTGAGGGTGATGGTCTGACCGACCTTGCCGACAGCCGTGGTCGGCTCGGGCGCCGCCTCGATGTTGGTGCCCTCGCCGCCGGAGACAGCGGAGGAGGTGTCGCCCGAGCCGGCGCCGCAGGCCAGCATCGTCACGGTGGTGAAGGCGGCGAGCGTCATGGCGAAGTGCTTGCGATGCATGGAAGAACAGTCCTTTCCGAAGGGCGGGCCCAGGTTCGGGTGGATGTCAGGCGATCGCGGAGGGCGACGGCAATGGTGATCTTCGTGATGGTTCGTTCGTTCCTCGCTTCCGAGGGCGATGGATGGTTACGTTAGATCGTCGTGTGAAGTATGTCAACAAGACTCATGGTGGCGACGATTGTCAACGTCGCGAGGTGGCTGTTAGCCTGATATGACCGAGGAGGTCCGATGGAGAGCACGGCAGAGGTCACCGCTGGCGACATCGCACGGCTCGCGGGCGTGGGCCGAGCTGCGGTGAGCAACTGGCGCAAGCGGTATGCCGACTTTCCGCAGCCCGTGGGCGGCACCACGGCCAGTCCGACGTTCCGACTCGTCGATGTCGAGAAGTGGCTGACCACTCACGACCGGATGCCGGAGCAGTCCGGGGCAGAACGACTCTGGACCGCCCTGCAACATGGATCCGCCGATCCGGAACGCGACATTCCCGTGCTGGCTCGCGCGATTATGAGACCGCATCCGCCCGCAGTCGAAGACGGGCAGCTTAAGGCGGCTCTGGCCGTGGTGCAGGAAATCGGCGTCGAGGCGTCACTCGCCGCACTGGTCGAACGATTTGTCGACCTACGCGGCCGGCGCGGGTCAGTGGCCACCTCAGCCCAAGTTGCGGAGCTTATGGCGGAACTCGTCGCGCCCGGGGGCGGGTCGGTGCTCGACCCTGCCTGCCGCACGGGCTCACTGCTCGCCGCGGCGGCGACGCTTGGCGCAGCCCGGCTGGCCGGTCAGGACGGTGACCCGGACAACGTCGCGATCGCCGCCGCGCGTCTGTTCGGTCATGCGGACGCCGTCGACGTGCGTCCGGGCACACTGCAAGACGACGCATTTGCGGAGTCCGCGGTCGACATCGTGATCAGCGACCCGCCCAGCGGCGGGAACTGGGGCTACGACGAACTGGCAGGCGACCTGCGATGGGAGT
This sequence comes from Catellatospora sp. IY07-71, assembly GCF_018326265.1. Lineage (GTDB taxonomy): Bacteria > Actinomycetota > Actinomycetes > Mycobacteriales > Micromonosporaceae > Catellatospora. Next base: position 3,583,327 of record NZ_AP023360.1, read on the forward strand.
ACTCGCTGCCCGCCCGCAGTGAAGGCGAACTCGCCTGGGTGCAACACGCGCTTGCCCGCCTGCGGCCGGGAGGCCGGGCGGTGCTTCTGCTCCCGCCCGGTGTGGCCGAACGGCCGGTGGGCCGCCGGGTGCGACGCGAACTGCTGCGGCGAGGCGCGTTGCGCGCGGTCATCACGCTGCCGTCCGGCGCTACCGCCCCCTTTAACACCCGTCTTCATCTATGGATGTTGCGGCGCCCGGACCGGGACGACCGGACCCGTGACGTGCTGCTGGTCGACACCACGGGCGAGTGGGATGAGGCCGCGGCGACGATCAAGGCCGCGGTTCGCGCACACGAGGCGGCACGCCCGCTGCCCGATTCGGTGAGCGGTCGGGCTGTCGTGGTGGAGGCCGTCAAGCTGAGCAGCGAGGACGTCGACCTGACCCCCGCCAGGCACATTCCCGGCGGCCGGGCGGCGCTGTCCGCGGATCTGATCCTGCAGCGTCGCGAGGAGTTGGCGGACCTGCTCGGCAGACTTCCCTCGGTGATCCCGCAGGCGACCGCCGGTGACGGTCAGTCGCCCGCCGCCGAGATCACCGTGGGCGAGCTCGTGAAGAACGGCTTGGTGACGATCTTCACGGACCCCGAGGTCCGGGTGCGGACGGGTGACGTGCTGGTGCCCGCGATAGGTCCGCGACCACGCGTCGACGTGGCCGGTCCCACAGACGACGGACGCGCCCTGGGCCCTCAGTGCTTCCTGCTGAGGATGAAGGTCGGGTACGTGGACCCCTGGTGCTTCGCCGGGTTCATGTCATCGGACGTGAACCTCCGACGGATGACGTCCATGGGCTCCATTCCCCGCGTCGACGTTCGCAAGGCGCACATGCCGAGGCTGCCCCTGACGCGGCAGGTCGAGTACGGCGAGAGGTTCCGCAGGCTGCGCGAGTTTGCCGACCTCCTCCGTCTGGCCGCTGCCACCGGCGAAGAGGTGACGCAAATGGTCGCCGAGGGTCTGGTGGCCGGCACGCTGAGGGGCGAGTTATGAGTGTTTCGTCGCGCAACGGGGAAGGGCGCAGGTGGAGGAGTTGACGCCGGACGACCCGCGCCGGGTCGGCCGAAACGGTGACTACGAGCTGCTGGCACGGCTCGGCAACGGCGGTATGGGTCGGGTCTACCTGGGCAGATCGAAGACCGCCGAGCGGGTCGCCGTCAAAGTCATCCTGCCGCATCTGGTCAGCGACCCGGATGTACGCAAGCGGTTCGCGACGGAGGTCGACAGCCTCCGACTGGCCCACGGCATCCGCGTCGCGCAGTACCGCGGCTCTGAGATCAACGAACGCCAGCCGTGGCTCGCGGTCCAGTACGTGCCCGGCCGTACGCTGCGTCAACAGGTCGAGGACAAGGGCGTGATGCGGCCGCGGGTGGTTGCCGCGCTCGGCGCGATGCTTGCCGAGGGTCTGCTGACCATCCACGACGCGGGCCTGCTGCATCGCGACCTGAAACCGGCCAACATCATGCTCGGCCCAGACGGGCCCTGCATCATCGACCTCGGCCTGGCGGTGCTGCAGGAGAGCGACTCACACCTCACCCAGACCGGCTTCGCCGTGGGCACCGCCGCGTACATGCCGCCGGAGCAGGCGTGTGGCGAGAAGAACCTGACCGGCGCCGTGGACGTTTACGCCCTGGGCGCGACCCTGCTCTACGCCGCGACGCGACACAACCCGTACCCGCCGTCTCACGCCGCGGTGCTCGCCAAGCGGATCACCGATCCGAACGACCACCCCGACCTGACCGGCCTGTCCACAGAATTGCAGGCCGTTGTCGGCGCGATGCTCGCGTTCGAGGCGCATGAGCGGCCCACGGCGGAGGAGGTGTGCACCGAGCTGACCGCCGTCGCCACCGCCGGCGACGTCGACTTCGAGGTGGTGCGCCACGAGCTTGTGACGACGACCTACACGCTGGCACCGGCCGCCGTGCCGAACGGGCGCCGGGATCTCGACGGTCCGGTCGACGTCAGCTGGTCGCTCGGCCCGACCGAACTCATCGACGACCCGCCCGCCCCGACACCGAAGCGTGTGGTCGAGGAGCGCGAGCCGACGCCGAAGCCGTCGTCCGGCACGGATCTGACCGCGCTCGTCGCGCAGCTTCGCCGCCAGTATGCCCAGCGTGCGGAGCAGTGACGGCGATCGCCTGAGACGACGGACCGGACTGCCGCACTGTCGCGGCCTGGGGAGGATCGATGAGCACAGGTGCGACGCTGCGTACGCTGGTCAGCGCTGAGAAGGAAATCATGAGGCTGTCGCGCACCGACAAGGGCGCCGTCTACGAGTTCCAGCACAAATTCCGCCACAACCCGAACAGCCCCGGACTGCACCTCAAGCAGCTCAAGAGTGATCTGAAGCTGTGGTCCGCACGGGTCAGCGCCGACATCCGTGCGATCCTGCTGCACATCGTCGATCAGGACTACCTGTTGATCGACGTCAAGTCGCGGCAGGAGGTGTACGACGACCTCGACCGCTACAGCTACAAGGTCAACCGGATCACGGGCGGGATCGAGGTTATCGACCTGCAGCCGGTCGGGGACAGCATCATCGGTCGCCTGCTGCCGCCGGAGGCGGAGCCGCTGTTCAAAGCGTTCACCGATACGCAGCTGCTGGAACTGGGCGTGGCCGAGTCGCTGCTCGCACACGTCAGAACCGTGACGAACGACGAGGAGCTGCTGTCTCTGCTGGAGGTGGCGCCGCAGCTGACCACCGACGTACTGCTGGCCCTGTACGACGGCGGAAGCTACGACCAGGTACGAGCGCAGGTGACCGAGCCTGTCCGGGCCGAGGACCAGGTCGATCCTGACGACCTCGTCGCCGCGGTCAGCCGCCCCGCCACGCAGGTCACCTCGGACGACGAGGCGCTGCAGACGATGCTCGGCGAGTCGTTCGACCGCTGGCAGGTCTTCCTGCACCCGACCCAGCGCAGGCTGGTCGAGCGCTCCACCACCGGCGCCACCCGTGTCGGCGGGGGTCCCGGCACCGGAAAGACCATCGTCGCGTTGCACCGGACAGCCCACCTGGCCGCGACGCTGGAACCGGGAGTGGACAAACCAATCCTGCTGACCACGTTCAACCGCAACCTCGCCGCGGACCTGCGGAGCAGGCTCGCCGCGCTTGGCGGGCAGGCGCTGCTGTCACGGGTCGACATCGTGAACGTCGACAAGCTCGCCCACCGGGTTGTGGTGGAGAACAACGTGGGCTCCGGCAGACAGCTGATCGACGACAGCCGGATGGCGAAGCGGTGGCGTACCTTCCTGGCCGAGATCGGCCAGACAAAATGGGATGCCGAGTTCCTCAACGCCGAATGGATCCAGGTGATCCTCGGCCAGGCTCTCACCTCACGGGGCGACTACCTCAAGACGCGACGTCCGGCGCGCGGTCGGCCGATCAGCCGGGAGGAGCGCGAGGATATCTGGTGGCTTGTCGAGCGCTTCACCACCTGGCTGGACTCGCAGGCCGTATGGACGTGGCGGCAGGTCGCCGCGGAGGCGGCCAGGCTTGAGACGGAACGAGGCGAGCGGATCGACGACGCCGGTGTCGAGGTGACGGTGCGACACCGTTACCGCCACATCGTCGTGGACGAGGCCCAGGATCTCAGCGCCGCGCACTGGAAGATGTTGCGGGCGATGGCGGCCGTCGGACCGGACGACATGTTCCTGGTCGGTGACGCCCATCAACGCATCTACGACAACCACGTGACATTGTCGAACCTCGGCATCGACGTCCGCGGTCGCTCGGCACGACTCACCCTGAGCTATCGCACCACCCGGGAGATCCTCGCCGCTGCCTTGGAGATGATGACGGGTGAGGTGTACGACGACCTCGACGGGGGAGCGGACGATCTCGCGGGTTACCGATCACTGCTGCGCGGCGGGCGCCCCTCGTTCCAGGGAGCGAGCACGTGGGAGCAGGAGAAGGCGAAGATCGTCGCGCAGCTGCGCGCCTGGGGCAATCCGGTGGACGGCTCGGTCGCGGTCTGTGTGCCCACCCGTGACCTCGTTGCCGAGGTGACGGCGACGCTGCGGGACGTCGGCGTGCCGGTGGTGGAGATCGGACCCGACGGGCCCGACGGTGGTGCAGGCGTGCATCTCGGGACGATGCATCGGTTCAAAGGTCTCGAGTACCAGCGCATGATCATCGCCGGTGTCTGTGACGGACTGGTTCCTCGGCAGACGATCAATCATTTTCGTGACGCGGAGCCCAAGCGATATCAGCGTGAGCGGGCGCGGGACAGGTCGCTGCTGTTCGTCGCCGCGACCCGGGCTCGCGATGAGCTCGCCGTGTTCTGGCACGGCACACCCAGCCCGTTCCTCACCCATCGGCTGGTGCAGCAACAGGCAGGCTGACACGGCACAATGGGCTCCGGTCCACCCACGGAACGGAGCCCGTCGTGATCTCGTCCGCGCTCGTCGCCGGTCGCTACGAGCTGATCGACGACCCGCTCCGCGGCAGCATGGGTGAGGTATACCGGGCCTACGACACGCATCTCGACCGCGAGGTCGCAGTCAAGGTCATCCACCGTGATCTGCTTGGCGGTGACCTGGAAACCGAGCTGGTGCGACGCTTCCGACGCGAGGCCCGCCTCACGGCGAAGGCCGCCCACCCCGGCGTGCCGGCGGTCTACGACGTCGGCGTCGACCGTGATCGCCACTATGTGGTGATGGAGCTCATCCACGGTGCCACGCTGCGGGACCTGCTCGACGAACTGCAGCCGCTTCCCATCGCATGGGTGACCTTCATCGCCGCCCAGATCTGCGCGGTTCTCGCGCGTACGCATGAGCTGGCGCTCATCCACCGTGATCTCAAACCGGACAATGTGATGATCTGTGCTGACGGCACTGTCAAGGTTATCGACTTCGGCGTCGCCATCCTGGCCGACGCGGGTCCGTCCTCCCGCCTTACCCCCGTCGGCGCCACCGCGGGTGACACCCGCTACCAGGCACCCGAGCGGCTGCTCGGCATCGCCACACCGCAGAGTGACCTGTTCTCCCTCGGCAGGGTCATCCAGGACATGCTGCGCGACCACGTCGACGCGCCGGCAGAGCACGTCATGCTGAGCGGAGAACTCACGCGGCGCCAACCTGAACTGCGGCCCGGAAACGCGACGGAGGTGTTTCACAGGCTGGAGCCGCTCCTCGGTGCGCTTCCACCGCTACCCGGCTTCGTGACCCGCAGGCAGGAACGATCACTGAGACTCTACGAGCAGACACTGCCATTTCTGTCGAACGCTGTCACGGCACGGAAAGCCCCGGCCGCGCCGTCCGGGCCGGAGACAGGGCCACGTCAGCATCGTGTCCGCGCCGAGAAGTACGCCGATGCGGGTCAGTTCGGCCGCGCCCTGCGTATTCTCGAAAGCGCGATCGAGCTGGCGGATCGTCAGCACGACCAGGCGGCGGTTGCCGACCTGCGCCGGGATCTCGCGGCCGTCCTGGTTCGGTCCGGTGACTCCAGGCAGGCAGTCGATGCATGCGGCAAGGCCGTCGATGCGATCGCGGGCAGGATCGCAGCCACTCATCCCGCCATGGCGGCGCTACGCCTGGCGAAGGCACGCAGCCACGTCGCCATAGGCGAGATCCCTGAGGCGTGCGCCACCTACCAGGCATTGATCGATGATTTCGCCGCCGCTGGGCTCGTGCTCCCCGAGGCCGTCGAGGCTCGGATGGAATCGGCGGCGCTGCTCGCTGTCCAAGGAGAAGTTGCCCGTGCCGTGGCGCTGGTGAACCTTTTGATTAAGGAATCACATCCGGCGGTCGATCCGGCCCGGGCGAACGGACTGCTGGCGGCGATGCGGGAGCTGATGCACGACGCCGAGGTGCAAGCAAGCAGATCGGATGGATGCTGACGCCAGGTCGGCGCGGGTCATCGGAGCCTCTGCGTACGGGTCCCTTTCACGCCGCACCAATCCGGCGAGGTGCGTCACGCCGGGGCGGCCAGGGGATGATCGGCGAAGTGGTGGCCTGGTAGTCGGCGTACTCCGGGTAGCGGGAGCGGGTGATGCTCTCGGTGAACATCGTCGAGCCGACGAACAGCAGCGTCAGCAGCACCGGCCCGGCGATGGTCCACTGCAGCACCGACCCGGCCGCGGCGGCGCCGAACCCGAACACCACCCACCACTGCGCCTGCTCGAAGAAGTAGTTGGGGTGCCGCGAGAAGCGGAACAGCCCCGCACGCATGAACCGCGACTCCGGCTCCCGCCCGGCCGCGAGCGCCGCGTGCTTGGCCCGGTGGAAGTCCCACTGCTGCTGGTCGGCCACGGTCTCCCCGGCCAGCAGCCCCAGGAACACCACCGCGAGCACGACCTCCACCGCGCCGAACCCGCCCGGGTGGGTCAGCGCCGTGTACGCCGGCAGGCTGATCAGCAGCAGGATGAGGTTCTGGTACACCGTGATGAACAGCAGGTTGAACAGCTCGAACGCCCACCGCGGCAGCCGCGCGCGCAGGATCGGCCACCGGTAGTCCTCGCCGCCCGGCGCGTACCCGCCCCGCCGCGCGAAGTTGAACGTCAGCCGCGCGCCCCAGAGCAGCACCAGCACCGCCAGCACGTTCAGGCGGGTGTCGGCGAAGTCCGCGGCGGCGGCGAACACGCCCACGTACACCACCGGCACGATCGACCAGATCCGGTCGACCCATGAGTGCTCCCCGCTGACCAGCGAGGCGATCCAGGTCAGCGCGCATACACCGGCGCAGATCCACAGGCAGACGATGAGGGCGTCCATGATCGGGCACTGTAACGGCCGCGTCCCGCCCGCTCCATGGCCGTTCGGTCGGCGTTCGATCGTCGATCTACATCGGGACGCATGTGTTAGGTTGCGGAGCGAGTGGATTTGCGCCGTACTGGGGAGGCTGGCATGGTCCGCGACTTCGATGATCTGTTGTCTGGTACACGCGCTGAGCTGGAGCGCCTCCGCTCGGCGCCGCCCCCGGTCGACGGCCCGCAACCCGCGACCGGCGTCGGCAAGGCGCTCGACGGCCGCATCGAGGCTGAGATGGGCGCCGACGGCAAGCTCGCCCGCCTGGTCCTCGACCCCGCCGTGATGCGCATGGACGAGAAGATGCTCGCCCGCGAGATCATCACCGCCGTCAACACCGCCTGGGCCGCCCGCACCGGCGTCGACGACGCCACCGCCGCGGTCGCGGCCATCGACCAGCAGGCCCTCGGCGAGCGCCTGACCGAGCTGCAGGACCAGGGCCTGGCCGCGATGAAGCGCTACACCGACGGCATCCAGGTCCTGCTGGACCGGCTCGATCGGCGGGTGCCCTGATGTGCGACACGAAAGTCGACGCTGATGGGCCGTGCTAGGAGAAGCTGAACACCGGACAGTCCGTCCAGCACACTGTCGAGGCCCTGTCGAAGCTCATCGGCGAGCTGGACCGCTTCGGCGAGCCCTGGGGCGACGACGACCTCGGCTCACCAATCGCCCTGAGTTACCAGGGCATCTACGCCGCCTTCAGAAAGACTTTCGGTGGATACTCTGGCCCTCAGGCCGGAGAGGAAACAGAACCCCTGCGGAGCAGGACGAGAGAAGCTGATCCGCCGCCGAGGCGGTACGGCGTCCACCCGCACCTCGTCGCTCGAACCGCAGTGCGTCCCTTTAGGATTCATGCTGTGTCCAGGACCGTGAAGCGGGCGTTCAAATTCCGCTTCTACCCGACCGATGTACAGGCAGAACAGCTGTCGCGGACGTTCGGGTGCGTCCGGCTGGTCTACAACATGGCCCTGGCCGCCCGCACCGAGGCGTGGACCCAGCGCCGGGAGCGGGTCAATTACAACGCGACCTCGGCCCTGCTCACCGGGTGGAAGAAGACCGAGGACCTGGCGTTTCTCAACGAGGTGTCGTCCGTGCCGCTGCAGCAGGCGCTGCGGCACCTGCAGACCGCGTTCGGCAACTTCTGGGCAAATCGCGCCAACCATCCGAGCTTCAAGAGCAAGAAGCGCTCGCGCCGCTCGGCGGAGTACACCGCCAGCGCGTTTCGCTGGCGCGACGGCACGCTGACCCTGGCCAAGATGACCGAACCCCTCGACATCGTGTGGTCGCGGCCGCTGCCCGGCGGTGTGTTCCCCTCGACGGTGACCGTGTCGTGCGACGCGGCCGGGCGCTGGTTCGTGTCCCTGCTATGCGACGACGTGATCACCCAGACCCCCGCCACGGGCAGTGTCGGGATCGACGCGGGACTGGACAGCTTGCTCACCCTGTCCACCGGCGAGAAGATCATCAATCCACGGCACGAACGCGCCGACCGGCACCGGCTGACTCGTGCGCAACGCGACCTCGCCCGCAAGCAGAAGGGCTCGGCCAACCGGGCCAAGGCCCGGATCAAGGTTGCCCGCATCCACGCCCGGATCGCCGACCGCAGGCGCGACCACCTGCACAAACTGACGACTCGGCTCGTTCGTGAAACCCAAACGATCGTGATCGAGGACCTGACCGTCCGTAACATGGTCAAGAACCACCGCCTGGCCCGCGCGATCAGCGACGCGGCCTGGCGGCAGCTGCGCACCATGCTGGAGTACAAGGCCGCCTGGCACGGCCGGGACCTGGTCGTCGTGGACCGCTGGTTCCCGTCGACCAGACTGTGCTCGGCATGCGGCGCGCTCGTAGAACGGATGCCGCTGGACGTGCGGTCGTGGACCTGCTCCTGCGGGCGTACCCACGACCGTGACGTCAACGCGGCCCGCAACATCCTGGCCGCCGGACTGGCGGTGACAGCCTGCGGAGACGGTGTAAGACCTCAACGAGAGTTCTCTCGGACGGGGCGGTCGTCGGCGAAACAGGAAAACCCAAGGGCGACCAAGGGAATCCCCGTCCTTTGGGCGGGGAGGATGTCAAGGACTGCTTCGGCTCCAACGTGGAGCTGATCGACGAGTGCGCCTAACGCATCGGCACCGCCGCCGACGACTACACCGCCGCCGCCCGCACCGACCGGATCGCGGCGAACGTGCCGGACCTCGCGCTGCAGGAGGCGCCGACACATGGGTATGCAGCTGCTGGTAACCAGGCGCTGTGGGCGCGCGAGCAGGCGGGCCTGCCGACCGGCCCCGACGCCCTGGCGGAGATGTCGGTCGACAACAAGCGGCTGTTCGGCGGCAGCGCGGGTTCGTCGGCCGAATGCTGCGCCAACTGCACCGGTATCCTGGGCGGCGTCGACGCCATCCCCGGCAAGAAGACGACGTTCCCATGAGTCTGCAGGAGTACGCGATGCGGGTGCCGCTCGACGAGGCGGATTTCGACGACGCCGACCGGCTCGTCTACGGCGGGCAGCTGTTCACGGGCGTCGCCGTGGAGGCCGACGAGGACGGCGTGCTGCTCGGCGAGACCAGCTACCGCGACGGCGTGCAGGACGGCCCGGAGCGCAACTTCCGCGACGACGGCTCGGTCAGCCTGGAGAACGTCTACCGGTTCGGCATCATCCGCGAGTCGCGCCGGTGGCACGCCAACGGGCGCCTGGCGTACGAGATGCACGCCGACGAGTTCGGCCGGATGGAGACCGCGCGGCACTGGGACGCCGACGGCAACCCCGAGTAGGGGACGCCGCCGGCGTCGTGGCGTCACATCGGCGGCGGTGGGACCGGCGGGATCGGCGACGGGCTGGGCGCCGGTGACGGCGGCGCCGGAGGCACCGGCGGCTGCGGCGGCTCCGGGACCGGCATGGGCTGCACGGGATCGTTCGGGTCGGTCATCTCTTCGCCTCCTGTTTCCGGTGTCTGTGACGTACCCGGAGGAAGGCCGCCGCCAAACAGCGCGCATCCGATCCGTGCCCAAATGGCGCAGCGGGCCCCACCGAGGCATAGAAGGGCGTGGGGGCGGGTAGGACGTCGGCACGGACACACGAATGAGGTGGGGACGATGCCGCTGGAGCCGGAGGAGCTTGCCCGTCTGGAGGTCCTGGCCGCGCAGACGCGGACCGCCGACCCTAGTTTCGTGTTCGGCCTGAGCACCGGTAACGCCTGCGCGCCGGTCGAGTACCGCAGGCGGGCCGCGGCCCGGCTCGGCTTCGCGCTGGCGGCCGCGTCCCTGCTGCTGGCCGTCGTGCTGCTGCTGGTGGGCTGGCTCGGCGGGGGCCTGGTCGCCCTGTTCGCCGCGGCCGGTGCGGCGACCGCGGCCCGGCGGTGCGCGCTGCAGCCCGGGATCGTCCCGGCCGGCCGCCGCGGCGCACACGACATCCCGGCCTGAGCAGGCGCGCCTGTCGGCAGCGGCCGACACGGACGTGCGTCGTCCGTGACAGCCGTGTCACGGAAGCCCGGCCCGGTGGTGGAGAGATCATCTAGCCGTCCTGTGTGAGGCTCCGCGGGGTGGAGCGATGCTGCTCTACTTCTTGCGCCCCGGGGAGGGACCAACAAATGAGGAAGCTCACCGTCACCGCTGTCGCCGGTGCGGCAGGTGTGGCGATGGTCGTCGCCGCCCTGCAGTGGCCGGCCGGCGCGACGCCCGCCGGTGACACCGGCGCGGGCCGCGCCGCGGTGGACACCGCCGCGCACCGGCCCCACAACCGGCCCGGCCCGCGCACCGAGCAGTGGATCGGCAAGCGCAAGGCGGCGCTGGACCTGCTCGCCCGCGGCAAGGCGCGGATGGACGCCAACGGCAACGTCACCGTCGACGCCGAGAGCAACAACGTCGTCGAGGTCGCGTTCGAGAAGACCGACAAGATCTTCACCATCCTGTCCGAGTTCGGCACGCAGAGCGTGGGCCGCTACGGCACCACCGCCGGGCCGCTGCACAACGAGATCCCGCAGCCGGACCGGGCCACGGACAACTCGACGGTCTGGGCCGCCGACTTCAACACGGCGCACTACGAGCAGCTGTTCAACGGCTCGGGCGAGTCGATGAAGAGCTACTACGAGGCGCTGTCGTCGGGTAAGTACTCGGTCACCAACACCGTCAGCGACTGGGTGCAGGTGCCCTACAACGCCTCCTACTACGGCGACAACGCCATCGAGGACAACGGCGGCTCGTGGGCGTTCATCCAGGACACCGGCAACGCCTGGTTCCAGCACGCCCGCGCGACCATGAGCACCGAGCAGATCAACGCCTACCTGGCGCAGTTCGACGTGTGGGACCGCTACGACTTCGACGGCGACGGCAACTTCGACGAGTCGGACGGCTACATCGACCACTTCCAGGCCGTGCACGCCGGTGAGGGCGAGGACGCCGGCGGCGGCGCCCAGGGCGAGGACGCCATCTGGTCGCACCGCTGGTACGTCAACCCCACCGACTTCGGCCTGACCGGCCCGAGCGTCGGCGGCCAGGCGAACCTGTCCGGCGGTGCCCGCATCGGCGACTCGAACTACTGGCTGGGCGACTACACCACCGAGCCGGAGAACGGCGGCCTGGGCGTGTTCGCCCACGAGTTCGGCCACGACCTGGGTCTGCCGGACTACTACGACACCAACGGCGGCGAGAACACCACCGCGTTCTGGACCCTGATGAGCTCCGGCTCGTGGCTGGGCCACGGGGCCGCGGCGGGCGAGGGCATCGGCACGACCCCCGGCCTGATGGGCCCGGAGGAGAAGCTGTTCCTCGGCTGGCTCGACTACCGCGAGGTCGAACTGGGCCAGAGCGGCACGTTCCAGCTGGACCCGGCGCAGGACGGCACCGCCGCCAACGCGCAGGCGATCAAGGTGAACCTGCCGCCGGCGAGCACGTCGACCACGTACACGACGCCCGCGTCGGGCCAGTACGCCTGGTGGACCGGCAGCGCCGACCAGCTCAACGAGACGCTGTCGCACCCCGTGCCGGCCGCGGCGAAGATCACCGTGACCGCCAAGGCCTGGTACGACATCGAGGCCGGGTACGACTACCTGTACGCCGAGTACTCGACCAACGGCGGCGCCACCTGGTCGCAGCTGGGCCAGCCGGTCACCGGCTCGTCGAGCGGCAAGTGGGCCACGCTGCGCTACTCCTACACCGCGGGCGGCGCGGCGACGCAGTTCCGGTTCCGCTACCAGACCGACGGCGGCGTGCACTTCGCCGGCGCGTTCATCGACGACGTCATCGTCAAGGCGGGCAACACGACCGTGCTCACCGACGACGTCGAGCAGCCCGGCCAGTGGACCGCGACGGGCCGCTGGCAGCGTTCCACCGGCACCGTGACCACCACGGCCGACCGGTACTACCTGCTGGAGAACCGCCAGTACACCGGGTACGACAGCACCCTGCAGACCGGCCCGTACCAGTTCAGCTACGCCTACAGCGCGCCGAACAAGGTCGAGTTCTTCGCGTTCCAGCCCGGCATGCTGGTGTGGTACGTCAACCACGCGATGGAGGACAACAACACCTCCGCGCACCCGGGCAGCGGCCTGTCGCTGCCGGTGGACGCCCGGCCCGTGCCGTTCGCGTACGCCGACGGGACCCGGCCCAGCAACCGCCGCCAGCCGTTCGACGCGACCTTCGGCATCCAGCCGGTGGGGCAGCTGTGCCTGCACAAGGAGGCGCTGGTCGGCAGCGGCAAGTCGCAGACCGTGCAGACGCTGGCGGCGTGCGCGCCGGGTGACGACGGCATCGCGGCGTTCGCCGACGCCAACCCGGACGCGTACTACAGCACCGCCAACCCGCAGGGCAGCGTCAAGGTCGCCGGCCACGGCGTGACCGCGACCGTCACGGCCCAGTCGGGCAACGTGCTGACCGTCAGCGTGGTCAACCCGTCCGTGGGCTGATCCGGCAGGCAGAACGAAGCGCTCAGCCAGCGGCGGGCCGGGAGTGGACACTCCCGGCCCGCCGCTCGTTCTGCGGCGCCGCGTCGAAGTCTGTGACCGACATCACTCGATGTCGACCGCTGTTGCGATCGATCACGAACGCCGTAGCGCTGAGTAGTGGTAGCAGCTATGGCTCATGCAATGATCGGCTCCGCCCTATGTGCGCGGTCACGCGCCCGGAGCACCGGCACGGCCGCAGGGCAGCGCGGCTCGCGCCGGTGACTTAGCGTTCCGCTCCAAACATCGTTCTAGGAGTGGTCATGTCACGGGGAGTTCCCAACGCGGCTCTGCGCAGAACCGCGCAGAGCCGCTGGGTATCGCTGTTCGCAGCATGTTTGATGGTGGCCGGCGCGGTGAGCGTGCCAGCGGCCGCCGCCGCAGCCGCGCCCGCACCGCAGCTGTCGCCGGAGCTGCGGGCCTCGCAGCTGGCGAAGGAGACCGGCAAGCCGGTCACGGTCGCCGAGGAGCTGACCGAGAACCGGCACGTGAGCGCGAATCCGGACGGCACGTTCACCGTCAAGATGCACGGCGGCCCGGCCCGCTTCCGCAACAGCCAGGGCGACTGGGTCGACGTCGACCTCAACCTGTACAAGCGCCCCGACGGCGCGATCGCCCCGAAGGCGCACCCGCGCGGCCTGGTGCTGGCCGGCGCGTCCGAGGAAGGTTCGCACGACCTCGCCCGGTTCGTCAGCGGCGGGCACGAGATCGCGGTCGGCTGGACGGGCGCGCTGCCCGAGCCGACCCTGTCGGGCACCAAGGCGACCTACGTCGACGTCCTGCCGGGCGTGGACCTGGTGGTCGAGGTGACGCGAGTCGGGTTCGAATACTTCGTCGTGGTCAACTCGCGCGCGGCCGCCGCCCGGGTGGCCAAGCTGGAGCTGCCGTGGCGCGCGGACGGCCTGACCCCCGTGCACGCCAAGGACGGCTCCGTCGACCTGCGTGACAGCGCGGGCAAGCGGATCGCGTGGATCCCGGTGCCCCGTATGTGGGACGCCCGCCGCTCGCCGGCCTCCGGTGACCCGTCCGTGGACGCGCCCGTGGCGGTGACCCTCGACCGCAGCGCGGCGGCCAAGGCGGCGTCCGCCACCGGCCAGCTGATGCGCGTCGTGCCCGATGCGAAGTTCCTCAGCGACCCGAAGACGGTCTACCCGGTGACCATCGACCCGATGGTCACGGACTACACCGAGTTCGACACGTTCACGCAGAACTCCTACACCTCCGACACGTCGGGGATGACGGAGTTGAAGCTCGGGTACGTCGTCGACCAGGGCAAGAGCTACTACGCGCGCTCGCACATGTCGTTCTACGGCATGGCGTCCTACCGCGGCGTCAACGTCCTGTCCGCGACCCTGTACCTGTACAACTTCCACTCCTACTCGTGCCGACCGAGCACCTGGCAGGCGTGGCGCACGGACTACGTCGGCAGCTCCGTCCGCTGGACCAACCCGCCCACCCGGCGGAACCTGAACGACTACACGGATCTGACGAAGGGCTACAGCTCGTCCTGCGGCGACGGCTGGGTCACCCAGAACGTCACCGAGACCTTCCAGACGACGGCCAACAGCACCAGCAACACGGCGAACATCGAGATCGCGGCGAAGAGCCTGTCGAGCCAGGACAGCTGGAAGAAGTTCCACTCCGCCGAGGGCACGAACGCGCCGTATGTCTCCCTGAACTACAACCGGCCGCCGACCGCGCCCACGAACCTGTTCGTCGGCAACAAGGCCTGCGCGACGGGCGCGTCCCGTCCGACCATCGCCAGCACGGTCACCCCGATCCAGCTGAAGGCGAACGTCTCCGACCCCGACTACGTCAACGAGGCGGTCAACCTCAACGCCCGCTTCTACGTCGCCGAGCTCGGCACGCCGCTGCCGACCACCCCGACGGTGACCAGCCCCACGGTGACCCAGCCCAAGAACGGAGCCGCGCAGACCGCGACCGCGAACCTGCCGACCACATTCGTGCTGCAGGAATTCCGCGTCTACTACTTCCAGGTCAGGGGCTGGGACCAGGAGCATGAGGGCGCCTGGTCGGCGATCTGCGAGTTCTACGTCGACAACGGCAGCCCGGCCAAGGAACCCGTGGTCGAGGCCCTCGACACGGTCGGCGGGGTCAAGGTCTACCCCGAGAACGGCGTCGGCGGCGGGCCCGGTGTGTCCAGCCGGTTCCGTTTCTCGGCCAACGGCCAGGGCAACATCACCAAGTACCGCTACAAGTACTCGTTCAAGAACGTCGCCACCAACTGGGTCGAGGTCCCCGCGCCGACGCTGAGCGCCCCGGTCGAGGTCGTCCTCGCGCCCCCGTTCAACGAGGGTGAGGGCGGCACCACGCTGGCCGACCTGAACACCGGCGGGCAGTGGGCGATCACCGTCGAGATGGCCGACAACTCCGTCCCGCCGCGCTGGTCGACCAAGCAGAAGCTCTACCTGACCCAGGTCGGCTCGGCCCCCGCGGCCGTGGCCAACTGGAAGTTCAACGAGGCCGCCGGCGCGACCACGCTGACCGACCAGACCGGCGCGTTCAACGCCGCCGCGTTCAACCTGACCAAGTCGACCGACAACCACGGCGACATGAACTCCTCCTGGGAGTTCAACGGCACCAGCTCGTACGCCGAGCCGGACTCCACCGTGCTCGACTCCTCGCGCAGCCACTCGATCTCGGTGTGGGTGCGCCTCGGGGCCAAGGACGACAACCGCGGCATCGTCGCGAAGACCAGCGCCGTGTACGCGCCGCTGAACCTGCGCTACGAGTGCGGCCCGCTGGTGAACAGCGCCTGCTCCATCGACAAGTGGGCGCTGCGGCTCGCCTCCGACGAGTCCGGCTCGACGGTGTGGGTGGCCAAGTCCACCACCGCGCCGCAGATCGGCGTGTGGACGCACCTGGCCGGCGTCTTCGACGCCACGCTGGGCACCGCGTCGCTGTACGTCAACGGTGTGCTGCAGGAGACGCTCACCGGGGTCAAGCCGTTCAACGCCGTGAACAGCCCCCGCCTGCTGCTCGGCCGGGCCGGATCGAGCTGGTGGAAGGGCGGCCTCGACGACGTCGCGCTGTGGCAGCGGGCGCTGGACGCCCGTGAGGTCGGCGCGCTCGCCGTCGCCGAGCGGGCCAACTGGGATCTCGACATGTCCCTGATGGACGCGGGTGCCAAGCCGATCACGAACCCGCCGTTCGACCTGCAGGGTTACGTCTGGGACGGCAGCAGCGACAGCCCGCTGGGTATCGGCACGCCGACGTCGGACGACGCACTGTGGTGGACCGGCGTGGGCCACGCGACGACCTCCGGTGGCACCACCTACGAGGACCCGGGTGTCGCCCAGATCAACGTCGACGCGGGCATCGGGCAGATCCAGTCGTTCGGCACGGACCGGCCGGTGCTGCGCACCGACCAGTCGTACAGCGTCTCGCTCTGGGCACGCCTGGACGACCTGACCGCAGACCGGATCGTGTTCGCCCAGCGGGGTGTGCACGAGAGCGGCATCCAGATCGGGTTCCAGCAGAGCACCGGCAAGTGGCGGGCCACCGTGACCGACGAGGACCTGACCACCTCGCCGCAGACCTCGGTGACCTCGAGCGCCTCGGCCGTGGCCGGCGCCTGGACGCACCTGGTCGCCGTGTTCGACGGGCACAGCAAGCAGCTGCGGCTCTACGTGGACAACGGCACGCCGAACACCGCGGCCGTGTCCTACGTGCCGATGGCCGCGACCGGCGTGGTGAAGCTCGGCAACACCTACCAGCACGACGCCGTCGGCTCGTTCTGGGTCGGCGGCATCGACGAGGTTCGCGTCTTCCAGGGGGTCCTCACCGCCGACATGATCGGCCGCCTCAACCGGACCCCGGACGGCGTGCTGTGACAGTGGGCTGACCGCTGACAAGCTGAGTCAGTAGTCCAAGTGAGAGGTGCCGGCGGTTTCGTGCTGCCGGCACCTTTCGCATGCCCGAGGTCGTGCTGAACGTATGTGATCCAGCTCATATCAGAGAGGGTTTCGCTCGGCGAGCCCGCCGCCCCTCATCACGGAAAGTAATTGTTCCTAACCGCGCTGCTGAAGTAATCGGCAAACTCCGATGGAAGGGGGTTCATTCTGCGTCGTCAGGCTACTGCGTGGGGACAGCGCGATGCGTGCTTCTGATTTAGCGTGCCGCTCCAGACTCTTCGTGGAGAGGTGGATTTCATGTCGCGAAGCCGATCGGGCTTTGTGTTTTCTCGTGGCCGAAAGCGGCTGGTCGGTGCGGTGTCGGCCGGTCTGCTGTTGTCGGGTGTGCTGGGGGTGCCGGTGTCGGCGGCCGCGGCGGAGGTGGTGTTGTCGCCGGAGTCGCGGGCGTCGGAGCTGGCGAAGGCGCGTGGGGTGCCGGTGACGGTGCCGGAGTCGGTGACCGAGTCGCAGTCGGTGGTGGCGAATCCGGATGGTTCGTTCACGGCGGAGATCCACGGCGGTCCGACGCGGTTCCGCAACGCCAAGGGTGACTGGGTCGATGTCGATCTGAACCTGTACCGGCGGCCGGACGGTTCGATCGCGCCGAAGGCGCACCCGCGTGGGCTGGTGCTGGCCGGCAAGGGTACTGGTTCGCGGGATCTGGCGCGGTTCGTGTCGAAGGGGCATGAGATCGCGGTGGGCTGGGAGGGTGTGCTGCCGGAGCCGTCGCTGTCGGGGACGAAGGCGACCTATGCCGACGCGATGCCGGGTGTGGACCTGGTGGTGGAGTCGACGCGGCTGGGCTTCGAGTACTTCCTCGTGGTGAAGAACCGGGGTGCCGCGTCGCGGGTGGCGCAGGTGCGGATGCCGTGGCGTGCGGAGGGGCTCACGGCTGAGCACACCGGCGAGGGTTCGGTGAAGCTGCGCGACAACGCGGGTTCCGTGGTGGCGTGGGCTCCGGCGGCGCAGATGTGGGACGCGCGGGTGTCGCCCGGATCCGGTGACCCGCTCGTGCAGGCCAAGGTCGGGGTGACGGTCGAGAAGCCGTCGGCCCGCCGTAGCGCGGTCGAGGGAGGCTCTGCCGGGGAGTCGATGCGGGTCGTGCCGGACGCGGCGTTCCTCAACGATCCGAAGACGGTGTATCCGGTGACGATCGACCCGATCGTCACCGAGAAGTCGGACTTCGACACCTTCACGCAGAACTCGTACAGCTCGGACCAGTCGGCGGCGACGCTGCTCAAGCTCGGTTACGTAGTCGATGGCGGTAGCTACTACGCGCGTTCGCACCTGCGGTTCGACAGCCTGAGCGGCTACGCGGGCGCGAAGGTCCTGTCCGCGACGCTGTACCTGTACAACTGGCACTCGTTCTCGTGCCGGGCCAACAACTGGCAGGTGTGGCGGACCGCCAATGTGACCAGCTCGGTGCGGTGGACCAACCCGCCGAAGCGATACGTCCTCAACGGCACCTCCGATCTGACCAAGGGGTACAGCTCCGACTGCGGCGACGGCTGGGTGACCAACACGGTCACGGAGTCGTTCCAGACGGCGTTCAACGGCGGTTGGGCCTCCAACAGCCTGGAGATCGCGGCGAAGAGCACGGCGAGCCAGGACAGCTGGAAGAAGTTCGACTCGATGGAGGCGTCCAACGACCCGTACGTGTCGCTGAACTACAACCGTCCTCCGGCTGCCCCGACGTCGCTGCTGATCGGTGGGAAGACGTGCGGCACGGGCGCGTCCCGTCCGACCATCGCCAGCACCGTGACGCCGATCGAGCTGAAGGCCAACGTCTCCGACCCGGACTCCGCCGCCGAGGCGGTGAACCTCAACGCCCGGTTCTTCGTCGCCGAGCTCGGCAGCGCGCTGCCGGCCACGCCGACGGTGACCAGCCCGACGGTGACGCAACCCAAGAGCGGTGGCGCGCAGACCGCCACCGCCTCGCTACCTGCCGGGTTCGTGCTGCAGGAGTTCCACACCTACTACTTCCAGGTCAAGGGGTGGGATCAGGAGCATGAGGGGGCCTGGTCGGCGGTCTGCGAGTTCTACGTCGACAACGGCAGTCCCGCCGTCGCACCGGCGGTGACGGCGCTGGACACCCTGCCGGGCACCTCGACGAAGGTGTACCCGGAGAACGGCACGGGTGGCGGGCCGGGCGTGTCGAGCACGTTCCGGTTCGCGGCCAACGGCGAGACCGACATCAGCAAGTACCGGTACAAGTACTCCTACCGCGGCGTGAGCACCAACTGGGTCGAGGTCGTGCCCGCGTCCACGGGCGGCTCGGTGGACGTCGAACTGGCGCCGCCGTTCGACGAGGGCGACGGCTCGGGCACCCTGTCCTCGATCAACATGGGCGGTCAGTGGGCGATCACCGTCGAGATGGCGGACTCGGCCAATCCGCCCCGCTGGTCGCAGAAGCAGAAGGTGTACACGACCATGGTGACCCCCGCCCCGGCGGCGGTGGCGCACTGGAAGATGAACGAGCCGTCGACCGCGACCCAGCTCGCCGACCAGACCGGAAACTACCCCGCCAACCTGAACACGATGACGAAATCGGCTGACGGGTTCGGCGACTTCGGCACCTCGTGGACCTTCAACGGCACGAACTCGTTCGCCGCACCGGCGACGTCGCCGCTCGACACGTCGCGCAGCTTCACGGTCTCGGTCTGGGCGAAGATGACCACCAAGAGCGGCGGCGGCGACCGCGTGCTGCTCTCCGAGACCGGTGGCGCCGACTACGCCTCGTTGTACCTGAAGTACGAGTCGTCGGTAGACAGGTGGCAGTTCGAGATCCCGACGACGAGCGACTCGACCGCGCCCGGATTCGGGTTCGTGCGGGCGACCTCCACCACGGCACCGAAGCTCGGCGCCTGGACCCACCTCGCGGCGTCCCTCGACGCACCCGCCGGGACGATGCGCCTGTACGTCAACGGCACCCTGGAGGCGACCACGACCGGCCTCGCACCTTGGAACTACAACGGCCAGTTCCGGATCGGCAAGTCGGGCTCCACGTTCTGGCCCGGTGATCTGGACGAGGTCGCCGTCTGGCAGCGAGTCCTCGATCCGCGGGAGGTCGGTGCGCTGGCAGTGGCCGAGCGGGCGTCATGGGACCTCGACCAGTCGCTGACGGACGCGGTCGCCAAGCCGGTCAGCGCCGCGCCGTTCGACGTCCAGCTGTACGTCGAGCATGCTGCCCAGGGTCCCGGAACTCCCATGCCGGAAGACCTGACGTGGTGGGAGGCCGGGCACCCGTTCATGATCGGGCCGGACGAGGCCGAGGACGCCGGCGCGGCGCACCTCAACTGGAGCCCTGACCTGCCTCAGACGCTGTCGCTCGGCACGACCGGGCCGGTGCTGCGGACCGACCAGTCCTTCAGCGTGTCCGCCTGGGTCAAGCCGCACCGAGTCGACGGCCAGAACATGACGGCCGTGGGTCAGGACGGCACGGACGTGTCCGGGCTGTTCCTGGGCACGCGTCAAGCCACCGATGGGAACTGGTACTGGTCGCTGGCGATGAAGGACACGCCCCTCTACACCTCGACCACCCGCTACCCCAGGTCCGCCGCGCCGTTGACGCCGGCCGACGTGGACAAGTGGGCTCACCTGGTCGGCACCTACGACGCCGGCTCGGGAATGATGAAGCTGTATCTCAACGGGGTGCTCCAGGGCTCCGTCAAGCGGGAGTCCGCCCCCGGCGTGCTGGTCGAGCCGTGGCAGGCGGATGGTGCGCTGTCGCTGGGCCGCGGCTTCTACCAGGGTGCCGCGGCGGACTACTTCTCCGGCAGCATCGACGAGGTCCGCGTCTTCCAGGGCGTACTGACGCCGGACATGGTGCAGCGCCTGCACCGGGCCACGGACACGGAGCTCTGACAGGCTGATCCGGCGACCCGCTACAGCGGGGCGGCACCATGAAGAGACGACAGAGGGCTGGGCCGTGTTGCGGACCAGCCCTCTGTCGTCGGATGCCCTCAGCCAGCAGCCGCATTCCCGTTGGCCGACGAGTACGAGTTCGCAGTGGTACATGTCACAGCGTCGCTTCGCCAGCACCTTGGCCTTCCGCCTCTGTCACGCAATGTAGTCGTTCCTAATCGCGCCGATGATGGAATTGGGACTGCTCGATGTAATATACCCTGGCGCTGGCAGTCCGTGCAGCTGAGGGACAGCGGGATGGGCTCAACTGGTTTAGCGTGCCGCTCCAGACTCTTCGTGGAGAGGTGGATTTCATGTCGCGAAGCCGATCGGGCTTTGTGTTTTCTCGTGGCCGTGGCCGTGGCCGTGGCCGTGGGCGGCTGGTCGGTGCGGTGTCGGCCGGTCTGCTGTTGTTGGGTGTGCTGGGGGTGCCGGTGTCGGCGGCTGCGGCGGAGGTGGCTCTGTCGCCGGAGTCGCGGGCGTCGGAGCTGGCGAAGGCGCGTGGGGTGCCGGTGACGGTGCCGGAGTCGGTGACCGAGTCGCAGTCGGTGGTGGCGAACCCGGATGGTTCGTTCACGGCGGAGATCCATGGTGGTCCGACGCGGTTCCGCAACGGCCAAGGTGATTGGGTCGATGTCGATCTGAATCTGTACCGGCGTCCGGACGGTTCGATCGCGCCGAAGGCGCACCCGCGTGGGCTGGTGCTGGCCGGTAAAGGTACTGGTTCGCGGGATCTGGCGCGGTTCGTGTCGAAGGGGCATGAGATCGCGGTGGGCTGGGAGGGTGTGCTTCCTGAGCCGTCGCTGTCGGGCACGAAGGCGACCTATGCCGACGCGATGCCGGGTGTGGACCTGGTGGTGGAGTCGACGCGGCTGGGCTTCGAGTACTTCCTCGTGGTGAAGAACCGTGGTGCCGCGTCGCGGGTGGCGCAGGTGCGGATGCCGTGGCGTGCGGAGGGGCTCGCGGCAGAGCACACCGGCGAGGGCGCGGTGAAGCTGCGTGACAAGTCGAATGCGGTGGTCGCCTGGGCCCCGGCGGCGCAGATGTGGGACGCCCGGGTGTCGCCCCGATCGGGTGATCCGCTGGTGCAGGCGAAGGTCGGGGTGACGGTGGAGAAGCCGTCCGCACGTCGCAGTGCCGTCGAAGGAGCCACCGCCGGTGCGTCGATGCGGGTGGTGCCCGACGCGAAGTTCCTCGCCGATCCGAAGACGGTGTACCCGGTGACGATCGACCCGACGGTGACGGAGTACGCGGACTTCGACACGTTCACGCAGAACTCGTACACCAGCGACCAGTCGGGCGCGAACCTGCTCAAGCTCGGTTACGTAGTTGAGGGGGGCAAGGCCTACTACGCCCGTTCGCACCTGCGGTTCAACAGCCTGAGCGGCTACGCGGGCGCCAACGTGCTGTCGGCGACGCTGTACCTGTACAACATCCACTCCTTCTCGTGCCGTCCCAACTACTGGCAGGTGTGGCGAACCGACCCGGTGACCAGTGCCGTCCGCTGGACGAGCCCTCCGAAACGGCAGAAGTTCAACGGCGAGTCCGACCTGACCAAGGGATATTCCGGCTGCGGTGCCGGGTGGGTGACCAACACGGTCACGGAGTCGTTCCAGACGGCGTTCAACAGCGGGTCGAGCTCCAACAGCCTGGAGATCGCGGCGAAGAGCACGGCGAGCCAGGACAGCTGGAAGAAGTTCGACTCCATGGAGACGGCCAACGACCCCTACGTGTCGCTGAACTACAACCGCCCCCCGGCGGCGCCCACCGGCCTGACCATCGGCGGCAAGGCCTGCGCGACGGGCGCTTCCCGGCCGACGATCGCCAGCACCGTCACCCCGATCCAGCTGACGGCCAACGTCTCCGACCCGGACTCCGCCGCCGAGGCGGTGAGCCTCAACGCCCGGTTCTTCGTCGCCGAGCTCGGCAGCGCGCTGCCGGCCACGCCGACGGTGACCAGCCCGACAGTCACCCAGCCCAAGAGCGGCGGCGCCCAGACCGCGACCGCCTCACTGCCGGCCGGGTTCGTGCTGCAGGAGTTCCACACCTACTACTTCCAGGTCAAGGGCTGGGACCAGGAAAACGAGGGCGCCTGGTCGGCGATCTGCGAGTTCTACGTCGACAACGGCAGCCCTGCCAAGGCTCCCCTGGTGACCGCGCTGGACACTCTGCCCGGCACCAGCACCAAGATCTACCCCGAGGACGGCACGGGCGGCGGACCGGGTGTGTCGAGCACGTTCCGCTTCACGGCCAACGGCGAGACCGACATCAGCAAGTACCGGTACAAGTACTCCTACCGCGGCGTGACCACCAACTGGGTGGAGGTCCCCACCCCGACGCCCGGCGCCTCGGTTGAGGTGGAGCTGGCCCCGCCGTTCGACGACGGCGACGGCTCGGACACCCTGGCCTCGCTCAACATGGGCGGTCAATGGGCCATCACCGTCGAGATGGCCGACTCGGCCAACCCGCCACGCTGGTCGACGAAGAGCAAGCTCTACCTCACGAACGTCGCGTCCGCGCCGGCCGCTCTCGCCCACTGGAAGATGAACGAGCCGGCCAACTACACCCAGCTCGCTGACCAGACCACCGACTTCAACGCCATCATGAACACGATGACGAAGTCGGCGGACGGCTTCGGCGACTTCGGCACCTCGTGGACGTTCAACGGCACCACCTCGTACGCCGCCCCTGTCAACACGCCCATCGACACGACCCGGAGCTTCTCCGTCGCGGCGTGGGTGAAGCTGACCGACAAGAGCACCGACCGTGTGGTGGCGGCGAAGCTGAGCAGCGGCGCGAGCCCGTCGATGTTGATCAAATACCACATCGGCAACGACCGCT
The DNA here is from genome assembly GCF_018326265.1 of Catellatospora sp. IY07-71. Classification (GTDB taxonomy): domain Bacteria; phylum Actinomycetota; class Actinomycetes; order Mycobacteriales; family Micromonosporaceae; genus Catellatospora. The sequence goes on from NZ_AP023360.1 coordinate 3,606,700, forward strand.
GGCAGCTCCTCATGCCGAACGGGAGCGACCCGAACGCATCCGGCTTCAGCTGGCAAGGGCTGTCGTCGGTCGCCGTGCCTTCGCTGGGCGCCTGGACCCACCTGGTAGGCACCTTCGACGGGGCCACCGCTACGTCGCGGCTGTATGTCAATGGTCAGCTGGAGGCATCCCGGAGTGACGTCGTGGCGTTCAACCAGATCGGCGGGGAGTTCCGTATCGGTCGATCAAACGGCAACTCGTGGGCCGGTGACATCGACGAGGTCGCGGTGTGGCAGCGGACGCTCGACCCGCGCGAGATCGGGGCGCTGGCAGTCGCCGAGCGCGCTTCGTGGGACCTCGACCATTCCCTGATGGACACGGTCGGCAAGCCCGTCAGCACCATGCCGTTCGACCTGCGGGGTTTCGCCGGCGAAGCTCTGGACATCGGGGTCCCCCAGTCGGACGACCCTCTGTGGTGGGGGACGGGGCACCCGATCATGGTCGGTCAGGCCGAAGCCGAGGACGGCGGTGCGGCGCTTCTCAACTGGGACCCTGCGGTGGAGGTGCCGCTGTCGCTTTTCGCGGACAGGCCGGTGCTGCGGACGGACCAGTCATTCAGCGTGTCGGTCTGGGTGAACCCGCACCGCATCGGCGGCGACAACATGTACGCCGTGGGCCAGGACGGCACGGACGTGTCCGGGCTGTACCTGGGCACCCGTGACGTCGGTGGCAGCACCTACTGGGCATTCGCACTGAAGGACACGGACCTGGCCACATCGACCACCCGTTTCACGAAATCGGTGAACCCGTTGTCGTCGGGGGACATCGGCACCTGGGACCACCTCGTGGGTACGTACGACGCCGGCTCCGGCCGGATCAAGCTGTACGTGAACGGAGTGCTGCAAGGCGCCACCATGCGGGAGTCCGCGCCGGGCGTGCGGGTCCAGCCCTGGCAGGCGGGCGGCGTGTTCTCGGTGGGCCGAGGCCTGTACGGAGGTGCCCAGACCAACCACTTCTCCGGCGGCATCGACGAGATCCGCGTGTTCCAGGGCGTGCTGACCCAGGACATGGTGGGGCGCCTGTACCGGACTTCGAACGGTGAGCTCTGACAAGCGGGCCTCGTGAGCTGCCACCTCCACGGGTGGCCGACTGAGACCGAGGGCTGGGCTGCGACGCGGCCCAGCCCTCGGTCGGCAGGGACAGCGTTTCGTGCACAAAACACCTCAATGAACTGATTGTCACTAGGTGTTCCACCTCGCTCGCTTCGTTGCCGACAGTGGCTCAGATCACATCCCCGATGCGGCGTCGGTGGCGGGCACGGCGTTCCATCACTGTGCGTCAGAGCGCCTGATGTAGGTCGATCAATGATCGACAGGCGACGATCAATGGCGCATCGTGACGGCGATGGCACCCGAAGCGGCGGGGCAGCGAACGGCGGGCCGATGACTTAGCGTGCCGCACCAAGCGTCCTTTGCCGAGCGAAGGTCCGCGTCTCACGGGGGTAAGACACATGCCGGACGGCATGGCGGCTGCGATGCCGCCTGCCGCCGTCGGCGGCGCTCGCCCTTTTACAGACCACCGGACCCGCCAGGTCACATCGGCGCGGAGCACCACGTCGTAATCGGGTCACGAGGAGTGTCTGAGTGAGTCACCATCAGTCGTTGACGAGGGTCATAGGCGGCCGGAGGCGATGGCGGCTATGCGCTGTCATGGGTCTGGCCGCGCTGACCGCGGTATCGGGATTGACCATCCCGGAACAGGCTTCCGCCGCACCATCCGGACAGCAGATCGCGCCGATGGCGAACGTGGCCGTCGGCCGTAGTCCCGCGTCGGCCCGGCAGAAGCCGGAGGTGCGCCAGCACCAGCCGAAGGCCGCGCGCTGGCCGAGTGCCCGCTCCGCGGTCGTGGAGCTGCCTCAGGGACAGGGTCGGCTGACCGGCGTGCTCGCCCGGGTCGACGGGCCCTTGCCCAAGCCCGCGCAGCGGGTGCGCGCCGCAGGCACCCCCGTCTCGTTGACCGCGACGACCGGCTCTCCGGACGCGGTACGCGCCGAGGTGCTGGATCGGGCGGCCGCCAAGGCGGCCGGCCGTGACGTGCTGGTGCGCGTGTCGCCGACCCGCGGTGCGACGGCCGGCTCGGTCGTGGTGTCGCTGGACATCTCGCAGTTCAAGTCGGCGTACGGCGCGGACTGGTCCGACCGCCTGCGGCTGACCGCGCTGTCGAATGATTGCGGCCCTGAGTCGTGCGACGCGCAGCCGCTGGCGACGTCGCGCAGCGGCGACACGCTGACCGCGACCGTGCCGATGTCCGCGGCGGGCACGATGGTGGCGCTCTCGGCGGGATCGGAAGCGTCGTCGGGCTCGGGCGACTTCGGGGCGACCCCGCTGGCGGCTTCGGCCACCTGGTCGGCCGGCGGCAGTTCGGGCGGTTTCTCCTGGAACTACGGGCTGCGGGTGCCCCCGTCGCTGGGCGGACCATCGCCGAACGTGAGCCTGGCGTACTCCTCCCAGGCTGTCGATGGCCAGATGGCCGCGACCAACAACCAGCCGTCCTGGGCCGGCATCGGCTTCGATTGGGCACCCGGTTTCATCGAGCGCCGTTACATCGGCTGCAGCGAGGACATGGAGGGCACGCCCGCCCCGAACAACACCCAGAAGACCAGCGACCTGTGCTGGCGCGGCAGCAACGCGACGCTGTCGCTGAACGGCCGGGCCACCGAGCTGTTCTACAACTCGACGGACAAGCTGTGGCACGGGCGTTCCGAGGACGGCTCGAAGGTCGAGCTGAAGTACGGCGCCTCGAACGGCGACGCCGGTCCCGCGCCCGGCACGTCGCCTTCGCCGGGTGACTCCGGTGAGCACTGGGTGGTCACCACCACCAACGGCACGAAGTACTACTTCGGCCTGAACCGCCTGCAGGGCTGGACCGCGGGCAAGCCGGAGACGAACTCGGTGCAGACCGTGCCCGTGTTCGGCAACCACCCCGCCGACCCCTGCTACTCCAGTTCCGGCTACACGTCCTCGGACTGCCTGCAGGCCTACCGCTGGAACCTGGACTACGTCGTGGACACCCACGGCAACACCATGTCGCTGTGGTGGGGCAAGGACGCCAACGAGTACGGCATGAACCTGTCCACCACGGACCTGCACAGCTACACCCGCGACGCGTACCTCAAGCGCATCGACTACGGCACGCACCAGCGCACGCTGGTCAACAACGTCAAGACCGACACCGTCTTCACCGCCAAGCCGGTGCCGGCGCAGGTCAAGTTCGAGACCGGCGACCGGTGCCTGAGCAACTGCGCCACCCACGACGACAACTGGCCGGACACCCCGTGGGACCTGGAGTGCACGGCGTCCCCGTGTGACAACCACAGTCCGTCGTTCTGGTCCACCCGCCGGCTGCGTGAGGTCACGACCTGGGTCTGGGATGCGGCGAACAGCGCGCACAAGCTCGTCGACAAGTGGGGGCTGACGCACTCGTTCCCCGACCCGGGCGACGGCACCAAGGCCGGCATGTGGCTGGAGCACATCTCGCACAGCGGTCACGTGGGCGGCACTCCCAGCACGCCGGTCAGCGTGGCGCTGCCCGACATCGACTTCGACCCGGTGATGCTGCCCAACCGCGTCGACACCGCGTTGAAGAACGGCCTGCGCCCGATGAACTGGGCACGCATGGCCGCGATCAACTCCGAGACCGGCGGCGTCATCGGCATCACGTACGCGCCGAACGAGTGCGTGGCCGGGGCGCTGCCCACCGCGCACACCAACACCAAGCGGTGCTATCCGGTGCGCTGGACGCCGGAGGACCTGGGCGGCACGCCCGGCCAGGAGATCACGGACTGGTTCCACAAGTACGTCGTGGCGCAGGTGACCGAGTCCGACACCGTGGTCACCGGTGCCGCGGCCTCGCCGCCGAAGATCACCCGCTACGAGTACGTCGGCGGGGCGGCCTGGCGCTACGCCGAGGACAGCGCCTTCACCAAGGACAAGTACCGGACCTGGAACCAGTTCCGCGGGTACGGCACGGTGCGGACGCTGATCGGTGACGGCGCGGACCAGACCAGGACCGACGCGAAGTACTTCCGAGGGCTGCACGGCGACAAGACGTCCCCGTCGGGCGGCACGGACACCGTCACACTGACCGACAGTAAGGGGCTCATCGCCGCGGCGTACCCCACCGAGACCGTCTACGACTACGACGAGTTCGCCGGCCAGAAGCTGGAGAACATCGTCTACGACTCGCCCACCGGCAGCCCGATCTCCGGCACGGTCACCAAGCCGTGGCGCTCGGCCTCGACGGCGTCGCGCACGATCGACGGGCAGACCATCCACGCCCGGTTCGTCAACACCTCCGACACCTGGACGTGGGCCCAGCTCGACACCCAGCCGTCGTCGGACCGGGTGACGCGCAAGCTCACCACGTACGACTCGCTGGGCATGGTGGTCTCCGACAGCAGCTTCGGTGATCTGGCCAAGACCGGCGACGAGCGCTGCACCGCGACGGACTACAAGCGCAACACCGGCGCGCACCTGATGGTGCTGCCGTCGCGGGTCCGCATGTGGGCGCTGACGTGCGCGGACGCGCTCACGCCCAACCGCACGTTCACAAAGGACGAGATCGTCAGCGAGGTCCGGTCGTTCTACGACGACCACGCCTGGGACGAGATGCCGACCGTCGGCGAGGTGACCCGCGTCGACTCGCTGAAGGACTGGGTGAGCGGGGCGTTCGTGCCGCTGACCACCTCCCGGTCGTCCTACGACGACTACGGCCGCAAGACCGACACCTGGGACGTCGACAACCAGCACGTGACGGTGGCGTACACGCCGGCCGCCGACGGCCCGGTGACGTCCATGTCCGAGACGGACGCGCTGGGCACGGCGACCAGCACGCTCGAGCCGGCGTGGGGTGCTCCCACCCTCGAGGTCGACGTCAACGGCCGCCGCACCGAGGTGACCTACGACCCGCTGGGCCGGACCGAGAAGGTCTGGCGACCGGGCCGGTCCAAGGCCCTGTATGGCTCGACCCCGAGCGCCTGGTACCTCTACAGCATCTCCAAGACCGCACCGTCGGTGGTGGAGACCAGGACGCTCAGCCCCAACGGCACCATGATCAGCGCGTTCATCCACTACGACGGCCTGATGCGGGAACGGCAGACGCAGGCCGTCAAGGCCAACGGGACGGCCGGTGCCATGGTCACCGACGTCTTCTTCGACACCGCTGGCCGGACCTGGCGCACCTTCGGTCCGTACCCGGTGGCGTCGGCGCCGTCCGGCACGTTCTCGCCGCACCCGGAGTCGGACTTCGAGAACCTGGAGATCTGGTCCAAGACCCAGTACGACAGCGCGGGCCGCAAGACGGAGGAGATCCGCTACTCCAAGCTCGCCGAGCAGTGGCGCACCTCCACGCGCTACCCGTCCGCTGACCGGATCGAGGTCACTCCGCCCACGGGCGGCACGGCCGTCACCACCGTCCGGGACGTGCAGGACCGGGTGACGAAGATCCGCCAGCACCACGGCCCCACCCCGGCGTCGACCTACGACGAGACGGCCTACGACTACGACCTCAAGGGCAACCTCAAGCGGGTCACCAACTCGCTGGGCACCAAGTGGGAGTACGAGTACGACATCCTCGCCCGCCAGATCGAGGCGCGTGACCCGGACAAGGGCACCACGACCACGACCTACGACGATGCGGGACGGGTCACCAGCGTCACCGACAGCCGCGTACCTGCGGTGACCGTGCGCACCACCTACGACACGCTGGGCCGTAAGACGGGCCTGTACCAGGGCACCGTGACGGCCGCCAACCGGCTGGCGAAGTGGGAGTACGACGGGCTGGCCACCGCCAAGGGCATGCTCACCTCGTCCACCCGTTACGTCGGCGGCGAGTCCGGTGCGGCGTACACCAACACCATCACCGCCCTGTCCTCGTTCGGCACCCCCTCGCAGCGGAAGATCTCGATCCCCGCGACCGAGGTCGGGCTTGCCGGTGATTACCTCTACGACTACGGATACAAGGCCAACGGCGCGCCGGCGAGCGTCCGCCTGCCCGCGATCGGCTCGGCGAGCGGCTACAACCTCGGTTGGGAGACGCAGACCACGACCTACACCGCCAACGGCGCTCCGCAGAAGCTCAGCGTCGGGGCGACGGACTGGCTGGTCACCGACACGACCTACACCGAGCACGGCGAGCTCGGCGTGATCACGTTGCGTGACCTGACGACCAATCCACAGGTGCAGATCGGCCACTACTTCGACGCCGAGACCAGGCGCTTGGACCGGGTGTGGACCACCCGGGACACGGCACCGACGTCGGTGTCCGACGTCAGCCTCGACTACGACGACGCGGGCACCGTCACCCAGGTGGCGGAGGCCTCGGCGGTGGCGGGCGTGGAGACGCAGTGCTTCTCGCACGACTACCTGCGCCGGCTGAAGGAGGCCTGGACGCTGGCGTCCGGGAACTGCGGGGCCGTCCCGCAGGCCTTCTCCGCCGTCGGCGGCGTGGAGAAGTACTGGCTGAGCTGGGAGATCGACGGCGGCGGCAACCGCACCAAGCAGGTCAAGCACACTGCGGGCGGCGACGTCACCACGAAGTACGTCTACCCGGCGCCGACCGCCGCGCAGCCGCACACCCTGCTGCGTACCACCGATGCGGCAAATGTCACCACCGCCAACTACAGCTACGACGGCACGGGCAACACCCGATGCCGACCGGCTGGCACGGCGCTGAACACCTGCCCGAGCGGCAGCGGCAGCCAGGTCGTGACCTGGGACGCCGAGGGACGGGCCGCGTCGTCAGCCGACACCACCGGTACCACGAGCTACATCTACGACGCCGACGGTGCCCGGCTGATCCGCAAGGACCCGCAGGGCAAGACGCTCTACCTGCCCGGTCAGGAGCTCCGGGTCGACACCGCCGGCAGCCTGGTGATCTCGTGTACCCGGTACTACTCCTGGGCCGGCATGAACATCGCCAGCCGCGCCAGCAGCCTGTCGGGCAACGCGGTGCTGACCTGGATGGTGGCCGACCGGCAGAACAGCGCCAACATCACGATCCAGGCGGCCGGCACCCAGGCGGTGGCGGTCAAGCGGCAGGACCCGTACGGCAACCAGCGCGGCTCGACGGTCGGCAGCTGGCTGCCCACCATCGACAAGGGCTTCGTCGGCGGGACCAACGACAACACCGGCCTGGTGCACATCGGCGCACGCGAGTACGACGCCAAGCTCGGGCGGTTCGTCAGCGTCGACCCGGTGATGGACCTGCTCGACCCGCAGCAGTGGAACGCCTACTCCTACAGCAACAACAGCCCTGTCACGTTCAGCGACCCGACCGGCCTGATCATGGAGGAGTACGCCAACGCGTCTCACCCGCCGCCGGGTCCGTGGGGCGACAAGATCGACGACCGCAAGTGGAGCCCGTGCCCGTGGGGCATGAGCCCGCGCGAGTGCGAGCGCCGCTACGAGAACAACACCGCGACCTGGGAGGAGAAGAAGCCCACCTTCAACCCGGACGCGATCGAGATGCTCAAGTTCGGGTTCAGCCTGTTCCCCGGCGTCGGCGACGCGATGGACGTCATCGAATGCGCGCAGGACCCAAGCCTGTTGTGTGTCGGGACCACCATCATCGGGTTCGTCCCGGTCGCCGGTGACGGCATCAAACTCTGCATCCGCCACTGCGACGAGGCGCTCGACGCGGCGGGGGACCTCGCGAAGAAGACCGACGGCGCTCCGAATCTTCCCAGCTGTAAGGACAGCTTCGATCCGAAGACGCTGGTGCTGCTGGCCGACGGGACGACAAAGGAGATCGAAGACGTTCGCGAGGGCGACGTCGTCGCCGCCACCGATCCCGAGAGCGATGTCACCGCGGGCAAGGTGGTGCAGCAGGTCCATGTCAACGAGGACCGCGAGCTGACCCTGCTCACCGTGTTGACGAAGCGTGGCGAACGCGTCGTCATCGACACGACGTGGGGCCACCCGTTCTGGTCGGAGACCCGGCAGGAGTGGGTCCGGGCCAAGGACCTCGTGGCCGGCGAGCAGCTGCTCGCGCGGGACGGCACCATGCCCAGCGTGCAGCGGGTCGACAACCTCGTCGGCGCGAAGACCATGTACAACCTGTCGGTCGCGGAACTGCACACCTACTACGTGCTGGCCGGCGATACGCCGGTGCTGGTCCACAACACCGGACCGGCGTGCGTGGTGCCGGGCGGAGTGAGTAATCTGCGCGATGGCGCCCATATGACCACCAACGATGCGATGGACACCGCGGTGGAGTTCCTGGGCGCCGGCTATCGCGATGAGGGAGGGGGCCGATTCGTGAGTAAGGACGGTCTTCGGCAGGTGCGGCTCACCGACGCCGACCTCGCGCACCGGAGGCAGAACCCGCACATCAACTTCGAAACCTACAGCCAGCCCATTAAAAAGGGTGTCAGAAGCCCTGGTCCGATCAGTAACATTCACATCTTTCTACCTGAGGAGCCGGGATGGCACCTGCCGTGACCGCTGGCGAGGCCGCGGATCGACCTAGGTCGACGGTTACCGTCGAAATCCAGACCTACGATCCAGCGCTCGGCGTGGGGACCTGGTGGGACGACGATACGGTGCTGCGCGCGGAGGTATGGGAATCACCTGAGCAGACCGTGGTCATCTCGGGAAACCCGGCGGGACTGGTCTCCCTCGCCAGGCATCTCTTGAGCCTGGCGCAGGAGGCTGTTCCTGACGGCCGTCATTTCGACTTCGACACCTATTGCGGCTGGCTCGAAGAAGGTTCAGCGGCTATTCGCATCGAGGTCGAAAAGCGATAGCCGGTATCTGAGGAGACGGGCGAGTCAGACGGAGCGGTACCAATATCTCTGGTACCGCTCCGTCGGTGTTGGTCGCAGAACTCTTCTCTCGGGCGCTCCGGCCTCGATTTGCTCAGGCGGCGGCGCAGGTCGCCGTAGGTGTCGTGTTGTTGCCGTTCTTGTAGAGGGTGATGCCGAAGTTGTTGCCGGAGCCGTTCGGCCGGGCGGTCAGCGTGCCGGTGCTGCCGGTGACCGACGCGTTCCAGCTGTTCTGCAGGCTCTGGCCGCCGTTGAGCCGGATGGTGACGGTCCAGGTGCTGCTGCCGCTGACGGCGAGGTTGACGTTGAACCGGTCGGACCACTCGTCGGCCCGGCTGACGCTGACGGTGCAGCTACCGCCGCCGCCCCCACCGCCGCCACCGGAGCCGGACGGGGCGACCGCGCGGCCGGTGCTGGCGGAGATGTGCCCGGTGCAGAGGTTGCGCGCCTGCAGGTCCTGCAGGATGCCCGGCAGCGCCTGGACCGTGTTGGCCGGCCAGTCGTGCATCAGGATGATCTGGCCGTTGGTGAGCCGGCTCGCCGCCTGCCGGATGGAGCTCGCGCTGGCGTTGTTCCAGTCCTGCGAGTCGACATCCCAGATGATCTCCCGCAGCCCGAGCTGCGACTCGATCGACTGCAGCGTCGAGTTCGTCTCCCCGTACGGCGGGCGGAACAGGTTCGGGGTGACCCCGGCCGTCTGCTGGATGGCCTGCTGGGTGCGGGTGAGCTGCGACTGGATGTCGGCCGCACTCATGTTGATCAGGTGCGGGTGATCCCAGCTGTGGTTGCCGATCTGCAGCCCCGCGCTGCGGTAGGCCTGCATCAGCGACGCGTTGGCCTGCGCGTTCGACCCGGTCGGGAACATCGTCGCGGTCGCGTTGTACTGCCGCAGCGTGCTGATCAGCTGGTTGGACGTGCCCGAGTTGGGGCCGTCGTCGAACGTCAGCCCGACGTACCCGGCCGAGCAGCTCGAACCGCCGCCCCCGCCGCCGGTCGGCGTGGGGGAGGGCGTCGGCGTGCCGCCGCCTCCACCCGCTGCCGAGCAGCTCGCGGTCGGGGTGGTGTTGTTGCCGTTCTTGTAGAGGGTGATGCCGAAGTTGTTGCCCGACCCGTTCGGGCGCGCGGTCAGCGTGCCGGTGCTGCCGGTGACGCTCGCGTTCCAGCTGCTCTGCAGGCTCTGGCTGCCGTTGAGGCCGATCGACACGGTCCAGTCGCTGCTGCCGCTGACGGCGAGGTTGACGTTGAACCGGTCGGACCACTCGTCGGCCCGGGAGACGCTGACGGTGCAGCCGCTGCTGCCTCCGCCACCGCCGCCCCCGCCGCCGCCGGAGCCCTCAGCGAGGGTGATGTTCGAGTTGCCGCTGCTCTGGTAGCCCTCGGTCGCCAGGATCTGGTAGTCGTGGCTGCCGAGGTTCATGCCCTTGCTCGCCCACGCGTCGAAGTGGTTGCCGGCCGTGATGGTGCCCCCGGTCCGCTTCTGCTGCCGGACGCTCCAGTACTGGTAGAACGTCGCGGTGCCCTCGATGGAGGGCTGGTTGACGCGCTGCGTGCGGTAGATGTCGTAGGTGCCGCCGTCGCTGGTGACGGTGCCCATGAACGTGCCGGTGGGCCGGTAGGTGCCCCAGTTGTCGACGATGTAGTACTCGATCAGCGGGCCGCGGGTCCAGCCGTACAGCGTCAGGTATGCGTTGCCCGACGGGTTGAAGCTGCCGGAGTAGGTCACCGCCCGGCGGGTGCCGGGCTTCCAGCCCTTGCCGGCGACGAAGTTGTTGACGTTGCTCCACTGGGTGCTGTACTGGCCTCCCGCACCCATCGTCATGGAGACGTTGCCGCTGTCCTTCCAGAACGAGAAGAAGTACCCGTTGTCGGTGCCGGTCTGGTTCGTGGTGACGGTCGTGTCGGCGTGAGCGGTGACCGCGGGCAGCACTCCGGTGAGGGCCAGCGCCGCGGCGCAGGCCGCGCCGAGGAGCAGCCTGCCGCGGCCGTGCCGGCCGCGTGGGCGGGCGGGTGCGTCGCGCATGAGATCTCTCCCTGTTCGTGGGCCTGGCGGGGACCAGGGGTGGGTATGCCGTCGGCGCGGCGCGGATCGCTGACGGGCATCGCGATCCGGGCGCACGGCGGCGCGAGGGCAGACCGGTCTTGGTGTCGACGGCCCGGAGGGCCCTCGGGTTCGTCGATGAATGCATCGTCGTAAGGCGCCATGGTGAAGTCAACGACTTCCGGAAACTATCGGCGACCGCTGATGGCACACAGCCGCAGGTTCAGGGGATATGCTCGCGCCGTCCTGACGAGACAGGCAACCGTTCGAGGCGAGCGGTGCTCCGAAAGTTTCGGGATACTTCCAATGTGCTCGGCGGGCTGAACCTCACACCAGCGCGTGCCCGAAGCGGCGGGACAGCACCGCCAGATCCGGCTCGCCGTACTGCGCCACCATGTCCGCGAACACGGCCGCCTTGTCCTCGCCGAACCGGCGGACCTTGCCGGTGTACGCCGCCGCCGAGACGAACGTCGGCGGGTCGCTCTTGCTGTGGAACTTGTCGGCGTACATCACCAGGCGCTCCTCGGCGGTGTCGGCCAGGTAGTCGCCCGGCGGCAGCGGCAGCCCCTGCCGCAGCACGTCGTCACCGGTGAGCCCGACACCCGTGTGGTGCGTGCAGAACCGGCACAGCACCTCCGGCAGCCCGGCCTCGCGCAGCAGGTCGTACCCGAGCACGCCGTGCCGGATGTAGAAGCGGTGGTCGAGCTGGCCCGCCGCGTCGTACAGGCGGTACACCCCGATGTCGTGCAGCAGGCAGCCCGCCCGCACCAGGTCGGCGTTCACCCCTGCGCCGTGCGCGTCGAGCAGCTGCTCGGCCACCGCACAGACGATCACGCAGTGCGTGTGCACGAGGTCGAACGCCTCCTGGCTCGGCGCGTAGCGCTCGTGCAGCGCCCGGACCTGCTCGTCGGTGGGAATCGCCATCGGCACCCGATGATTGTGCCGGTCAGGTGCCCGGCTCGGCCTGCGCGGTCTGCTCCAGCGGCCGGGCGCGGCGGGCCGCGACCCTGGCCAGCGCGGCGAACAGCGCCACCACGAGGCGGTCGAAGACACGGTCCGGCAGCAGCCAGCGGGCGAACACCGCCGCCTTCGCGCCCCGCCCGACCGCGTAGCGGATGCGCGGCCGCCGCACCGTCGCCGCCCGCGCGATCGCCGCGGCCACCACCAGCGGCGACGAGATGTGGTCCGCCTCGCCCGTCAGCGCCAGCGCGTATCGGCGCGACTGCTCGGCATAGGCGCCGCCGCCGGACACGGCCAGCAGCCGATCTCCCGCCACCTGCGGAAACTCGGTCTCTATGCCACCCGGCTGGATCAGGACCACGTCGATACCGAGCGGCTTCACCTCCACCCGCAGGCAGTCGCTCAGCCCTTCCAGGGCGTACTTGGTCGCGTGGTACCAGCTGCCCAGCGGCTCGTACAGCCGCGCTCCGACCGAGGAGACGTTGATGATGCGGCCCCCACCCTGCGCCCGCATGTGCGGCAGCACCAGCTGGCACAGCCGGGCCGCGCCGAACACGTTCACCTCGAACTGCCGCCGCGCCTCGTCCAACGGCACGTCCTCCAGCGCCCCGAACGAGCCGTAGCCGGCGTTGTTCACCAGGACGTCGATGCGGCCGGTCTCGGTCACGACCCGCTCGACCAGGGCGGTCATGACGGCGTCGTCGGTGACGTCGACGCTGGCGGTGCGGATGCCCAGCTCGGCCAGCGGCGCCATCCGGTCCAGCCGGCGCGCCACCGCGTACACGGTGAAACCCAGCTCGTGCAGGCGGCGCGCGGTGGCCGCGCCGATCCCCGCGGACGCACCGGTCACGATCGCGACCCTGCTCATCAGACTCCTTCTGTGGATACTCCGGCCTTCAGGCCGGAGAGGAAACAGAACCCCTGCGGAGCAGGACAGGAAAGGCCGATCCGCCGTCGAGGCGGACCGGCGTCGTCCCATACCTCACGGCGAGGCCGTCGGTGTGTCCGGTTAGGATCGAGGGCGTGTCGAGGATGGTGAAGCGGGCGTTCAAGTTCCGCTTCTACCCGACTGACGTGCAGGCCGAGCAGCTGTCGCGGACGTTCGGGTGCGTACGGCTGGTCTACAACATGGCCCTGCAGGCCCGGACCGAGGCGTGGACCCAGCGCCGGGAGCGGGTCGGCTACAACGTTACCTCGGCCCTGCTCACCGGGTGGAAGAAGACCGAGGACCTGGCGTTTCTCAACGAGGTCTCGTCCGTGCCGTTGCAGCAGGCGCTGCGGCACCTGCAGACCGCGTTCGGCAACTTCTGGGCCAAGCGCGCCAACCATCCGACGTTTAAGTCCAGGAAGCGCTCGCGCCGCTCGGCGGAGTACACCGCCAGCGCGTTCCGGTGGCGCGACGGGGCGCTGACCCTGGCCAAGATGGCCGAACCCCTGCATATCGTGTGGTCGCGGCCGCTGCCACCCGGCTGTGCACCGTCGACGGTGACCGTGTCGTGCGATGCGGCCGGGCGCTGGTTCGTGTCCGTGCTCTGCGACGACGTGATCGAACAGACCCCCGCCACCGTGGGCGGTGTCGGGATCGACGCAGGGATCGACAGTCTGCTCACCCTGTCCACCGGCGAGAAGATTACCAACCCCCGGCACGAGCGCGCCGACCGCGACCGGCTGGCCCGCGCATATCGCGACCTGGCCCGCAAGCAGAAGGGCTCGGCCAACCGGGCCAAGGCCCGCCTCGCCGTCGCCCGCATCCACGGCCGGATCGCCGACCGCCGGCGTGACCACCTGCACAAGCTGACCACTCGGCTCGTTCGTGAAACCCAAGCGATCGTGATCGAGGACCTGGCCGTAAGTAACATGGTCAAGAACCATCGCCTGGCCCGCGCGATCAGCGACGCGGCCTGGCGGCAGCTGCGCACCATGCTGGAGTACAAGGCTGCCTGGCACGGCCGGGACCTGATCGTCGTGGACCGCTGGTTCCCCTCGACCAGACTGTGCTCGGCCTGCGGCGTGCTCGCCGAAAAGATGCCGCTGGACGTGCGGTCGTGGACCTGCCCCTGCGGGCAGACCCATGACCGTGACGTCAACGCGGCACGCAACATCCTGGCCGCCGGACTGGCGGTGACAGCCTGCGGAGACGATGTAAGACCCCAACGAGGAACCTCTCGGACGGGCAGTCGTCGGCGAAACAGGAACACCCGAGGGCGACCAAGGGAATCCCCGTCCTTTAGGGCGGGGAGGATGTCAAGTGCTTCACCTTCGACGGCGGGACGGGGCGATCATTCGACCGCGACGGCCGCACGCCATCAATGGACCTGACGGCTACCCGCCTCCTGACGACGATCCCCGCGTACGGTCAGGGGTTCGGCCCGGTGGTCGGCGACCTGCTCGCGGGTGCGATGTTCCCGCTGAGCACCTACAGCCTGCTCGTCGGGGGAGTGTTCGCGGTGCCGCTGCCGCCGGACCCGATCCCGCTGCTCGGGGCCCGACGGGATCCCGCCGGGCGTCGAGCTGCTCACCGGTGAGGAGGCGGCGGACGCGAGCTGACCCGGCGCGACGGCCGGGTCGGCTCGGGGCGGGTCAGCCGGCGCGGCGCGCGCGGGCCAGCGCCCGCCCGCCGAGCGCGACGCTGATCAGGCCCACAATCAGGGCCACGTACGCGCCGCCGCGCCCGTTGCCGGTGCCGATCCCGCTGTCGGAGGTCGCCACGACCAGCGCGCCGAGCGCGAGCGCGACCACCCCCGCCGCCAGGGACACGATCGCCCCGAGCGGCCCGTTGCCGACACCGAGGCGGCCGTTGGGCCGGGCGACGGCGAGCCAGCCGATGATCACACCGGCCAGCCCGAGCAGGCCGCCGATGCTGGCGCCGAGGCGTCCGGCGCTCAGGTAGAAGACCCCGGGCGCGGCCGAGGCGTACGCGGCCGCCGGTGCGGCGAACCCGAATACACCGGTCAGCACGGCACCGCCCAGGGCGAGCACGAGCCGGACCGGCCGCCGGGCTCCTGACAAGTTCATGTGCGTCTCCTTCGCAACGTGTTGTGGTGCAACCGATCCTGCCGCCGGACCGGCCGCCGGTCGTCGTCCAGCCGCAGGCATTCCGCACTGCCGCGGGGGGCGCACCCGCCTGCGGCGTACGCGGTAGCAGCAGGGCGGGATACCGCGGATGCGGTATGCGCCACCTCGTTCGCGGGCAGGAGCCCTCGCGCGTCGGACCCGGTTAGGGTGCGCTCATGAGCACACGACGGCCCCGTCTCCCCCACGGCCTCATGGACGCGGCGGTCGCCGTCGGCGTCGCGGCGTCGCTGCTGGCCGCCGGGCTCTCCGCGGCCCGTCCCGCGGTCGGCGCCGACCCGCTCGGCTTCGTGCTGCTGACGGCCGCCGGCCTGGCGCTGTTCGCGCGCCGCCGCGCTCCGGTGGCGGTGCTGGCCGCCACCGGGCTGTGCACCGTCGGCTACCAGGCGCTCGGGTTCGATGTGCCCGCCGTCGCGTTTCTGTTCGCCGTGTACGCCGCCATGCGCGCCGGGCATCGTCTGGCCACCGTCGTGGCGGCGGTGCTGATGCTGGCCGCGCTGCCGCTCGCGGCGCTGACCCTGCCGCAGGGCCTGTCGGTCGCCGAGGCGCTGGCGCAGTCCCGGGGCGCGCTGGAGATCGCGTGGCTGGTCGCCGCCGCGGCCGCGGGTGAGGCGCTGCGGCAGGCCGAGCGCCGCGCCGACGAGGCCGAACGCACCCGGGAGGAGACGGCGCTGCGCCGCGCCCAGGAGGAGCGCCTGCACATCGCGCGCGAGCTGCACGACACGCTCACCCACCAGATCTCGGTCATCAAGGTGCAGGCCGGGGTCGCCGTACACCTGGCCCGCAAGCGCGGCGAGCAGGTGCCCCCGGCGCTGCTGGCCATCGAGGAGGCCGGGCGGGAGGCGGCCCGGGAGCTGCGGGCGACCCTGGCGGCGCTGCGCGACGACGGCCGGACCCCGCCGCACGGGCTCGCCCACGTGCCCGACCTGGTGGCGCGTGCCCGGTCGGCGGGCCTCGACGCGACCCTGACCATCGAGGGGCAGCGCCACGACGTGCCTGCCGCGGTGGACCGCACCGCCTACCGGATCGTGCAGGAGTCGCTGACCAACGTCGCCCGGCACGCCGCGGCGGCCACCGCCGCGGTCCGCATCGACTACGGGCCCGACGTGCTCGCCATCCGGGTCGACGACGACGGGCGGGCCGTGCCCGGCGGCACCGCGACCCCGGGCGTCGGGCTGCTCGGCATGCGCGAGCGGGTCACCGCGCTGGGCGGGCGGCTGCGGGCCGAGCCGCGCGACGAGGGCGGGTTCAGCGTGCGGGCCGAGCTGCCCGTGGAGCGTACGCCGTGATCCGGGTCCTGCTCGTAGACGACCAGCCGCTGATCCGCAGCGGGTTCCGGGCGCTGCTCGACGTGGAGGACGGCATCGAGGTGGTGGCCGAGGCCGCCGACGGCGCCGAGGGCGTGGCGCTGGCCCGGCGGCACCTGCCCGACATCGCGCTGGTCGACATCCAGATGCCGGTCATGGACGGCATCGAGGCGACCCGCCGCATCGCCGCCGACCCGGCCCTGGCCGGGGTGCACGTGGTGATCCTGACCAACTACGGCCTCGACGAGCACGTGTTCCACGCGCTGCGCGCCGGGGCCGCCGGGTTCCTGGTCAAGGACATCGAGCCGGAGGACCTGCTGCACGCGATCCGGGTCGCCGCGCGCGGCGACGCGCTGCTCGCGCCCTCGATCACCCGCCGGCTGATCGACCGGTACGTCGCCGAGCCGCCGCGGCCGGACGCCACGGCCGGGCTGGACGGCCTGACCAACCGGGAACGGGAGGCGGTGGTGCTGGTCGCGCAGGGGCTGTCCAACGACGAGATCGCCGAGCGGCTGGTGATCAGCGCGCTGACCGCGAAGACCCACGTCAACCGGGCCATGGCGAAGCTGCACGCCCGCGACCGCGCGCAGCTGGTCGTGCTCGCGTACGAGTCGGGCCTGGTCGCGCCGCGCGGCCGGTGAGCACGGACGAGCCGGGCCGGGACGCGTACGGCGTCCCGGCCCGGCGGCGTGCTGAGCGGCGGTCCGCTCAGCTCACCGCCTTCTTCACCAGCTCGGCGAGCATCGCCTCGTCGGCGGGGGTCAGTTCGGTGATCGCGAACGCGGTCGGCCACACCGTGCCGTCGTCGAGCCCGGCCACGTCGTTGAACCCGAACGTGGCGTAGCGCGCGCCGAACTTCTCCGCGGCCTGGTAGAAGCAGAGCACCTTGCCGTCGCGGGCGTAGGCGGGCATGCCGTACCACAGCTTCGGCGCCAGCTGCGGCGCGTTGGCCCGGACGATGGCGTGGATGCGCTCGGCACGGGCCCGGTCGGGCTCCTGCATCTCGGCGATCTTCGCCAGCACGGTGGGCTCCTCGTCCTTGGCGCCGCGGCGCGCCGACTTCAGCTCCTTGGCGCGCTCCTTCATCGCGTCGCGCTCCTCGGCGGTGAAGCCGTCGTACTTCTCGGCGGCCTTGGTGCTCTTGGCGGCGGTGGTGCTCTTGGCGGTCTTCGTGGTGGCCATGTCAGGTCTCCTGTGTGTGCGATGCCGGATGAGGTCCTGGATCACTCACCGGGCCGGTGTCCCGGGGTGTTCCGTGCTTCCCAGTCTTCGCCACGGAGCCCGGCCGGACATCCGTGCTCGCCACGGAACACGCCACGGAACGGCGTCACGCACCGGCCCGGGACCGGGCGTCAGGCCTTGTCGCCGTGCCACGAGTGCCACAGCGCCGCGTACGCCCCACCCGCCCGGACCAGCTCGTCATGGCTGCCCAGCTCGCTGATCCGCCCGTGCTCCAGCACCGCGACCCGGTCGGCGTCGTGCGCGGTGTAGAGCCGGTGCGCGATCGCGATCACCGTCCGCCCCTCCAGGACGGCCCCGAGCGAGCGCTCCGTACGCCGCGCGGTCGTCGGGTCCAGCGCCGCGGTCGCCTCGTCGAGGATCAGCGTGTGCGGGTCGGCCAGCACCAGCCGGGCCAGCGCCAGCTGCTGCGCGTCGGCGGGGTTGAGCTGCCGCGCCCCGTCGCCGAGTTCGGTGTCGAGACCGTCGGGCAGGTCGCCGTACCAGCCCGCGCCCACGGCGGCGAGCGCGGCCAGCATCTCGTCCTCGGTCGCGCCCGGCGCGGCGAAGGCGAGGTTGTCGCGCAGCGTGCCGATGAACACGTGGTGCTCCTGGGTGACCAGCGCGATGCGGCGGCGCCGCTCGGCCGGGTCCAGTTCGGTCACCGGCACGCCGCCGAGGCTTACCACGCCCTCGCGCGGCGCGTCGATCCCGGCCAGCAGCCGGGCCAGCGTCGACTTGCCCGCCCCCGACGGGCCCACCACGGCCAGCCGCTCGCCGGGACGCACCTCCAGGTCGATGCCGTGCAGCACGTCGTGGCCGCCCGCGTAGGAGAACCGCGCACCGCGTACGACCAGGGCCTGGCCGGGTGGCGCCGTGGCGACGCCGCGCGGCTCCGGCGGCACCAGCCCGATGCCGAGCACCCGGGACAGCGACGCGCCGCCCCGCTGCGCCTGCTCCAGGAAGATGATGATCCGGTCGAGCGGCTCGATGGACTGCTGCGCGTAGAGCGTCGCCGACACCACCGCACCGAGGCTCAGCCAGCCGTTGCCCAGGAAGAAGCCGCCCGCCAGCAGCATCGCCGCGGCGGGCAGCGCGTAGCTGAACTCCACGACCGGGAAGAACACGCTGCGCAGCGCCAGGGTCGCCCGGCGGGTCGTCCACTGGTCGGTGATCCGCGCGGTGCCCTCCCGCTCGCGCCCGGCGGCCAGCCGCAGCGCCTCCACCGTCCGCGCGCCCTCGGCGGTGGCGGTCAGCGTCTCGGTCAGCCGCGACGTCGCATCGCCCTCGGCCAGGTACGCCTGGGGCGCGCGGCGCAGGTACCACCGGGCGACGGCGATCGTGGTGGGCGCACCGGCCAGCACCACGAACCCGAGCAGCGGATGCAGCAGGAACACCGCCGCGAGGATCGCCACCAGCTGGATCGCCGAGATCAGCACCGTCGGCACCACCTGGCGCAGCGCGTTGCCGACGGTCGCCACGTCGACCGAGCTGCGGGTGGCGAGGTCACCGGTGCCGGCGCGCTCCACGACGGAGACCGGCAGGCGCAGCGTACGTGCGACGAAGTCCTCGCGCAGCCGCGCGTTGGCGCGTTCGGCGACGCGGTTGCCGAGGTTCTGCGCGGTGCGCGACAGCAGGATCTGCGCGACCACGCAGCCGCCGATGGCCAGCGCGAGCACATCGACCTCGCCCGCTCCGGCACCGCCGGTGACCCGGTCGATGATCCGCCCGATCAGCCACGGCGCGGCCAGCCCGACGACCGCGGCGGCCAGGTGCAGGACCAGCGTGAGCCCCAGCGGGCCCTTCTCGTCGCGGGCCAGCTCGGCGACCGAACCGCGGATGGTCGCCCGGTCGGCGACGGGCAGCATCTTCATCGGTCCTCCGGCAGCGGTCATCGCAGCGCACCGACTTCCGCGGCGGCATCGGTCTGCGGCTCCTCGGCGTCGCGGGCGACCAGCGCCCGGTAGCCGGGCTCGGTGTGCAGCAGCTCCTCGTGCGTGCCGACGGCGGCGACCCGGCCCTCGCGCAGGTACGCCACCAGGTCGGTCCGGTCCAGCAGCAGCGGGGACGTGGCGAACACGACGCTGGTGCGTCCCGCCCGGTGCGCGTGCAGCCGGTCGGCGATCCGGGCCTCGGTGTGCGAGTCCACGGCCGACGTCGGGTCGAGCAGGATCAGCACCTCGGGCTCAGCGAGCAGGTGCTGCGCCAGGCGCACCCGCTGGCGCTGGCCGCCGGACAGGTTGCGGCCCTGCTCCTCGACCGGCGCGTCCAGCCCGCCCGGCAGCGACTCGACCACGTCGTCGGCCGATGCGGCGCGGATCGCCGCGCCGAGCTGCGCCTCGGTCACCCCGTCGTGGACCCGCAGCACCTCGCGCAGGGTGCCCGCGAACAGGTGCGACTCGTGCTCCGCGACCAGGATCCGCCCCCGGACCTCGGCCAGGTCCAGCCCGGACAGCGGCTGCCCGCCCCAGGTCACGTCGCCGGGCACGTACCGGCCGAGCCGGTCGGCCAGCGCGATCGCGTCGGCGGGGTCGTCGGCGGCCACCCCGAGCAGCAGGCCCGCCGGGACCGTCAGCCCCGAGGCCGGATCGTGCAGGTCGGCGCGCCCCTCCGGCGCCGGGCCGGTGCCGGTCGCGCCCGCGTCGTCGGGCCGCAGCCGCAGCACCGCGATGATCCGGCGAGCCGAAACCAAGCCGCGTACCGTCATGAACCCGCCCTCGAGCAGGAACCAGACCGGCATCGCCAGCACCGCGACGTACCCGTACACGGCCACCAGCTCGCCGACGGTGATCTGCCCCTCGGCCGCCATCCGCGCCGACAGCCACACGACCGCGGCCAGGAACAGCGCCGGGATGCCGACCGTCAGCGCCTGCACCCAGCTCATGATGTCGCCGACCCGGTAACCCTGCCGCAGCAGCAGCTGCGAGCGCTCGGCGTAGCGGCGCGCGAACAGGTCCCGGCCGCCGACCCCGGCCAGCACCCGCAGCCCGGAGACGATGTCACCGGCCCGGGTGGTCAACACGCCCAGCTCGGACCGGTAGCGGGTGTCGACGCCCTGCAGCTTGTTGAGCAGCGGCCCCACCACCAGCGCCACCACCGGCACGCCCAGCAGCACGACCACGGCCAGCACCGGATCGACCGAGTGCAGCACGAACCCCGCGGTGACGTACGCGAGCACCGCGCCCACCCCCGGCCCGACCATGGTCAGCGCCCAGGAGGTCTGCGAGATGTCCGTGCCGCACACCGTCGCGATCTCGCCCGCGGGCACCTTGCGCGGCAGCACCGCGCCGAGTGTCGCGACGTGCCGCAGCAGCACCTGCGACGAGCGCGCGGTCGCGTCCTCGCGCAGGAACGTCATCGTCCGGTGCCGCATGATCCCCAGGTACGCCAGCACGACGCCAGCGCCGAGGATCGCGGCGACCCAGGTCAGCAGCGCCGGCCAGTCACCGGTGCGCAGGCCGTCGTCGATCGCCCGCGCGATCAGGTACGGCCGCAGCGCGAGCCCGATCATCCATGCGGTGGCGATGACGCTGCCCCGCAGCGCGCGCGGCCACTGGCAGCGCACCAGCCACCACAGATACCGTGCGGGGCCTCGGGTGTCGGGAATGCCGGGGTCAGGGTGGGGCAGACGTGGCGGCATGGGCTCAGGCTACCCATGATCATCTTTTCTGGCATGCCCGTTTTGCGTCCGCCCAGCGTCCTCACCAGCACGTGTGAACAATCGCACCGTAGGGAGGTACGGCCTGGCCCTCCAGGGCGCGCCACGCGCGCTCCCGCCAAGATCGGCGTCTCGTGTCAGAAGGTGCGGCCAGACCTCACTTTTGGACACGAACGCGCGATCTACGCCAGCCCAACCGCACCCGGCCTCACCGAAGATCGGTGTCTCGTGTCCAAACCTATGGTCAGACCTCACTTTCCGACACGAACCCACGATCACCGCCATTTGACCCGGCCGGTTCGCGACCGCCGGGGCGATCCTCGGTATCGTCGCCTGGTTCACGGAACTCTTCCTGCGCAGGCTGCCGCGCCCGGAAGCCGATGGTGTGGGGCGGCCGGCTGCTCGCAGGCGGCATCCCGCTCTTTCTCGCGTTGCGCCTGGTCGTGGGCCTGATAACCGCCGGTTGAAAGTGAGGCGCTGCTTTGGCGCAGGTGAAGGTCTACGGGCACAGAGCACATCTCGACGCTGCTCGCGGCGCGATCTCGGACGTGATCCACGGTTGCGCCGTCGACGTGCTCGGCCTGCCCGAGGAGAAGCGGTTCCACCGCTTCCTCGCCCTCGACCCCGCCGACTTCATCCATCCGCCGGACCGCACGGACCGCTACACCGTCATCGAGATCTCGATGTTCGAAGGGCGCACGATCGAGACCAGGAAACGCCTGGTCCGGGAGCTGTTCAACCGGCTGGAGGCGGTGTGCGGAATCGCACCGCAGGACGTCGAGATCACCATCTTCGAGACCCCGCGCCACAACTGGGGGATCCGGGGCCACAGCGGTGACGAGCTGACACTGGGTTACCAGGTGGAGACCTGACGCCGCAGTAGGAACGCGATCCGCCCTCCAGCCGCCCACGCGCCCGGATCGTCACCGCTCACGTCGGCAGACCCTTCGCCGTCGCCGGGGACAGGAACTCCACCCGATGCGATACCAGCAACGGGTCCTTCGCCGCGTGGAAAGCGATCACATGCTCGGCCGCCTCGTGCGCCTGAAACGCCTGGTCGTCGGCGTAGACCTCGTAGAACACACGCGCCAGGGGCTCACCATCGACCCTGTGTGCCGCGTACACCAGCGTGCCCGGCTCCTTCGCCCGGATGTGCTCCACCGCCTGTTCCGTCAGCTCGTCGAACCTGACCGCCGACTGCGCGTCACGGATGTCAAACCGTACTACCAGGGCGAACATCGCCGCCTCCGAGACTCATCGGTGACCGGCAGCACGGGCGTCGAGGCGCTGGGCCGCGGCCAGTCCGCGTCGACGGTAGGCGGCGAGGTGGGCGCGCATAGAGGCGACCGCGTCGCGGGTGCGGGCGGAACGGATGCCGGTCATGCCGTCGAGGGCGGTGTTCCAGGTCTGACAGGCGGCTTCAACGTTGCCTCGGGCGCACTGGATCTCGGCTAGGTCGGCAAGGGTGAGTGCGTATATGCGGGGGTGGGTGTCGGGGTTCCAGCAGCGTGCTGAGCGCCTGAGCTGGTCCTCGGCGGCCTTGAGGTCGCCCATCGCTTGTAGGGCCTTGCCGGACTGGTTGGCCAGCCGGGCTTCGGCGGGTCCGCCCAGCGACGCCCACTCCGGAGCAGCGTCGCCGCGACTACGGTCGAGCAACTGTTCTGCCGTGGTCAGCGCGGAGCGCGCCTGGTGGTTGTTGCCGTCGGTGGCGTAGGCACGGGCGGCAGTGAGCCAGAAGAGGCTTTCCGTGTCGGGGTCGGTCCGGCCTTTGACCCGGTCGAGCGCGGCGTGGGCAAGGTCGACGCAGTGTTCCCGCCGTCCGAGGTCCATCGCCTGGTGGGCGAGGATGCGCAGCCCGTACGCAGCGTGTGCGTGAGGATCGGCCTCGGCTGCGAGCTGGTAGGAGTGGAGGTAGTAGCGCTGCGCCAGACCGGGCAGGCCGAGGTCGTGGGCCTTCCACCCGGCCAGGTACGACAGCTGGGCGGCTGCGGCGAACATCGAGCGGCGCAGCGTGTCCGTGGCGAAGGAACCGCGCAGGTACGCCGTGACGTCGGTGGTCAGGTACTCGACGACGGCGGTGCGGGCGTGGCCTCCGCCGAGGCGCTCGTCGGCGGCGTTGAACGCTGTGGTCATCTGCCGGACGGCGTCGATCTCGCCTTGGCCGACGGTACTCATGGGTCGGCTGCGGGCGGCGTGAGCGCGCGCGGCGATCTCCGCCTGCTGCAGGGGCAGCAGGAGCGCGGCGACCGAGTACGCGGCTCCGGAGATCAGGGTGCGGCGGTCCACGTCGGCTCGTCCCAGATGCGCGACGGCCGCCACGGGGTCCGGCGGCAGGGTCGCCGGGTCGTAGACGGATTCATCACCTGAGCCTAGCCCGAGTTCGGCAGGCGTGAGTGGACGCGCGAGCCGTCGGGACAGGGCCTCGGCGAGGTAGCCGGCCGTGCGCGGTTGAGGGCGGGTTCCGGCGATCCAATGCGCCACTGAAGACTTGTTCGCGCGCAGGGAGGTGTCGCCGTTCTCGGCGGCGATGTGGCACACCGACCGTGCCAGCGCCTCGTAAGAGATTCCAGATTGAGCGGGGTCAACGCAGCTCGAACACGAAACGGTGGGTGGACCGCCCGGCCGGTGCCAGCACGGGGCAGCGCAGCCGGTAGACGTGGTCGGGCTGCCCGTGGTGGTCGGTGGTGAGCAGCTCCTCCACCACGGCCTGCGGCATGCCGCGCATCAGCCGGACGAGGCCGCCCCAGTCCGCCGCAGTCGCCGACAGCGCCGGTCTGCGGCGGCTGATGAAGATCTCGTCGATCGGCAGCGCCCGCTCGGCGTCGATCTCGTCGGTGAGCTCCAGCCGTCCCTCCGGGAACCAGCGGAAGCGCCGCACCAGCGACCGCAGCCCCGCGACCCGGTACGCCGAGGTCAGGTCCAGATCGAAGCAGAGCGTGCCGCCGTCGAACCCGTGGCGCAGGACCTTCGCGGCCCGGTCCCGCCCCGGCAGCTGGGCCTGCCCGTCGACGACCGGGACGGAGTGCCCCAGCGCCGAGGGCTGGAGCGCGTCGTAGCGCCCGGCCCGGAAGTACTCGGCGGTGTACTCGCCCGCGCCGAGGTCGTCGAGCACGCTCTCGCCCTGCGTGTGCAGGACGAAGTGACCGAGGTCGTTGTGGTTGTGCGGTTCGTCGTTGTGCCCGCCCTTGGCCGCGAACGCGTGCCGCCCGCGATGCACGGCCCAGCCGAGGTCCGGCAGGTAGCTGGACGTCTCCGCCTCCTCCGGAGCCGACAGCGGCCGGTGCCAGGACAGGGTGCGCGACAGGTGCCCCCACCGGTAGCAGTGGTCGTCGTGCAGCGACGGGACCACCGACGGCGGCGGCGTCCCGAACCGCTCGGCCAGCCGCGTGAGCAGCCCCGCGGGCAGCCACGGCCGCTCCGAGCCGTCCGAGAACGGCACGTACGCCCCGCCGCCCAGCGCGACCCGGTGCGGGAAGGCCGCGATCTCGCGCACCTTCGGCGCGGCGAGCAGATCCTCTCCGGTGTACGCCCGCAGCGCCTCGGCGAAGTACACGAAGTACCCGAAGCCGTAGACCCAGTAGTCGACGCCTTCGGCGCATCCGCCGTCGTCGCCGAACCCGGCCAGGTAGGACGCCATGGCCCGGCGGCTGCGGTCCAGCATCGCGCCGAGCCGGTCCCGGTCGCCGGGGGAGTCGCCGAGCAGCGCGAGCGCGGCCATGCCGACCGCCCCGCCGCACACCGCCTCCCAGTTGTTGCCGAACCCCTCCCAGGCCAGTGGCCGCTCGTCCGCGTACGGCGCGAACACCCGCCGCTCGACCTCGTCGCGGACCCGTTCGGCGACGCGCGGGTCGAGACGGTCGCCCAGCCCGGCGACGGTCTCGGCGAGGGTGTGCGCCGTCTCCGCGGCGAACAGGTCGACGCACCGCTCAGGCCGGGTGCCGTGGCGCTCGTGCGCGGGCAGCGCCCAGGTGTACTCGTCGCACACCGACCACAGGGTGTCCGCCAGCGGCCCGAGGTCGGCGCCCGGGTCGAGCAGCGCCTGGGCGGCGCGGGCGGCCAGCCGCGCGCGGCGGCGGAAGTAGCGGTCCTCGTAGCGCAGCCGGTTGCCGGTGTCGGCGAAGTCGCGGTACGCGGCGAAGGTCAGCTCGGGCATGGTGTCCTCGGCGGCCGCGGCGCGGATGTCGCGCACCAGCGAGGTGAGCGCGGCGGCGGGCCGGGGCAGGCCGGGTTCAGCCACGGGCGCCGCTGGAGTCGCGCACGATCAGCTGCGGGCTGACCAGCACCCGGTGCACCGGCCGGTCCGGGTCGAGCAGCCGCTGGGACAGCAGCTGCATCGCGGTCTGTCCGATGGGGTACTTGGCCGGCCGGATCGCGCTGAGCGCCGGGTTGGCCAGGCCCGCGACCTCGTCGTCGAACGCGACCACGGCCAGGTCCCCGGGGACCCGGACGCCGCGCTCCTCGCACCGCGCGACCAGCGAGATCGCCTCCCGGTCGGAGTGGGCCAGCAGCGCGGTGGTGCCGGTGGCGGTCCAGGCGTCGATGCCGCGGTCGATCTCGTCGCCCCAGCGCGGGTCGCGGTGGTCGGGGCTGATCAGCTCCGGCGTGCCCGCGAGGTCGAGCCCGATGTCCTCGGCGGTCTGCCGCCAGCCGCGGCGTACGGCGGGGGTGTGCGGGCTGCTGGCCGAGGCGAGGAAGCCGACCCGGCGGTGGCCCTGCGCGGCGAGGTGGCGCACGGCCAGGCTGGCGCCGAAGGCGTGGTCGGTGGAGACGGACTCGACGTGCTCCAGGTACGGCCCGACGGTGGCGGTGCGCTCGACGAACACGACGGGGATGTCCAGCCCGGCCAGCCAGGCGACCAGCGCCGCCGCCTCGTCGCCGACCGTGGGCGGGGCGATGAGCAGGCCCTGCACGCCCGCGTTCTCCATCAGCCAGGTCGTCTGGCGGCGTACGTCGGCGATGTCGTCGTAGGACGAGCCGCGCAGCACGATGCGCACCCCGGCGTCGGGGGCGGCGTCGCGGGCCCCGCGCACGATCTCGGGCCAGTAGTAGTCCAGCGACGGCACGACCATGCCCACGGCGGGCCGGTCGGCCTCGTCGGCGGCGGCGGGCCTGCCCTGGTCCTCGACCGCCACGGCGGCGGGCGGGGCGTCGGCGCCGCGGGGCAGCCGGATGCCGCCGTGCACGCGCTCGATGACGCCCTCGTCGGCGAGCTGGGCGATGTCGCGGCGCACGGTGACGGTGGTGACGCCGAGGGCGCGGGCGATCTCGCTGACCCGCAGCGTGCCGTGCGCGCGCAGGTCGGCCAGCAGCCGTTCGCGGCGCTGGTCGGGCAGCAGCGGGGACTCGGACAGGGTCACGCGTGGGCCTCCACGGTCGGGTAACGCGCGTAGGCGTCGATTGTGCACGGACGCCCGCGGCGGCAGCGCACGCGGCGGGTGGCCGTTCGGCCGGATGTGACCGGCCCGGACCGGCATGGTTGCACCGCACCCTCCCTCCGCTGAAACGAACAAATTCGTTCACAAAGAAAAGTCCAGGTCAACGGGTTTCGTGTTACAGCTCGGTAACGGGCCCTTGTCGTGCAGTTCTCGCGCTGGTCTACTCATCGCACCTGTTCGAACGAACAGAAATGAACATATCAGCAAAGCCGTACCGTGACCGGAGGGGCCACCGCATGTACCGTCCGCAGGCACTGCTCGTGATGCGGCCCGAGACGTTCCGGCTCCAGTTCGGGCCGCAGGAGCTGTCCCGGCTGCGGTCACTGGCCGACCTCGGCGATCCGATCTGGTCCGACGACATCGACGACCCGCACACCCGGGCCCGGCTGGCCCAGACCGAGGTGCTGATCACGTCCTGGGGCGCGCCCACCCTCACCGCCGAGCGGCTGGACGCCGCGCCCCGGCTGCGGGCCGTGCTGCACTGCGCCGGCAGCGTGCGCCACCTGGTCTCCGACGGCGTATGGCAGCGCGGCATCCTGGTCACCAGCGCCGCCGAGGCCAACGCCACCCCCGTCGCGGAGTACACGCTCGCCGCGATCATCTTCGCGGGCAAGAAGGCACACCTGCTCGCCGCGCAGTCGCGGCTGCACCCGGCCGACTGGGACGCCGTGCACCACCGCGAGGACCTGTCCAACTACGGCCGCACCGTCGGCATCGTCGGCTTCTCCCGCATCGGCCGCCGCGTCGTGGAGCGCCTGCGTACCATCGAGACCGGGCAGATCCTGGTCACCGACCCGTACGCGGACCCGGCCGCCGTCGCCGCCGCGGGCGGCCGCCTGGTCGAGCTGGACGAGCTGATGACCGCCTCCGAGATCGTCTCCCTGCACCTGCCGGAGCTGCCGCAGACCCGCCACGCCATCGGCGCCCGCGAGCTGGCCCTGCTGCCCGACGGCGCGACCGTCATCAACACCGCCCGCGGCGCCGTGCTCGACACCGCCGCGCTGGAGCGCGAGTGCACCACCGGGCGGCTCAACGCCATCCTCGACGTCACCGACCCCGAGCCGCTGCCCGCCGGGTCGCTGCTGGCCCAGCTGCCCAACGTCATGATCACCCCGCACATCGCCGGGTCGCTCGGCTCCGAGACCCGCCGGCTCAGCACGCAGGCGCTGGACGAGCTGGCCCGCTTCGTCCGCGGCGAGCCCGCGCTGCACGCCGTCACCAGCGAGGCCCTGGAGGTGAGCGCGTGAAGGAGAAGACCATGCGGCCCGAGGTGGACATCTCGCCGTACACCGGCTGGACCCGCACCGAGTGGGCCGCGCTGGCCGACCGGATGCTCGACGCCGCCTGGCGCCACGCCTCGCCGACCGGGGCCCGGATCACCCCGCCCGGCGCGCCCGGCGGCTACGGCACCGCGGTCGACGGGCTGGAGGGCTTCGCCCGCACCTTCCTGCTCGCCGGGTTCCGCATCGCCGGCGAGCACGGCGCCGACCCCGGCAACCTGCTCGAACGGTACGCCGCGGGCATCGCGGCGGGCAGCGACCCGCACTCGCCGGAGCGCTGGGTCATGCCCCGCGAGCACGGCCAGGCCAAGGTCGAGGCGGCCTCGATCGCGCTGATCCTGGACCTGACCCGGCCGTGGCTGTGGGACCGGCTCGACCCGGCCGTGCAGGAGCGGGTCGTGGACTACCTCGCGCAGGTCGTCGGCGACCACACCTACCCGCAGAACAACTGGGTGTGGTTCCGCATCGTGGTCGAGCAGTTCCTCGCCTCCGTCGGCGGCCCGTGGTCGCTTGCGGACATGGAGTCCGACCTGGCCCGGCACGAGTCGTTCGTCCGCGCGGGCGGCTGGTACAGCGACGGCGACGAGCGCAGTTACGACCACTACGTCGGCTGGGCGCTGCACCTCTACCCGATCCTGTGGAGCCGCATGGCCGGCGCGCAGGAGATGTCCGCGCCGCGCCTGCCCGCCTACCGGCAGCGGCTGGACCGGTTCCTGCTCGACGCCGTGCAGCTGGTCGGCGCGGACGGCTCGCCGCTGCTGCAGGGCCGCAGCCTGGTCTACCGGTTCGCGGCCGCCGCCCCGTACTGGGCCGGCGCCGTCGCGGGCAGCGAGGCGGTCAGCCCCGGGCTGCTGCGCCGGGCCGCATCCGGCGTGG
This sequence comes from Catellatospora sp. IY07-71, assembly GCF_018326265.1. GTDB lineage: Bacteria > Actinomycetota > Actinomycetes > Mycobacteriales > Micromonosporaceae > Catellatospora. Next base: position 3,635,344 of record NZ_AP023360.1, read on the forward strand.
TCAAGCACTTCGCCGACCGAGGCGCCCCCGACGAGGACGGACTGCTCACCCTCGGCTGGTTCCACCCGTGGCGGCGCATGGCCCAGCGCTACTCCGGCACCGCCTCGCCGTACTGGGCGGCCAAGGGCATGCTCGGCCTCGCGCTGCCCGCCGACCATCCCGTGTGGACCGCCGTCGAGCAGCCGCTGCCCGTTGAGCAGGGCGACCAGCTCGCCGTCATCGCCGCGCCCGGCTGGGCGGTGGCCGCGACCAGGGCCGACGGCGTCGTCCGGGTCTACAACCACGGCACCGACCACGCCCGCCCCGGCGACCGCACCGGCGACTCGCCGGTCTACGCGCGGCTGGGCTACTCGACCGCGACCGCGCCGGTGATGGACGACGACGGCTGGGACAGCCCGCTGGACCAGTCGGCGGTGCTGCTCGACGCGCTCGGCCGGGCCACCCACCGCAGCGGCTTCACCACGCTCGACGTCCGGCTGGACGACGGCGGGCAGGCCGCGGTGCTGGCCTCGCGCGCCCGCTGCCACTGGGTCGAGCCCGACCCCACCGCCCCCGACCACGGCTCCGGCCGCCCCGGCGCGGCCCTCGACGCGGGCACCCTCACCACGGTCTCGGTGGTGCGCGGCGCGTGGGAGGTCCGACTGGTCCACGTCGACCCGGCCGGTGCGCCCGGCTGGGAGCGGGTCACCGGGCTGCGGCTCGGCGGCTGGCCCGTCCCGGCCGCGGACCTGCCGGCCGCCGAACCTCACGGCCCCTTGACCGGCTCGGGCACCGCCTTTGCCGAGGCCCCGTCGGCACAGGAAGGCAGAACGGCTTCGGTCCAGCCTGGATCACCGCAGCCAGGCGGCACCGCTTCGGTCCAGGCCGGATCGCCGCAGGCAGCCGCCTGGCCCGTCGCGCACGCCGACGGGATCAGCCTCGCCTCGACCGCGATCGGCCTGTCCGGCCTGACCGTGGCCGGGGTGGACCGGCTGCCCGACGCCACCCCGCTGGGGGAGTGGACCGCCGTCCCGTGGCTGAAGGCGGTGCCGCGCGCGGGTGCCTGGCACGTCGCGGCGCTGGCGCTCAACGGTGGCACCGTGCCGCCGTATGCAGAGATCACCGGACCCGAGGACGCGCCGGTCGTCCGGGTCACCTGGCCGGACCAGGCCACCACCACGGCGGCGCTGCCCCTGCCGCCGACCGGCCCGCACCACCCCGCACAGAACCGATCCTCCGCCGCGTGAGCGGCTTTCCTGGCAGGAAGGAACGTTTCGTGATCAGAAGAAGGATGCTGGCAGCCGTTGGCCTGGCGATGGCCACGCTGCTGCCGCTCACCGCGTGCGGCGCCGGTGAGGACGAGGCCGAGGGCGGCCCCGTCGAGCTCACCGTCGCGGTGTGGAGCCTGGCCTCCACGCCCGAGTTCCAGACCCTGTTCGACGCCTTCCACAAGGCGAACCCGGACATCACCATCAAGCCCGTCGACATCCTGGCCGCCGACTACCCGACCAAGGTGACGACGATGCTCGCCGGTGGCGACACCACCGACGTCATCACCATGAAGACCCTCGCCGACTACGTGCGCTTCGCCGGCCGCGGCCAGCTCGCCGACGTCACGGACCTGGCGACCAAGCCCGAGTCCGCCAAGCTCGCCGGGCTCGACCAGTACAAGCAGGACGGCGACAAGTACTACGCGCTGCCGTACCGGCAGGACCACTGGGTCCTCTACTACAACAAGAAGATGTTCGACACGGCCAAGCTGCCCTACCCGGAGAACCTGACCTGGGACCAGTACGTCGAGGCCGCCAAGAAGCTGACCAGCGGCACCGGCGACAAGAAGGTCTACGGCGCCTACCAGCACGTGTGGCGCTCGGTGGTGCAGGCGATCTCGGCCGCGCAGACCGGCGGCGACCAGCTCGCCGGCGACTACAAGTTCTTCGCCGAGCAGTACCGCACCGCCCTGGCGCTGCAGGAGGCCGGGGCCACGCTCGACTACGGCACCGCGGTCACCCAGAAGACCGGCTACGCCTCGATGTTCGAGTCGCAGAAGACCGCGATGCTGCCGATGGGCACCTGGTTCATCGCGAAGCTGCTGTCGGAGAAGAAGAAGGGCACCACCGACGTCGACTGGGGCATCGCGCCCATGCCGCAGCGCACCGGCGCCAGCGGGGTCACCACGTTCGGGGCGCCGACCGCGTTCGCGGTGAACAAGAAGGCCAAGCACGCCGCGGCGGCCAAGAAGTTCGTCGAGTTCGCCGCCTCGGTGGAGGGCGCCAAGGCGATCGCGGGCATCGGCGTGGTGCCGGCGCTGAAGACCGACGAGGTCCTCCAGCAGTACTTCGCGCTGCAGGGCATGCCCACCGACGAGCTGTCCAAGAAGGCGTTCACCCCGGACAAGATCAACCCGGAGATGCCGGTCAGCGACAAGACGGCGAAGGTCGACACGATCCTCAACGAGGAACACCAGCTGATCATGTCGAAGCAGAAGTCGATCGACGACGCGATCAAGGAGATGGAGTCCCGCGTCAAGTCCGAGGTCGGCTGACCCTCGGCGCGGTGCGCCACCTGATTCACCACATTCCGGTACAGGCGCGGGGGCGGCATACTGGCCGTCCCCGCGGCCCCACGGGAGGACGAGATGGCAGACCTGCTCACCGCACCGCCGGCGACCGCGAGCGCCCCGCCTCCGCCACCGCGGGCGCGCGGCGCCAGGCGTGCCCGCACCACGCTCATCGGCTGGAGCTTCATCCTGCCGAACTTCCTCGGCTTCGCCCTGCTCACGCTCGTGCCGGTGCTCGGCGCGCTGGCACTGTCGTTCATGGAGTGGGACTCCTACAACCCGCCCGAGTGGGTGGGCCTGGACAACTTCGAGCGCTTCCTGAACGACGAGTCCACCCTGATCGCGCTGCGCAACACCGCCTACTACGCGCTCGGGCACGTGCCGCTGACGATGCTCGCCGCGCTCGGCCTGGCGCTGCTGCTCAACCGCCGGCTGCGCGGGGTCGGGTTCTTCCGCGCCGCGGCGTTCTTCCCGTACGTCACCTCGATGGTGGCCGTCGCCATCGTCTGGAACATGCTGTTCGACCCCGAGTTCGGCCCGGTCAACCAGTTCCTGCAGTTCATCGGCGTCGACTCCCCGCCCGGCTGGACCACCAGCGTCGACTGGGCCATGCCCGCGGTCATCCTCACCAGTGTGTGGCGCGACATGGGCTACTACATGGTGCTCTTCCTCGCCGGCCTGCAGGCCATCCCCACCGAGTACTACGAGGCCGCCAAGGTCGACGGCGCCACCGCCTGGCAGCGCTTCCGTGCCGTCACCCTGCCCGGCCTGCGGCCGGTGACCTTCCTGGTGCTGATCCTGCTGACCGTGCAGAGCTTCAAGATCTTCGACCTGATCGTCGTCATGACCGACGGTGGGCCGGGCCGGGCGACGCTCGTGCTGTCCCAGCAGATCTACCGCAAGGGCATCTGGGAGGGCGAGTTCGGCTACGCCTCGGCCATCTCCGTCGTGCTGTTCCTGATCGTGCTGGTCTTCACCCTGATCCAGTTCTGGTTCAACAACCGCCGGGAGCGCTCATGAGCACCGTCGACCCCGCCGCGCCCCCGGCAGGCCGCCGGCCCCGCGCGCTGGTCCAGACCATCCTGTACGCGGTGCTGGCCGTCTGCGCCCTGGCCATCCTGCTGCCCTTCGGGTGGATGATCAGTGCCTCGCTCAAACGCAACAACGAAGTCCTGACCAGCCCGATCCAGTGGATCCCGGCCGACTTCCAGTGGCACAACTTCACCGGCATCTGGTCGCAGATCCCGCTGGGCACCTACCTCGGCAACACCGTGTTCCTCAGCCTGGTGATCACACTGCTGCAGGTGCTGACGGGCAGCTTCGCCGCGTACGGGTTCGCCAAGGTCCGTTTCCGGGGCCGCGACGCGCTGTTCGTGGCGTACATCGCCACCATCGCCGTGCCGTGGCAGGCGTACATGATCCCGCAGTACATCATGATGCAGAAGCTCGGCCTTACCGACACGTTCCTGTCGCTCATCCTGCTGCAGGCGTTCGGCGCGTTCGGCGTCTTCCTGATGCGGCAGTACTACCTGACCATCCCCGACGAGCTGTGCGAGGCGGCCCGCGTCGACGGGCTGACCGAGTACGGCATCTGGGCACGGGTCGTGCTGCCGCTGTCGAAACCGGCCCTGGCCAGCCTGGCGCTGCTCACCTTCGTCAACACCTGGAACGACTACATGGGGCCGTTCATCTACCTGACCAGCAACGACCTGTGGACGATCCAGCTCGGCCTGCGCTCGTTCGTCGGCCAGTACGACGCCGACTACGCCATGATGATGACCGGCTCGGTGCTGTCGGTGCTGCCCATCCTGGTCATCTTCCTGCTCGGCCAGCGCTACTTCATCCAGGGCGTGGCCACGTCCGGAATGAAGGGGTGAGCTGACATGCGCCTGCTCGCCCGGCTGCCGTACGAGACCGTCTTCAACACGGTGTACGCGGGACTAAAAGTCAACCTGTGCCTGGTCGCGGCGACGCTGCCGCTGCTGGTCGCGCTGGCCGCCAGCCCCCGGCCGCTGGCGGCGTGGCCGTTCTTCACCGCGCTCGCCGTGCTCTGCGGACCGGCCGCGGCGGGCGCGTTCGGCGCGTTCGCCGCGTTCACCGACGGGGAGCACCGGATCGGCCGGGCGTTCTGGGCGGCGTACCGGGCGTCGTTCGGGCGCGCGCTGGCCGCCGCCGCGGTCGCGGCCGCGCTGGTGATCGTGCTCGCGGTGGATTTCCAGCTCGCTCTCGGCGGCCCGCTCGGCGCGGTGACCCCGGTGCTCGCGCTGCTGATCGCCCTGGTCGTCGCCGCCACCACGGGTCTGCTGACGACCGGCGCCAGGTGGCGGCCGAAGGCGCTGCTGACCTGTGCCTACCTGTCGGTGCGCTACTGGCACCTCAGCCTGATCAACGTTGCCGTCCTCGGCACCCTCGCCGCCGCCGTCACGGTCAAGCCGTCCGTAGGCCTGTTCCTGCTGCCCGCCCCGGCTCTGTACGTCGTCTGGGCGAACACCCGTCACCTGTGCGCCGCCCTGAAGGCCGCCGGGTACGGGCTCTGACGCTCCACGTGTCTCACCGGGGCAGCGCGGTCACGACGATGTTGTCGCGGTAGCTTCCGGTGCGCTCGTCGTAGGTGCCGCCGCAGGTGATGAGGGTGAGCCGGGCACCGCCTTCGCGGGTGAAGTAGGGATCGATGCGGCTGCCGCCCTTCGGCACCTGCTCGACGCCTGCGACGACGAACAAGCGCCGGGCCGTGCCGGTCGCGACGAGTTCCACGGCGTCCCCGGGTGCCAGTTCACGCAACCGGAACAGGGCGCCTCGGCCTTGCTCTCGGGTGTTGACGTGTCCGGCCAGCACGATCGAGCCGGTCGCGGTGTGCCAGCCGGGCCCGTGGCGATACCAGCCGACCCGGGACGGGTCGTCCGGCACCGCCAGCTGCCCGGTGGCCGCGTCGACGCCGACCGCGTCCACCGGAGCGTCCACGCCGAGGGACGCGATCCGCACTCGCGCCGGACCCGCTGCCGGTGCCGTCGCGGACGGCGTGGCCGCTGCCGCGGGCACCTGCACGGCAAGCACGCCGAAGCCCGGGAAACGGGGGCTCGGCGTGCGAAGCGGGTCGCCGGTGTCCGGCGCCGGGCGGGCCGCGGGAACGGCCGGGCGGCTGCTGGTGGCGGCCGGTGCGGCGGCGATGGCAGCAGTCAGCAGCAGACCGCCGGTCAGCACGATCGCCGCCGCGCGGGCGCGGGGGGACGTGCGGCGTGCCCGGCCGATGACGCCGGGCACGCCGAAGCGAAGTGTCATTTGTTCAGTCGGGTGAGCTTGCGGCCGCCGACGATCAGCAGGAGCAGTCCGGCAGCGGCCACGACCGCCCATCCGCCGGCCGCGCTCGGCGCCGGGAGGGGTGCTTCGCCGGCTTCCACGCCGGAGGGGGCCGAGTAGGCGCCTTCGATGACCTGCGTCACCAGGGCCAGGGACTTGGCCTCGGCCGAGCCGATGGCGTAGACGACGGTCACGCTGCCTTCGGCCAGGGTCAGGTCGGTGGCCGGGATGGCCACCGTGGAGGTGCCCGCGAGCACGACGTCGGCGCTGATCGTGCCGGCGTCGACCTCGATCTCCGCCTCATCGGGGTTGGCCAGCCCGGAGATGACCGCCGTGCCGCCGGCGCGGATGTCGACCGCGGGCGCGGCGGCGGTGTGCCGGACGATCAGCCGGGCCTTGCCGGCGGGCACCGCACTGACGTCGTTGACGAAAGCAGTGATCTTAGGCGCGCCGGCGTCGTCGAGATGGGCGACGACGCTGAGGTTCGCGCCGCCGGGCACCGCGGCGTCCTGAACGGAGACGATGGCGCTGGTCACGGGGTCGCCCGGCTTGGTGAGGTCGATGTCGTAGGAGCCCGCGGGCAGGTCCAGCGGTCCGGCGACGGTCCCGGGCTGGAAGTCACGCAGGGTGGCCTTCCCGTTGACGTAGACGTCCACGGGCGTGGCGGGGATGCCGTGCACGACGTACACCGCCGAGGTGGCGGCGTCGGCCGCCGCGGCGGGTAGGCCGGGCGATGCGGCCAGCAGAGTGAGAGCGGTGAGGGCGAGCGTGCGCCGCACGACTTTGTTGAGCATGAGATTCCTTTGAAGCCGTCCTGGCCGCCGTCGGCAGGTGACGTGCGGCAGCTGCGGGATCCGCCGCCGCTCATCATCCTGTCCGGAACGAAACACTCCTCGCAGGACAATAGGCAATTAGCCGCATAAAGTGACCGTCTGCCGAAGGGAGCGCGGAGTTCGCTGCCACGGCGTCGGGCGCTTGTTCGCTCACGCACCGGCCGAGGCGAGGCCACCGTCCACGATCGCCACGGCCAGCGGGCGGATCGCCTCCGGCGTGACCTGCTCGGCCGAGCCGGTGACCAGTGCGAACAGGGCGCCGCCGTACAGCACGAGCAGGGCGGGGATCGCGGCAGGGGGGATCGCCAACCCGGCTTCGGCGTGATGGCCGCCGGTGAAGGCGGCCATCGCCGCCATCAGCTCGTCGATGGCCACCGCGAGGGCGGGACGGCGCAGACTCTCCAGGCGCAGCTCGAAGATCGCGAGGTACCTGTTGCGGTGCGGCCCGGCGGCCAGCAGCAGCGAGCCCGCGATCAGCTCGATCGCCCGCTCCCGGTCGTCCCCGGCGGGCCGCCGGTGCGGGCCGTGCTCGATCGCCGCCGCCATGTCGGCCTGGTGCTGCTCCACCACCCGCCGCGCGGTCGCCACCAGCAGCGCCTCCCGGCTGCGGAAGTAGTTGGACGCGGTGCCGGCCGGCAGCCCGGCCCGCTGGTCGACCGCCCGGTGCGTGACGCCGTGCACCCCCGACTCCACGAGCAGCTCGATGGCGGCGTCGGCGAGCAGGTCCCGCCGCTGCTGGTTGGGTGGTGGCATCTGACCATCGTATGGCACCATCCGTAGTACAACGATCGTAGTGGACCGGTCCGGCGAGATCTTGTGCACTTCATGTCGTGTCAGCAGCACAAACCGCACAAGATCTGGAGTAGTGGAGGCAGGGCAGTGGAGATTCTGATCGCCGGAGGCGGGGTAGGCGGGCTCGCCCTGGCCCGCGGACTGATGGGCTCCGGCCACCGGGTGCGCGTGCTGGAGGCGGCACCGGCGCTGCGCACCGGCGGTGCGGCCTTCACCGTCTTCAGCAACGGCGCCGCCGCGCTCGCCGGGCTCGGCGCGCCGCTCGGCGGCTTCGGCGGGCGGCTCGACCGCCTGCGCTTCGACACCGCCGACGGCCGCACGATGGTCGACGCGGACCTCGCCGAGGTCGCCCGGCGCACCGGATTCCCCGTGGTCAGCACACCCCGCGCGCGATTGATCGAGCACCTCGCGGAGGGCGTCGACGTCGTGTTCTCCCACGAGATCGCCGACGTCGAGGTCCACCCGGACCGGGTGACCGCGATCGACGCCACCGGCGCCCGCCACGACGCCGATGTGCTGGTCGGCGCGGACGGGCACCGCTCCGCCGTACGCCGCGCCGTCCTCGACCCGGCGCCCGCCGCAGAGAACGAGTGGACCACCTGGCAGGGCCTGACCCCGGTGCTGCCGGAGCTGGCCGCGGGCAGCACCGGCGTGTGCGTGGTCGGCCCGGCCGGGCTCGTCGGCATGCTGCCCTCCGGCGACGGCCTGCTCCAGTGGTGGTTCGACGTGCACGAGCCGGTGACCGGGTCGCCCGCCGCCGCGCTCGCCCAGCGGTTCACCGGCTACGGCCCGCTGGTGGACGAGTTGCTGTCCCAGATCCGCGACCCGGACCTGGAGTCGTTCGCGCACGTGCTCCACCGCATCCCCGACCAGTGGGGACGCGGCGGCACGACGCTGCTGGGCGACGCCGCGCACGCCTTCCCGCCCACCCAGGCCCAGGGCGCCAACCAGGCCCTCGAAGACGCCTGGGTGCTCAGCCGCATCCTGCGGCCGGGCCCGGCCGACGTGCCCGCCGCGTTGCGGCGATACGAGAAGCTGCGTGCGCCCCGGGTGCGCAAGGTGTCGCGCCGGGCGGTCAGCGAACGGACGAACAAGCCCATGCCCGCGCCGGTGCGCCTGCTCACCGGCCTCATGCCGCCTTCGCTCATCGCCCGCGCCTACGCGCAGCAGCTGCGCGGCGTCAGCAGCGTTCTCAACGGCGAGAGCTGACTCCCGTCACCGCCTCGGCCAGCGCCCGGCCCGCCGCGGGCGCGATCTGCACCCCGTATCCGCCGAGCCCGGCCAGCCAGAAGAAGCCCGGCGCATCCGGGGCCTGCTTGATGACCGGCACGTCACCCGGTGCGCTGGTCCGCAGGCCCGCCCAGGCGCGATGGACCCGCCGGACCGGCAGCGTGGTCGCCTCCTGGACGCGCTGCGCGCCGACGGCGATGTCCAGGTCGTCCGGCCGGGCGTCGCCGGGCGGGACCGGGGTGGCGTCCACGGGCGACACGAGCAGCCGCCCCGACTCCGGCTTCAGGTAGAAGGTCTCGGAGACGTCGGCCACCATCGGCCAGTGCGCCGTGCTGACTCCCGCCGGGCCGTCGACGAGGAACGCGGTGCGCCGCCTGGGCACCAGGCCGCAGCCGCGCACCCCGGCGCTCGCGGCCACCTCGTCGGCCCAGGCTCCCGCCGCGTTGACCAGGCACGGCGCGGCGAAACCGGCGGCGTGCCAGCGGCCGCCGCGCCGCTCGACCGCGGTCGCCCTGGTGCGGGTGACCACCTGGCCGCCCGCGGCGGTGATCCCGCGCAGGAACCCGCGATGCAGCGCCTCGACGTCGATGTCGGCCGCGGCGGGCTTGTACATCGCGCGGGCGAAGAGCTCGGTGCGCACGACGGGGCAGCGCGCCCTCACCTCCGCCATGTCGATCTCGTGTACGGGCACCGGCGCGTCCTGGCCCTCGCCCAGCGCACGCCGGAAGCGCTCCTCCTCGCCCGGGACGCACAACGCGACCACGCCGCGCGGGCTCAGCAGCGGGTGCTCGGCGAAGCCCGGCGGCGGCACCTCGAAGAACGGGCGGCTGGCGGCGGTCAGCGCCCGGACGGCGGCGTTGCCGTAGTACTCGGAGAACAGCGCCGCCGAGCGCCCGGTCGCGTGGTAGCCGGGGCTGGACTCCATCTCCAGCAGCGTCACCGTGCCGTACGCCGACAGGAAGTAGCCCGCGCTCGCGCCGGCGATGCCGCCGCCCACCACGAGAAAGTCAGCCATGCCCCCGGCCCCGGTCAGGACAGTTCGGTGATCAGGGCGAGGGCCCGCTGCCGGCCCGCGGCCCGGATGGCGTCGTAGGCGGCCCGGTCACCGGCGCGCTGCTCGGCCAGCCGGGCCCGGTAGGCGGCGTCGAGGCCCTCCGCGGTCTTCACGAAACCGGTCCGGCCCGCGCACGTCGCCTCCTGCACGGCCCAGGCCCGTTCCTGGGCGAGCGCCGCCTCGCGGGACGGGGCGGTGCGGTAGGCCTGCGACGCCTCGTCGCGCAGGGCGCCCGGGTCGGCCGCCGGGTGTCCCGCGGCCCGCATGCAGTCGCGCCATCGCGCGAGCGCGTCCTGATACGCGGGCATGGCCGTCACCGCGGGGACGACCTCGGCGTCCATGTTGCGCCAGCCGGTGTCGAGCCGCAGCCATTCGGCGAGGTCGCCGTACAGCTCGGTGCGCGCCGCGGCGAGGCACCCGTCACGGCTGGTCCGGACCACGGCACCGCTCGCCAGCGATGCGGACACGGTCTGTTTCGGATCACCGTGGTAGGCGGCGTCGTAGGCGGCCCGGCGATCGTCGGGGAGCTTGGCCAGGTAGGCGCGGTTCGGTTCGGGTGCCTGCGTCGCCGAGGTGTGCCGCTGCGCGCCGATGCCGAAGCCGTGCGCCGCGGCCCACGCGTCGTCGTCGTTGCCGTACCGGTGGCGCGGCTGCTCCTCGGCTGCCGGCGCCGACCACCGGACCCACACCCGGAAGCCCCGGTCGGCCATGCAGCGCGCGGCCAGCGTCTGCTCGGCCCAGCCCAGCAGGTCCTCGTCCGGGGTCGCGGCGCCGGGCACCCCGTCGAGCTGCACGACCTCGCCCGCGGCGGCCGGCTGCCAGTAGTCGCGCAGCAGCACGCCCCCCACCCCGACGGCGAGCCCGACCGCCAGCGACGACAGGAGCCACCGGCGCGAGCGCCCGGTGCCGCGATCACTCGTCACGGACATCTCTCACGCCTCCACCAGGGCCGTGCGCGCGTTCTCGAGCGCGCGGGTAAGGGCGTCGCGGTAGGCGACGAACTGCGGTTCGAGCCGGCCGAACGCCGAGGCGACGGCCTCGCGCCAGGCCTGCGGCTGAAGCTGCCGCAGGCCGCTGCGGTCGGCGCACTCGGCGTCGGCCGTGGCCAGGGCGATCTCCTTGGGCCGGGCCTGCGCGAACGGCCAGGGGCCGCCGGCCGGCACCGGCTCGTCGCCGGAGTCGCCGGCCGGGTAGTGGAAGTGCTCGGCGTAGCGGTACGCCTGTGCGGGATCGGCGAACCGGGGCTGGCCGTGCTGCTCCACGCAGGACGACCAGCCGGTCAGCGCCGCCTTGAGCCGCGGGTGCTCGTGGTAGGCGTCCTGCGCCGCCGGTGCCAGCTCGGTGACGGGGTTGCGCGGCCCGTGGCGGCCGGCGCCGTGCAGGACCGCGTAGGCCTCGCCCAGGCAGCCGGCGGGCAGTGGGCGCCCGTCGGGGCCGTCCCGCCAGGGCGCGCCGTCCGCCGTACGCGACCAGGCCTGCTCGTAACGTTCCTGCTCGGCCCTGGCCAGCCGGCTGAACCTGTCGGCCGGTGGGCTTGGCTCGGCGGACGCGGCCGTCTCGCCGATGCCGTACCCGCGGGTCCTGGCGTCGGCCAGGCCGGGGGACGGCAGCGGGGGCGGGACCGCGTCGGTGCGCGCGGTGACCGGCGGCCTGGTGGGGTGCACGGTGAAGCCCTGGCGGGTCATGCACCGCACGGCCAGCTGGACCTGGGCGGTGCGGACCTGAGCCTCGAGCTGGTTGGCCTCGGCGAGGGCCGCTTCGACGGCGGCGGAGGCGTCGGTGGCGGTGCCGGTGGCAGGGGGTGCCGGAGGTGGCCCGGCGGGCGGCGTGGCGCCGCACGCCGAGACCAGGACCAGCACCAACCCGATGCCGACCGCCCCGTTTCGGGTTGGCATCACGGCCGCGTTCAGCAGGAACTGCGCCACACGTGCGCGGACGTCCGGTTGCGCATGTCACCGGGGTTGCCGTTCCAGCTGTCGAGCGTCACGCCGTTCTGGATGCACAGCGACAGCCCGGAGCCTCCGGCGTACTGGTAGATCTGCACGTCGTTGTTGTAGCTCGGGGTGCCGTGGTTCCACCAGGACTCGGAGTTGTCGTTGATGCTCTGGCCGTTGGCCAGTTTCGGCACGTCGGACGCGGCCCAGTCCCACTTGGTGTTGTAGAAGCCGATGCCGTAGTCGTCGTAGCCGTACTTGTCCCAGGCGCAGAAGTAACCGACGTGGCAGCCGCCGACGCCTTCGTCGTCGACGTCCCACGCGCCTTCGAGCCTGATGAAGTTGCCGATGTAGTGCGCCGAGGCGGGCGTGGCCCCGAGGATCACCCCGAGAGCCGTCATTGCCGCGACCACGGGTGCGAGGATTTTTGTCCTGTTCACGCTGGCGCTTCCCTCCGTGAGTAGGACGGTCGGCATCGGTGGTCGCCGATCGCCCATGGCCCGACAGACTACGTCACCCGTCGATGTATTCGAGTGCCGAGAAAGGTAACGCTCCAATAACGTCTTGCAGATACAGCGCTGCAACCAGTATTAACACGCGAGATACATCGATCAGTTTTTAGTCGAACCTCTAGATATTTCGATGGGTTCCACATTATGGTCTACCTCCACACGCCACTGTCGACGGGGCATCGGGATGGTTGGGGCAGATGGACGCGCAAACCCGGGAGCTGGTGCTGGGCGCATACGCTGGGAAGGCGTACGACGACGGGCCCTTCCGGGCGATCCCGTCGATGATCGAGGAGCAGGCCGACCTGCGTCCTGATCGGCCCGCGCTGACCTACCAGGGCCGCACGCTCAGCTACCGCGATGTCGACGAGCTGGCCGACGGCCTCGGCGGGCAGTTGCGCGACCTGGGTGTGACCAGGGGCGACGTCGTGCCGGTGCTGCTGGCCAACGGGCTGGAGATGCCGATCGCGTACCTCGCGCTGATGAAACTCGCCGCCGCGTTCGTGCCGCTGGACCCCGCCTGGCCGGCCGACCGCCTGCGGGCCACCATCGGCGCGCTCAGGCCGCGCCTGGTGCTCTGCGCCGAACCCGCCGCCGTGCCCGAGGAGCTGCGCGGGCTGGCCCTGCCGCTCGACGTCGACCTGATCAGCCGCGCGCCGGAGCGGCTCGGCACGCCGGTCATGGCGGACGACCTCTGCTACGGCATCTTCACCTCGGGCACCACCGGCGAGCCCAAGTGCGCACTCAACCTGCACGCCGGGCTGACCAACCGGTTCCGCTTCATGACGCGGTACTTCGCCGCGACCGGCGAGGAGGTGGTGCTGCAGAACAGCAAGCACACCTTCGACTCCTCCGTGTGGCAGCTGTTCTGGCCGCTGACCACGGGCGCCCGCTGCGTCATCCCGGCCCAGGGCGAGTTCCTCGACCTGGAGCACACGATCGCGACCATCGCCCAGCACCGCATCACCATGACCGACTTCGTGCCGAGCATCTTCAACCTGCTCGTCACGATCGTCGACCGGGACCGGCGGTCCCTGGCGAAGATCTCCTCGCTGCGGCAGCTGATCGTCGGCGGCGAGGAGATCAGCCCCAGGATGGCCCACCGGCTGTGCGAGCTGCTGCCGGACCTGCGCATCACCAACGGGTACGGCCCCACCGAGGCCTCCATCGGGATGATCTTCCATCCGGTCTCCCCGGCCGACGGCGACGTGATCCCGCTGGGGCGGCCCATCGACAACTGCTACGCGGTCATCGTCGACGACGACCTGCGGCCGCTGCCCCCGGGCACGCCGGGCGAGATCGTCATCGGCGGGGTCTGCCTCGGCCGGGGCTACCTGGACGACCCGGTCCGCACCGGCGAGGTGTTCGTCCGCAACCCGTTCCCCGAGCTGCCCGGCCCGCTGCTGTACCGCACCGGCGACCTCGGCCACGTGGACGACCGGGGCCGGTTCGTCTTCCACGGCCGCAAGGACTCCCAGGTCAAGATCGCGGGCGTGCGCATCGAGCTGGGCGAGATCGAGGCGGCCGCGGCGGGCTGCCCCGAGGTGCGCGAATGCCGCGTGCTCGTGCACGCGGCCGACGGCGGGCGGTCACTGGCGATCTTCGCGGCCGGCGACGAGCGGCTGACCGAGGCGTCGCTGCGCGCCCACCTCCGCGGCGTCCTGCCGCGCACCATGCTGCCCCGGCACTACGTCGTGCTGCCCGAGCTGCCGCTGACCGGCAACGGCAAGGTCGACCGCCGGGCGCTGGCGGGCATGCTCACGCGGCGGCTGGAGCGCGAACTGCCCACCCCGACGTCGCTGGCCGACCGGGTGCTGCACGTGCTGCGCACCGTGCTCGGCCAGCCGGGGCTCGGCGGCGCCGACGACTTCTTCCGCAGCGGCGGCGACTCCCTGCAGGCGCTGGCGGCCGTGACCGAGCTGGCCCGCGAGACGGGAGTCGGCCTCGGCGTCCAGGACCTGATCGACGCGCCGACCGCCGCCGCCATGACCGAGCTGGTGTGGCGGCGCTCCGGTGACGGCGACACCGGAATGCACGACGGCACGCTGCTGCTCGCCGACGCGGTCGTGCCCGACGACCTCGTGATACGCCGGGCCGGCCGGCCCGGCGAGCCGCGCGTGGTGCTGCTCACCGGCGCCACCGGCTTCGTCGGCGCCCGCCTGGCCTACGAGCTGCTCAGCGGCACGGACCTGGAGGTCGTCTGCCTGTGCCGCGCGGTCGACGACGCCGACGCGCTCGCGCGGGTCACGGCGGCGCTGAGCGGGCAGGGGCTGTGGGAGCCGGGATTCGCGCAGCGGCTGTCGGCGTACGCCGGAGACCTGGCCCGTCCCCGGCTCGGCCTGCCGGACCAGGTGTGGGATCACCTGGCCGAGACCTGCGACACCGTGCTCCACAACGGAGCCATGGTCAACTTCCTCTACGACTACCGCGCGCACCGGGCCGCCAACGTGCTGGGCACGGGGGAGCTGCTGCGACTGGCGATGACCGGCCGGACGAAGCCGATCCACCACATCTCGACGCTGGGCGCGCTGGAGGCCGAGGCCGCCCTGCACACCAGTCCGCTGCCGGAGGACGTCGACGTGCTGGCCGTGCAGCCGCCGATCGGCGGCTACAGCCGGTCCAAGCTGGTCGCCGAGCAGCTGCTGGCGCAGGCGCGCCGCCGCGGCGCGGCGGTGACCGTCTACCGGCTCGGCGAGATCATGCCGGCCGCCGACAACGGCTGGCCGAACCGGCGGGCGCTGACGCACCTGCTGCTGTCGGCGTTCCACCGGCTGAAGATGAGCCCGGCGGTGCCGATGAGCTCGGACTACACGCCGGTGGACTACGCGGCGCGGCGCGTCGTCGCGGGGCTGCGGGATCCGCGGGCGGCCGGCGGCACGCTGCACGTCTTCCATCCCGAGAGCGTCAGCTACACCGAGCTGCCCGCCCGTGGCGTGGCGACGTGGTCGACGGTCGACTGCCGGACCTTCGTGGCTGGCCTGCGCGAGGCGGCCGGTGACACGTCCGACTGGGAACTGAGCACGCTGCTGGCGCTGCTGCGGCTGCCCGACGGCGCCGACGAGGCGACCCTGGCCCGCCGCCTCGGTGGCCTGCTCACGGACAACCCGGTGCTGTTCGGCAAGGACGCCTGCCAGGCGCTGGCGCGGCGCTGGGCACTGTCCGACGAGTCGCTGCACGGCTCGATGGCCGCGTACCACCGGTGGCTGGGCGGGCCGGGGGCGCTGCCCGCACCGCGGGATCCGGTGCCGCCGGGTGACGCCGTGCGGCTGCGCCCGGCAGCTTATTGATCGTCTTGATCGAGGTCGCAGGAGAGGGAGACGAGTGGAATACCGCACGATGGGCCGACTCGGCTGGCAGGTCAGCGAGGTCGGCTACGGCATGTGGGGCATCGGCGGCGGGCCCGGCGGCTTCACCGGCTGGGACTACGACGCCGCGCCGGGCTGCCTCGACGAGGCGGTCGAGCTGGGCTGCAACTTCTTCGACACGGCCTGGGTGTACGGGCGGGGGGTCAGCGAGCAGCTGCTCGGCGCGCTGCTGCGCCGCCACCCGGACCGGCGGCTGTACGTCGCCACCAAGATCCCGCCGCGCAACCGGGAGTGGCCGCCCGGCCCGCACGACACCCTCGACGATGTCTTCCCCGCCGCGCACATCCGCGAGTACACCGAGCACAGCCTCAAGAACCTGGGCGTGGACCGGATCGACCTGATGCAGTTCCACGTCTGGGAGGACCGCTGGGCCGCCGACGAGCGCTGGCAGGAGGCGATCGCCGAGCTCAAGAGCGACGGGCTGATCGACGGCGTGGGCATCAGCGTCAACCGGTGGGAGCCGGCCAACTGCCTGCGGGCGCTGGATACCGGGCTGATCGACGTCATCCAGGTCATCTACAACATCTTCGACCAGGCGCCCGAGGACGAGCTGTTCGCCCGCGCGCAGGCCGACGGCATCGGCATCATCGCGCGGGTCCCGTTCGACGAGGGCGGCCTGACCGGCACGCTCACCGCCGACACGGTGTGGCCCGAGGGCGACTGGCGCGGCACCTACTTCGGCCCGGAGAACCTCGGCCCGACGGTGGCACGGGCCGAGCGGCTCAAAGAGCTGCTCCCGGAGGGCATGACCCTGCCTGAGCTGTCGCTGCGGTTCATCCTGGCGCATCCGGCCGTCAGCACGGTGATCCCGGGCATGCGGCGCTCCGCGCACGTCCGCGCCAACCTGGGCGTCAGCGACGCCCGGCCGCTGCCCGCCGGGCTCGTCGAGACCCTGCGCGCGCACCGCTGGGACCGCACCCCGACCGCGTGGTCGCAGTGACCGTCATCGCGATGTGGGCCCACCCGCGGGCCGTGTCCACCGCGTTCCTGCGCATGATGCTCGAACGCGGTGACGTCACCGTGGTGCACGAGCCGCTGGTCACCCTCGCCGACTGGCACGAGCTGACGATGCCGGCGCTCGACGGCGCCGGCACGGTCACCCTGCACGACGCCGGCGCCGTGCTGGCCCACCTGGCCGCGCTGGGCCGGGACCGTACGGTCTTCTTCAAGGACACCCTGGAGTATCGCCACCAGCACCTCTTCGACCACCCGGAGCAGGTGGCCGACATGGTGCACACGTTCATCGTGCGCGACCCGGCCAAGGCGATCGCCTCGCACTACGCGATGAAACCGACGGTCACCTGCCCGGAGATCGGCTTCGAGCACCAGTGGGACCTGTTCGAGCTGGCGCGGCGGGTCACCGGGCGCACGCCGCTGGTGATCCGGTCCGAGGAGCTGACCAGCGACCCGGCCGGGGCGGTCGGCCGCTACTGCGCGCGGGTCGGGCTGCCGTTCCTGCCGCACGCGCTGCGCTGGCGCCCCGAGGACCGGCCCGAATGGCACCGGACCCGGCAGTGGCACGTGGACGCCAGCGCCAGCTCCGGGTTCGCCCCGATCGCGCGCAGCTACGACGCCACCGTCGACAACGACCCGCGGCTGCGCGCCTTCCACGATCACCACCTGCCCTTCTACCAGCGCCTGATCGCGCACGCCAGTTAAGGAGCATCCGATGTCGACGACAGCTGTGGCCACCGCCCTGTCGCCCGGTGAGGCGTTCGCGCGCGCGTACGCCGCCGACGGTGAGAAGGCCGAGGTCCACTTCGACTTCACCGTCACCGACGCGTTCCAGCCGACCAAGGACCGCCCCCGCGTCACCGTGCGCAACCTGCTGAAGAAGCGGGCCGCCGACGGCGACGAGGTCCGGTTCTGGAGCGAGAGCCGCCCGCCGGCCGAGGAGGCGCAGACGGTGACGGAGTCCGGGCTGCGGCGCGAGGCGGCGTTCCGGTTCGGCATGTCCACCGCGCGGGTGCACCCGATCCAGGCCTGGGTGCAGATCCCGGCCGAGCTGACCGACGACCTGGACGCGCTCGCCGTGTTCGTGGACTTCCGGCTGCTGGTGCGGCTGGCCACGGCGGAGAACCAGGCGCTGACCATCGGCGAGCACGGCCTGCTGCGGCACCCGGGCATCGCCACCCTGCCGTACCACGGCGACTACGTGGCCGGGGTGATGGCGGCCTGCAACGAGATCGAGCAGACCGGCGCCACCGCCCACGCGATGATCATCAACCCGCACGACTACTACTTCCACCTGGTCGGCAAGGGCAGCCTGCTCGACGACCTGGCCCGCAACGGCACGCTGATCAGCCGCACCCGCATGGTCGACCCCGGCTGCGCGCTGGTCGGCGACTTCGCGATGGCGGCGCGCCTGCTCGACGGCGGCCGGTCGGTCATCAGGATCGCCGAGCCGCCGCCGGGCACCTTCGCCCAGCCCGGCCTCGCGGTCTGCGCCGAGATCCACGAGGGCGTCGCGGTGCACCTGCCGACGCACTTCTTCCACGTACGCCCAGCCGCCATCCCGGCGCAGCGAGGCGGGCGGTGAGCCGCCTGGCCTTCTACCGGCCGTTCGTGCCCCTGTTCGGCGGCATCTTCTGCTGCCTGCTCGGGGTCGGCGCGTCGCTGGCCGTGCTGCCGTTCTACGTGCTGGGCGAACTCGGCCTCGGCGACGTCATGGTCGGAGTCGTGGTCGCCGCGATCGCGGCCTCGGCCGTGCTCACCCGGCCCTTCGCGGGCCGGATCGCCGACCGGCGCGGCTACAAGCTGGTCATGCTCGCCGGGGCCGTGACGTGCGCGCTCGCCGGGCTCGCCTACCTCGTCGCCGCCGACCCCGTCACGCTGATCGCCGTGCGGGTGCTGCACGGCGCGGGGGAGGGCATGGTCTACACCGCCGGGGCGGCCTGGCTGGTGCTGCTGTGCCCGCCCGAGCGCCGGGGCCGGGTCGTCGGCCTGTACGGCATCCACATGTGGGCGGGCATCACCCTCGGCGCGCTGTTCGGCACCCTGATCATGAAGTGGTCGGGCGGCTACCCGATGGTGTGGGTGTTCTGCGCCGTCACGTCGGTCCTCGGGCTGCTGCTGGTGCTCGCCAAGCCGCGACCCGAACAGCCCACCTCGGCGGCGCGCCCGGCGCTGCTACCCGGCGCCGCGCTCGCGCCCGGCACGGCGCTCGCGCTGGCCGCGCTCGGTTACGCGGCGCTGTCCGCCTTCGTCGTGCTGCACCTGGACGCCCGATCCATCGGCAACGGCATCGCCGCGTTCAACGCGTTCGGCGTGACCTACGTCGGCGTACGGCTGTTCCTCGGCGGCCTGCCCGACCGGCTCGGCGCGGGCCGGGTCGCACTGTGGTCCGTCGTCGTGGAAGCCGCCGGGCTGCTGATCGTCGCCGTCGCGCCGAACCTCGCCGTGGCCGTCGTCGGCGGCCTCGTCATCGGAGCCGGGCTGTCGCTGCTGTTCCCGTCGCTGGCCTTGCTCGTGATCAACCGCACCCCGCCGGCGCAGCAGGGCGGAGCGCTGGGCGCGTTCACCTCGTTCTGGGACATCGGGCTGGTGGCGGGCGGGCCGCTGGCCGGGCTGATCGCGGGCCTGTGGGGCTATCCGGCGATCTACTTCGTGATGGCCGCCTGCGCGGCGGGCTCGGCGGCGCTGACGCTGAGCACCTCGCGGCAGCGCGGCCCGGTGGCGCTCTCCCCGTCCTGACCGGCACTCGACGCGGCGACGGCCGGTGCTCCCGCGCACCGGCCGCCGCCGCGTGCCCTCATCTGCCCAGCGGTACGCTGCGCAGCTGCGCGGGAGCGGCGGCGGTCCTCGACTCCGCGGCCCGGCCGGCACAACCGCGCGGCGGGGTGCTCCGGTCAGCAGTACGACGAGAGGGGTCGTTTTGCGGGCCGACGACGAACGCGCGTTCACCGAGTACGCGCAGGGGCGGGTGCTGGAGCTGCGCCGCACGGCATACCGGCTGTGCGGCGACTGGGACCAGGCGCACGACCTCACCCAGACCGCCCTGATCCGGCTGTACCGGCACTGGCCGAAGGTCGCCCGGGCCGACTCGCCCGACGCGTACACGCGCCGGATCCTGGTCAACGCCTTCCTCGACCAGCGGCAGACCTGGTGGTCCCGCAAGGTCAGCTCGGTCCCCGAACCACCGGACGTGCCCGCACCGGCCGACGGGCTCGTCGACCGGCTCGACCTGATGGCCGCGCTGGCCAGGCTCGCCCCCGGCCAGCGCGCCGTGATCGTGCTGCGCTACTGGGAGGGCCTCGACGTGGCCGAGACCGCGCGGGCGCTCGGCTGCTCGCCCGGCACGGTCAAGAGCCAGACGTCGTACGCCATCGCCGCGCTGCGGCGGCTGCTGCCGAACTACATCGGAGGCCGGGCATGACCGAGCAGCAGATCGCGGCCCTGCTGGCCGCCGCACCGCAGGAGCCGGAGCCGCCGCTGCGGCCCGGCCTGCTGGAGGACCTGATCCCGGCCGCCCGGCGCGACCTGCGCCGCCGCCGGGTGACCACCGTGCTGTGCGCGGTGGCCGCACTGCTGGTCGGCGCGGGCGTGGTGCTGCTGCCGTCCGCCGCGCGGCAGGCCACCCCGGCGCAGCGCCCGCCCGGTACGGCCACCCTGCCCGACCGGCTCGCCGGCTACTCGCCGCTGACCGGGTCGATCGCCGACTCGCCGCCCGGCCGGGCGATCATGCTGTACGGCTACGGCAACAGCGAGACGATCCGCACCTACCAGTCGCTCGTGCTGGGCGCCGACGGCGACGCCTACCGGCAGGTCGACGCGAGGCCCGACCGCTCCGGGGCGTGGCTGCTCGCCCCGGACGGGAGTTTCGCCGTGCTGTCCGCGCCCGACCGGGGCGTGACCGAGATGCAGGTGGTCGACCTGGCTACCGGGCGGACCCGGGGCGTGCCGCTGCCCCGGGCGGGCGGCGCCCTCCCGCTGGCGCTCTCGCCGGACGGCAGCGTGCTGGCGTACTCGTTCGTCGACATCGGGCCGATCGCCGACGACCTGGCCATGGACGTCGGCAACGCGATCGAGCACCGCGGCTCCGCGCACAGCGAGCTGGTGCTGCTCGACCTGCGTACCGGGCAGGCCGTGACGACCGGGATCGGGCCGGTGGCGGCGGCCGCGTTCGCGCCGGACGGCGGGCGCCTGGCCGTCCAGTCGGGGCTGGAGACCTGGCTGGTGGGCCGGGACGGCCGCCGTCTGGAGCAGCTGATGGTGCCGCGGGGCTACGGCCTCACCCTGCGCAACGCGTGGTCGCCGTCCGGGCGGCTGCTGGCCGTGGTGCCGTGGGCGGCCGAGGTCTGGGAGAGCGACCGCGCGTACACCCTGGACTGGGCGAAGTCGGGCGCGGTGCGCACGGTCAGCCTCGCTCAGCCGTCGGCGCTGCGGGAGGGCGCGGCCGAGGTGGAGACGTTCCTGGGCTGGCTGTCCGACGACGCGATGCTGGGGGTCTCCTGGGATTACGCCTGGGACACCGGTGCGCTGTGGTCGGTGCCCGTCGACGGCGCGGCCAAGGTGGCACTCAGCCGGTTCGACGACGCCTACCGGTGCGAGCTGGGCATGCAGCGCTGCGTGCCGTGGGAGATCTCGGTCGCCGGCGGGCTGCTCCCGGAACTGACGGTGCGCCCGGCCGGGTCGCCCGATCGCGGCCTGTGGCCCGCCTGGGCACGGCTGACCGCGTCCGTGCTCCTCGCGCTCGCCGTCTTCGGCGGCTGGCGGCTGCTACGGCGCCTCCGGCACCGCTGACCCCCGCCGACCGGCGAAGATCGCTGTCTCGTGTCGAAATACGAGCTCAGGCCATGGTTTCCGACACGAGACAGCGATCTTGGGCCGGGCATCGCGCGACGGGGCCGCGCGCCGCGGAGACGGCGCGCGGCGGGTCACAGGTCGGTGGCGGCGGTGCGGACGGCTTCGACGGCGCGGTGCAGGAAGCCCGCGATGGCCTGGAGTTCGTCCTCGGTGCAGCCGCCGAGCAGCTCGTCCATGGCGGCGTTCGCGACGGTGAACAGGCCCGCGATCTCGCGGGCCCGATCGGGCGGCACCCGTAGCACCACGCTGCGCCGGTCGGCCGGGTCGCGCTCGCGCACCAGCCAGCCGCCGCGTTCCAGGCGGTCCAGGATGCCGGTCATGGTGGCCGGGTGCAGGCCCGCCTGCCGGGCCAGCGCGCCGGGGCTGAGCGGGCCGTGCCTGCCGACCAGGTCGAGGCAGTCGAGGTCCACCTCGCGCAGTCCCAGCCTGGCGCCCACGTGCCGGTTGAGCATGCCCAGCTGCACGCGCAGATCCCGCAGGTCGCCCTTGATGACGTGGCCGGTCTGCCGCCGCCGGTGCGCGGAAGATGTTACGGGTTCCATATTGTTTGAACTCCGAAGGAGATATTACGATACTCGTATTATATGAGCGACCCTGAGGGGGGCGAACATGAGATTGACCGTGTTCGGGGCCACCGGCGGCATCGGCCGCCAACTGCTGGC
The DNA here is from genome assembly GCF_018326265.1 of Catellatospora sp. IY07-71. Taxonomy (GTDB): domain Bacteria; phylum Actinomycetota; class Actinomycetes; order Mycobacteriales; family Micromonosporaceae; genus Catellatospora. The sequence goes on from NZ_AP023360.1 coordinate 3,657,364, forward strand.
GCAGGCCGCCGTGGCCGGGCACGAGGTCACCGCGGTGGCCCGCGACCCCCGGCGCCTGCCGCCCGGGGTGCGCGCCGTCACCGCCGACCTGTCCGCCCCGGCGGCCGCAGCCCTGCGTGACGCGGTCGTCGGCGCCGACGCGGTGCTGTCGGCCGTCGGCCCCAGCGGCCGCGCCGCCGCCGGCATCACCGAGCCCGCCACCCGCGCCATCGTGGACGCGATGGCCGAAGCCGGGGTGCGCCGCATCGTGGTGGTCAGCGCCGCCCCCGTCGGCACCGTGCCGTCGCCCGGCAACCCGCATCCGCCGAAGCACGATCCCGGCGACGGCCTCCTCATGCGTTACGTCGTCGGACCGCTGATCAAGGCGGCGCTGCGGGACCACTACGCGGACCTGGCCAGGATGGAGGACGTGCTGCGCGGCAGCGGTCTGGAGTGGACCGCGGTGCGCCCGCCGAAGCTGACCGACAAGCCGCTGACCGGCGCCTACCGCACGGCGCTGGATCGCAATGTGCGTGGCGGCGCCTTCGCGTCCCGGGCCACCGTCGCCGCGTGCATGCTCGCCTCGCTGGAGCGGCCCGAGACCGTCGGCCGGACCGTCGGGGTGGCGGACTGAGCGGGGGAGTCGCGCGACCGGGTGTGGCGGTTGCCCGTCAGGCGGGACACCATGGGCCGAGCAGCCGGTTCCGTCTGTCCATTCTGTAGAGTGATCCGAGCTGAGTACGCAGAGGAGCTGACCCGTGCGGCGCTGCGCGGAGACCGGCACGAACGAACGATGCGCTGAACGTAATCGACTCGTAACTTTGGGTTGCTACAAGTTCGCGTGACCGGTCAATGCCGTAGAGCGCAGCAAACCGTCTCATATCCGCGAAGCTCGGAAGGGGGGCACCCCATGCGGGACGCCTCGTTAGTCGTGGTCGCCAGCCGTCTCCCCATCAACGACGCCGCCGCCTCCGAAGGGGTCTTCGAGTGGCGGCGCACCCCCGGCGGGCTGGGCGAGGCCCTGCACCCGGTGCTGACCGACAAGCCGGCCACCTGGGTCGGCTGGGCGGGCACGCCCGGCCCGACCCCGCCGCTGCCCGACGTCGACGGGGTGCACCTGGTTCCGGTCGAGCTGTCCGAGGAGGACTTCCAGGACCACTACGAGGGGTTCGCCAACTCGACGCTGTGGCCGCTCTACCACGACGCCGTCGAGCCCGCCGTGCACCATCGCCGCTGGTGGGAGGCTTATCAGCGGGTCAACCAGCGCTACGCCGACCACGCCGCCCGCGTCGCCGCGCCCGGCGCGGTGGTCTGGGTGCAGGACTACCACCTGCAGCTGGTGCCCGCGATGCTGCGCGAGCTGCGTCCCGACCTGCGCATCGGCTTCTTCCTGCACGTGCCGTTCCCGCCGCCGGAGCTGTTCATGCAGCTGCCACGCCGGGCCGAGATGCTGTTCGGCATGCTCGGCGCCGACCTGATCGGATTCCAGCGCAGCCACGCCGTGCACAACTTCCACCTGCTGGCGGCGAAGGTGCTCGGCGCGACCGCCGACGAGCGCGGCGTGACGATCGGCGGGCGGATCGCGTACACCGGCGCGTTCCCCATCTCCATCGACACCGCCGAGATGGAGGCGCTGGCCAGCCAGGACGAGGTCGTGCGCAAGGCCGCCGAGCTGCGCGCCGATCTGGGCGACCCGCAGCGGGTGATCCTCAGTGTGGACCGGCTCGACTACACCAAGGGCATCGAGCACCGGCTCAAGGCATACCGGGAGCTGCTGGCCGACGGCCGGGTCAAGGCGCCCGAGACGGTGCTGGTGCAGGTCGGCATCCCGGGCCGGGAGCGGGTGGAGCAGTTCCGGCAGCTGCGCGACCGGGTCGAGCGCGAGGTCGGCCGGATCAACGGCGACTTCGGCCGGCTCGGCGTGGCCGCGGTGCACTACCTGAGCCAGGTCTTCGACCGCACCGAGCTGGCCGCGCTCTACCGGGCCGCCGACGTCATGGCCGTGACGCCGCTGCGCGACGGGATGAACCTGGTCGCCAAGGAGTACGTCGCCGCGCGCGTCGACGGCTGCGGCGCGCTGGTGCTCAGCGAGTTCGCCGGGGCCGCCGCCGAGCTGACCCAGGCGTACCTGGTCAACCCGCACGACGTGGAGGGCGTCAAGGACACCCTGATCGAGGCGCTGCAGGCCGATCCGGCCGAGCCCAGCCCGCGGCTCGCGGCGATGCGGGCGCACGTGCGCGAACACGACATCCAGGCCTGGGCCCGGTCGTATCTGACCGCGCTGGAGGCGGCCTGTGCCGGACGGTGACCTGCGCTACCGGGGCAGGTCGACGTGCAGCACGGGCCCGATCAGGGCGGCGCCGCCCACGCGTACGGCACGTCCGGTCGCGTGGGCGGTGACCGTCGCGGGGCGGCCCAGCGAGTCGCCCATGTCGACGGCGATCCGGACCGGCCGCGCCGCCGCCTGGGCCAGGTGTGCGGCCAGGCATGCGGTGCTGTTGGCGTTGGCGATGTCCTCGGGTACGCCGATCGAGGGCGCGAACATGCGCGCCGCCAGCCCGCCCCGCCGGTCCGGGGGTGTGTACACGTAGCAGCCGAGCAGGCCGAGCCGGTCGCACGCGGCGCGCAGCCGCGCCGCGTCAGGCGCCAGCGCGTCCAGCGCGGCCCGGTCCGCGACCGGCACCAGCAGGCGCCACCGGCCTAGCGACGCGGCTGACACGCGGGCGGCGAGCGCGTCGGCGGCCAGGCCCAGCGCGGCCAGCACCGGCTCCTGCTCGGGGCCGGCCGCGGCGCGCAACGCGACCTCGCCCGGGTCGAACTCGGCGTCGACGGACGGACCGCGGCGCACCCAGCGGGCGGCGAAGACCCGGTCCGGGGCGTGCAGGGCCGGGTCGCCCTCGGCCGTGGCGGCACGCCCGGCGAGCAGCGCCAGCGCGGCCACCGTGCCGTGGCCGCAGGCGGGCAGCTCCCCGCCGGACGTGAAGAAGCGTAGCCGCACCGCCGGGCCGTCCTGCGCCACGAACACCGCGTGCGACGTCCCGGCCAGCACCGGGACGGCCCGGCGCGCGGCGTCGCTCAGCCTGGTCTCGGCGACGACCGCGGTCGGGCTGCCGCCGGTCCCGTCGCGCAGGCACGCGTCCACGATCGTCACCGGCAGTCCGCTCGCCACGCTCACGGGCCGACCCTAGCCGCGCGCGGCCATGGTCATTCCCGGGAACAACGCCTCCTGCGATTTGGGCCGGTATATTTTTATTTGTTGGCTATGGATATGAGAGAGGCGGATATGCTCGTTAATTCGGTCAGTCCCATTGACTGGGCGCTGGACATGCTGGACGAGGCCAAAAGCGTCGAGGACGTCCAGACCGCCCTACGCTGCAGCGCCCGTGCCGCCGTCCAGGCCCAGGGCATGACGGTGGTCCAGCTCGAAGACGGCGAATGCCACTACATCGACGAGGACGCGATGAGCCCGCTCTGGAAGGGGCAGCGCTTCCCCGCCACCTCCTGCATCAGCGGGTGGGCCATGCTGCACGACCAGACCGTCGTCATCGCGGACATCCGCACCGACGACCGCATCCCGCAGGCCGCCTACCGCCCGACGTTCGTACGCAGTCTGCTCATGGCCCCGATCCGGGTCGACGGGACCCCGGCCGGTGCCATCGGCGCCTACTGGGCCGACCGGCACCGGGCGTCCGCCGACGAGATCGCCGTCCTGGAGCGGCTCGCCGCGGCGGCCGGACGGGCCCTGACCAGGGTCACCGCCGGGCTGACCGCGGCCTAGCCGCGCCCGGGACGGGGCAGGCGGCGGCGAGGATGGCCGTCCACATGGCACAGGGACCTGCTCAGCCGCACGCGGACGACGAGACCGTCCTGGCCCTGCGCGACGCCGCGGCCGAACTCGCCGTCGCGGCCGGCCCTGAGGACGTCGTCGCGGCCCTCGACCGCGCCGTCGCCCGGCTCACCGGCGGGTCGGCGCACGAGGTCCGCATCCGCCTGCCCGAGGACGACACCCTGCCCGCCGCGCGCCGGGCCGGCCACGACGACACGGCCCTCGTGCCGATCGAGACGCACACCGCCGGCACGGGACCCGTCGGCATCCTGCTCGTCGACCCGGCCACCGCGGCGCCGGCCCACCGCCGCCCCGCGCTGGAAGCGCTGTCCGCCCAGGCCGCCGCGGCCGTGGACCGCATCCGGCTGGCGGCCGAGATCAGCCGGATCCGCAGCTCCCGCGAGGTCGAGGCGCTGCTGGAACAGACCTGCGACGTGGTGCTGATCGTCGGCGAGGACGACCGCGTCCGCTACGCCAGCCCGCAGGCCCGCAACGTGTTCGGCACCTCGGCGCTGCGCGAGGTCAGCCTGCTCGACTTCGTCGACGCCCGGCAGCGGGCCGCCGCGGAGTTCCTGCTGCGCCACGTGCGCTCCGGCGCCGTCGGTGCGGGGGACAGCCGCGCCGACTGGACCATCCGGTCGCTGGACGGCCGCGCCCCCGTCGTCGAGGTCTCCTGCCGCGAGCTGCACCCCGGCGACCCGGCCCGCGACGTGGCGCTCACCCTGCACGACGTGACCGCGCAGCGGCGGCTGGAACACGAGCTGACCGAGCGCATGTTCCACGACACCCTGACCGGCCTGCCCAACCGGGCCGTGTTCGCCGAGCGCACCGAGCACGCGGTGGCCGCCGGGGACGGGCTCGCCGCCGTGCTCCTCATCGACCTGAACGACTTCGGATCCGTCAACGACGGCTACGGCCACGCCGTCGGCGACGAGGTGCTCAGCGCGGTCGGCCGCAGGCTGCGCCGCGCCGTCGGCGAGCACGGCTTCGCCGCCCGCTACGGCGGCGACCAGTTCGCCGCGCTGATCCGTGACGCCGCCGACGCGGCCGACGTCGAACACCTCGCGGAGCGCATCTGCCGCGTCCTGGCCGAGCCGGTGCGCACCAGCGGCGGCACGGTCGTCGTCTGCAGCGCCAGCGTCGGTGTCGCCACCACGCTGCGCGCCGCCGACGCGCAGGAGCTGCTGCGCAACGCCAACGTCGCGCTGCGGGCCGCGAAGTCCGCCGGGGCCGGGCAGTGGCTGCGGTACGAGCCGTCGATGAGCGACCAGACCCGCCAGGCGGAACTGCGCACCGCCCTGGGCCGGGCCATCGCCGAACAGGCACTCTTCCTGGAGTACCAGCCGATCGTCGCCCTCGGCACCGGCCGCACCGTCGGCTTCGAAGCCCTCCTGCGCTGGCGGCACCCCGGCCGCGGCCGGCTGCTGCCCGGCGAGTTCATCGAGATCGCCGAGGAGTCCAGGCTGATCCTGCCCATCGGCGAATGGGTGCTGGAGGCCGCGATGCGGGCCGCACAGCGCTGGCGTGCCGCGGCGCAGGAGCGCGCCCCGTACGTGAGCGTCAACGTCTCGGCCCACCAGTTCCGCTCCGAGGGGTTCGCCGACAGCGTCGCCCGACTGCTCGCCCTGACCGGGCTGCCGGCGCACCGGCTCGTCCTGGAGATCACCGAGAGCTCGCTGCTGCGCGACGACGACAAGGTGTGGCACGCCCTCGAACGGCTGCGCGGCGGCGGCGTGCGCATCGCCATCGACGACTTCGGCACCGGCTACTCCGCCCTGGGCTACCTGCGGCAGGTGCCGCTCGACATCGTGAAGCTGGACCGGCTGTTCGTGCGCGGGCTGACCACGTCCCGGCGGCAGCGGGACCTGGTGGAGGGGATCGTCACGCTGACCCGCGCGCTGAGCCTCGACATCGTGGCCGAGGGCATCGAGACCGAGCACCAGCGGCGCACCGCCGACGCCGCCGGCTGCACCTACGGCCAGGGCTACCTGTTCGCCGCCCCGCTGCCCGAGGACCAGACCCTGCGCTGGCTGGACGGCGGGCAGCCGGCCGCCGCGCCGTGAGCGCCGTGCGGCGGGCGACGTGAGCTGCGGCCCGATGTCCGTGGGGACCGCTAGCCTGGTGCACCGATGGACATCGACCGGACCGGCCACGCCGCCCCGCGCCCGACCATGAGCGCGGGGCTGCTGGGGCGTGCCCACCCTTCGGCGGTGCTGCGCGGGGAGATCGATCGGGCCGCCGCCGGGCACGGCGGGCTGGTGCTGGTCGCCGGGGAGGCCGGCATCGGCAAGACCTCGCTGCTCACCGACGCGATGACGTACGCCCGCGGCACCGGCGCGCTGGTCGTCGGCGGCACCTGCTGGGACTCCGGCAGCGCCCCCGGCTTCTGGCCGTGGACCCAGGCGCTGCGCGCGATCCGGCGCACCGCCGTGGACGCCGAGTGGACGGCCGCCCGCGACGCCGCCGGACCGGGCCTGTCCGTGCTGCTCGGCGAGCACGACCCCGAGCGCGCGGCCACGGCGCTGGACGGCGAGTTCCCGCTGTTCGACGCGGTTACCACGGCCCTGGCCGCGCTCGCCCAGCGCCGCCCGCTGGTGGTGGCTCTGGACGACCTGCACTGGGCCGACGCCGCGTCGCTGCGGCTGCTGGCCTTCGCCGCCCAGCACATCTGGGCCGAGCCCGTGCTGCTCGTCGGGGCGTACCGGGACGTCGAGGTCGAGGCGCCCGGTCATCCGCTGCGAGGGCTGCTCGTGCCGCTGGCGGCCAAGGCGACCGCGGTGACGCTGACGGGGCTGGGCCCGGCCGAGGTCGCGCAGCTGATGACCCGGACGGCGGGCAGCGCGCCCGATCGCGAGCTGGCCGCCGAGGTGCACCGGCGCACCGGCGGCAACCCGTTCTTCGTGGAGCAGACGGCACGGCTCTGGCACAGCGGGGGCGGCCTGACGGCGGTCGCGCCCGGGGTGCGCGACGCGCTGGACCGGCGCCTGGCGCTGCTCCCGGCCGACGTCACCGGGCTGCTGGCGGTGGCGGCGGTGCTCGGGCGGGAGTTCCGGCGGCCGGTGCTCGCGGCGACCGCCGCCACGGATCCGGCGCAGGTGGACCGGCTGCTGGCCCAGGCCGAGGAGGCGCGGCTGGTGGCCGCGCTGCCCGGCGGCGGGCGCGGCTTCACCCACGACCTGATCCGGCAGGCGCTGCACGACGGCCTGCCCGAGCCGGAACGGCAGCGGCTGCACGTGGCCGTGGTCCGCGCCGCCGACGCGTCACCCGAGGTCGCCGCCCAGGTGCTGCCCGCCGACCTGGCCCGCCACGCGTACCTGGCGGGCGGCTGCCTGGACCCGGAGACCGCGGTGGCGAAGCTGCTCGCGGCGGCCGCGGACGCGAGCGACCGCCTGGCCACCGACGAGGCGATCGGCCACTACCGGCGGGCGCTGGCCCTGGCGCGCGATCCCGCCCGGCGGGTACGCGTGCTGATCGACCTGGGCCGGGGCGTGTACCACCGCGGGGACCGGGAGGAGGGCTGGCGGCTGTTCGACGAGGCCGCCGCGACCGCCCGGGACTCGGGCGACGGCGCGCTGCTGAGCTGGGTGGCGCTGGTCGCGCACCGGCACGGCCACGACGGCGACGAGCGCTCCGGCATCCGGTCCGAACTGCTGCGCGAGGCGTACGAGGCACTGCTCGGCGACGGCGCGCAGGTCCCGCCGGAGCAGATGGCGCAGCAGCTCATCGCGCGTACGGAGGCGCTGGCGCGCACCGGCCGCGACGACGAGGCGCTGATGTTCAGCCTGTGGGCCCGGCACGACATCAGCTGGGGCCCCGGCGGCGCTCGCGAGCGCGAGGCGCTGACGGCCGAGATGGAGCAGGTCAGCCGCCGCGTCGCGGACACCGGCACGGAGGCGCTGGCGGCCTCGTTCCGCTGGGTGGCGCTGCTGGAGATGGGCGACCCCGGCTACCTCGACCAGGTGCGCGCGTTCGTCGCGGCGGCCCGGCGCGACGGCAGCGCCCGCATGCGGGTGTCGCTGCTGGTGGACCAGGCCGTCATCGCGACCATGACCGGCGACTTCGACCGGGCCGACGACCTGCTGGCCCAGTTGCGGGGCAGCGACGGCCACGGCCACGCCGACTACGCGTTCATGCAGCACCACCTCGACTGGGCGCTGGCCATGCAGCGCGGGCGGTACGAGCACGCCGCCGCGCTGCTGGCGGGCGTCGACGCCGCCGACCACCCGTACCTGCCGCTGGCCCAGGCGGTCACCGCCGTGGAGCGCGGCCAGGTCGACGAGGCGCTCGTGCTGGCCGCCCAGGCCGAGGCGCGCCGGGGCGAGGACCCGTTCCCGACCTCGGTGACCCGGCTCTGGCTGCGGCTGTGGGCCCAGCTCGCCGCCGCCACGGCCGACCCGGCCCGCTGCGCGCGGGCGAGAGAGGCGCTGACGCCGTACCGGGGCGAGTGGGCGGTGTCGCTGTGGGGCTGCGACGTGGGCGGCCCGCTCGACCTCTGGCTGGCCGAGGTCGACGCCGCCGAGCAGCGCTGGGACGAGGCGATCGTCGGCTACACGGCCGCCGCCGAATCATCCGACCGGATGCGGGCCCGCCCCTGGGCCGAACGCGCCCGCGCCGGACTCGCCCGCGTCCTGGCCGCCCGCGCCGCGTCGCCCGTCGCCGAACCAAATGCGCCGGGTCACGCGGCTGCTGCCGCCGAACCACCTGCGCCGGGTCAAGCGGTTGCTGCCGCCGAGCCGGATGCGCCGGGCCGGGCGACGGCTACGGCTGGATCACCTGCACCGGCCGAGGCACCGAAACCATCCGGCGTGGACGGTGGCGAGTTCCGGCGGGAGGGGGCCACCTGGCGCCTGACCTACGCGGGCCGCACCGTCCACGTGCCCGACGCCAAGGGCCTGCGCGACCTGTACACCCTCGTCAGCATGCCGGGCAGCGACGTCGCCGCCGCCGACCTGGCCGACCCGCAGGGCGGCGCGCAGGCCGCGGCGGCCCGGCGGCTGGGCGCCGACCCGGTGCTGGACGAGCAGGCCAAGGCCCGGTTCAAGCAGCGGCTCACGCAGCTCGACGACGAACTCGACGCCGCCGCGCGGCGCGACGACACGGCCCGCCGGACCGCGCTGGAACGCGAACGCGACGCCCTGCTCGCCGAGCTGCGGGCCGCGGCGGGGCTCGGCGGGCGCGACCGCAGGCTCGGCGACGAGGGCGAGCGGGCCCGCAAGGCGGTCACCGCCCGGATCCGCGACATCCTGCGCCGCCTCGACGAGCTGCATCCGGAGCTGGCCGCGCACCTGCGGGCGGCCGTGTCCACCGGCAGCGCCTGCGGCTACCACCCGGACCGGCCGGTGTCCTGGCGGCTGTGAGCCGCCGGCCTGGGCCGCCAGCCTGAGCCGCCAGGACACTGCCGCACCCGTCACCGGCGGTTGTACCGCCGCATCGTCAGCGCGCCGAACACCACGACGAACGCCGCGCTCTCCGCCAGCACCCACGTGATCGCCGACGCGTCGGGCGCGCCGGCCATCACCGAGCGCACCGCCGCCACCAGCTGCGTGATCGGGTTGACCTCGACGAACGCCTGCAGCCAGCCCGGCATGGTGGTGGGCGCCACGAACACATTGGACAGGAACGTCAGCGGGAACAGCACCAGCATGCTGACGCCCATCACCGACTTCTCGCTGCGCAGGATCAGCCCGAACCAGGTCCAGATCCACGAGAACGCGAACGAGAACACCACCAGCAGGCCGATGCCGCCCGCCACGCCGAGCACCCCGCCGCCGGGCCGGAACCCCAGCGCCAGGCCCACGCCCATGATGACCAGCGCCGCCAGCACGTACCGCAGCAGATCGCCGAAGATCATGCCGACCAGCGCGGCGGGCCGCCACACCGGCAGGGTGCGGAACCGGTCGAAGATGCCCTTCTCGATGTCGGTGTTCAGCCCGACGCCGGTGTACATCGTGATCATCACGACGCTGGTGACCATGATGCCCGGCAGCAGGTACTGCAGGTACTCCGTGGGGGAGCCCGCCAGTGCGCCGCCGAACAGGTAGGTGAACATCAGCGTCATGATGATCGGGAACGCGGTGACGTCGAACAGCTGCTCGGGCACGTGCTTGATCTTCAGCATGGCCCGCCAGCCGAACGTCAGCGACGCCGCCAGCGGCCCCGGCCGCTTCGGGCGCGCGCCCGGCGCCAGCACCGCGGCGATGCTCGCCGCCGACGGCGTGTAGGCGGTCGCCGTCTCGGAAACGACTGCCGTGCTCATGCGTTCTCCTCCGATGCGGTCGCGGCCTTCGCCGCCTTGTCGGTCAGGGCCAGGAACACCTCGTCCAGGCTCGGCTGGCCCAGCGCGAACTCGTCCACCACGATGCCCGCCGCGGCCAGGTCGCCCAGCGCCCGCGAGCCCGCCGCCGCCGCGTCCACGGCGGTGCCGGAGCCGCCGACGCGTACGGTCAGCGCCACCGGATCCGGCTCCAGCTGCACCGCCGTGTCCAGCGCCTTGGCCAGGATCCGCTCGGCTTCCGGCCGCTGCGCGGCGTCGCGCAGCCGCACGTGCACCGTGCCCGCCCCGACCGACGACTTGAGCTGCCCCGGCGTGCCCTCGGCGATGACCCGGCCCTCGTCGATCACCGCGATGCGGCTTGCGAGCTGGTCGGCCTCGTCCAGGTACTGCGTGGTCAGCAGGACCGTGGTGCCCTGCGCGACGACCGCCCGCACGATCTCCCACACCTGGTTGCGGCTGCGCGGGTCCAGGCCCGTCGTCGGCTCGTCCAGGAACAGCAGGTCGGGGGTGTTCAGGATGCTGGCGGCGATGTCGATGCGCCGCCGCATGCCGCCGGAGTACTTCTTCACCTGCCGGTCCGCCGCGTCGGACAGCCCGAACGCGTCCAGCAGCTGCGCCGCGCGCTGCCGGGCCGCCGGCTTGCCGTGGCCGAGCAGCCGGGCCAGCAGCACCAGGTTCTCGGTGCCGGTCAGGTCCTCGTCGACCGAGGCGTACTGGCCGGTCAGGCTCACCCGGGCGCGCACCGCGTCGGGCTCGGCCCGCAGGTCGTGGCCGAACACCGTCGCCTGCCCGCTGTCCGGGCGCAGCAGGGTGGCCAGCATGCGTACGGCCGTGGTCTTGCCCGCGCCGTTGGGCCCGAGCAGGCCGTACACGGTCCCGGCGGGGACCGCGAGATCCAGCCCGTCCACCGCCCGGGTCTTGCCGAACGTCTTCACCAGCCCCGCGGTCTCGATCGCCAGGCCGGTTGTTCTCGCCGTCATCGGATTCCTTCCGTCCGTCGGCGGGGCCCGGAACGCACGCTGCGCCGGCCCCGCCACCATGAAGGCGCCAGACGGCCCGCTAGATCCGATCTAGCGGGCCGCAGCCGTGGCCGTCCCCGGCGACACCGGTCGCCGCCGGAGGGGTGGCCCGGTTCAGACCGTCAGCACGACCTTGCCCCGGGCCCGGCCGTGCTCCAGGTGGCGCAGCGCCTCGGCGGCCTCGGCGAGCGGGCGGGTGTGGTCGATGACCGGGGTGAAGACCCCGGCGGCCAGCAACTCGCGCAGGATCTCCATGTCGGCGGCCTTGGTGAGGGCGAGCACCATGCGCAGCCGCTGGCGGGCGAACGGCGCCCGCGCCATCATCCCGAGCGGTCGCTGCATCCCGCCGAGCACGCCCGCGCTGGTGACGCCGCCGACGATGGCCAGCGTGCCCCGCGGGGCCAGGATGCGGCGCAGCTGGGCGACGGGCCGGTTGCCTGCGGTGTCCACGATCAGGTCGTAGCGCCCGCCGGCCGCGGTGATGTCGGCACGGGTGTAGTCGACGACCTCGTCGGCGCCGAGCGAGCGCACCAGCTCCGTCTTGCCGGTGCTGCACACGCCGGTGACGTGCGCGCCGAAGTGCTTGGCGAGCTGGACCGTGTAGGTGCCGACGCCACCGGCCGCGCCGAGGACCAGCACCCGCTGTCCGGGCCGGACCCGCCCGACGTCGCGCAGGGTCTGCAGCGCGGTGACGGCGGAGACGGCGACGGCCGCGCCCTGGGTGAAGGTGACACCGTCGGGCAGGGCGGTGAACCGGTCCTGCTTGGCGCAGGCGTACTCGGCGAAGGCGCCGGGGCAGTTGCCGAAGACGCGGTCGCCGGGCTGGAAGCGGGTCACGCCGGGCCCGACCGCGGCTACCTCGCCGGCGAGGTCGCCGCCGGGGACCCGGTGGCGCGGGCGGCGCAGGCCGAAGCCGAGCCGCACCAGGTAGGGCGTGCCGGTGGCGAGATGCCAGATGCCCGGATCCACTCCGGCGGCGCGCACCCGCACCAGCACCTCTCCGTCGCCGGGCGCGGGCTGCTCGATCTCACGCGGTTGCAGGACGTCGACGGTGCCGTACGCGTCCTGGACGATCGCCTTCACGGCTGACTCCTTCATGGTCGAGGTGCTTCACCAGGGCTGGAAGCCCCGGCGGTAAGAGATGATCTTCGCGGTGGACGTGAGCAGCGATGACAGCACGAAGCCCAGGTAGATCACGTTGGCGATCCAGAAGTGCGCCACCTCGGCCAGCGCCATGACCATGGCGGCGAGCCCTCCGATCACGACGAAGGACTGCCCGGTCAGCTCGCTGCTGCGGTGGATCGCCTGGTCGCGCTCGTCGGCGCCGCGGCCGGCGTCCCGGGGTGCCGCGATGGACGCGGCGATGGTCAGCACGATGGTCGCGGCGATGGCCGCGCCGATGCTCCACAGCAGCGGGGCGGCGTAGGGCGTGTCGGGCAGCGGGGTGTCCCCGGCCCGTCCGAGCACGGCGGCGACGTAGGAACCGTATGCGGCCACGGTGACCAGCACCATGATCCAGGTGCGCTTCTCCTCGAACGCCATGCCCACCCTCCGGTGTAAAGGATTCTTGACATCCTGAGGGTAGGAAGAACGCGGCCGCGTGTCAAGAATTCTTTACATCGCTCGGGGGCTGCTCGGGGAACGTTGTCATCCGCTGCCGCCGCAGGTGAGCGCGCTGCCGTGCGATCGGCGGCGTTGCCCGGAGCCGGGCGGCGAGTGTGATGTACGCCCGATCAGTGGCCTGCTTCATTGACGGCCCCGTCCGGTGACCACACCATGTGTGAAATTCTCGATCGATCGTTCAGGGCGTTGACGGGAGATGCGGTGGGGCAGGAGCCTGGCGTGCAGCAAGCAATACCGGAGTCCACAAGCGAGGGTCCGGGCACCGCGTCCCGCCTGGGCGTGGCGGCGGAGTCGGCGGCCGGGGAGACCCGGGTCGCGGCGACCCCGGCCGTGGTACGCCAGCTCGTGGCGCTCGGATACGAGGTGGAGGTCGAGTCCGGCGCGGGCGCGCGGGCCAGCCTCCCCGACGAGGACTACGAGGACGCCGGCGCGAAGATCTGCAGCCGCGAGGAGTGCTGGCAGGCCGACATCGTCCTGAAGATCAACCCGCCCACCGACGGCGAGGCCGCCCAGCTGCGCCCCGGCGCGACCCTGATCAGCCTGATCGGACCGGCCGTGCGCCCCGAGCTGGTCGACGCGCTCGCGCAGCGGCCGATCAGCGTGCTGGCCATGGACGCCGTGCCGCGCATCTCCCGCGCCCAGTCGATGGACGTGCTCAGCTCCATGGCCAACATCGCCGGCTACCGGGCCGTCGTCGAGGCCGCGCACACCTTCGGCCGCTTCTTCGCCGGTCAGGTCACCGCCGCGGGCAAGGTCCCTCCGGCCAAGGTGCTCGTCGCGGGCGCGGGCGTGGCCGGCCTGGCCGCCATCGGCGCCGCCAAGAGCCTCGGCGCGATCGTGCGCGCCACCGACCCCCGCCCGGAGGTAGCCGAGCAGGTCCGCTCGCTCGGCGGCGAGTTCCTCTCCGTGGCCGCCGAGCAGACCGGCGGCGGCGACGGGTACGCCAAGCAGACCTCCGCCGACTACGACCGGCGCGCCGCCGAGCTGTACGCCCAGCAGGCCGCCGACGTCGACATCGTCATCACCACGGCGCTCATCCCGGGCCGCCCCGCGCCGCGGCTGCTCACCGCCGAGCACGTGGCCGCCATGCGCCCCGGCAGCGTCATCGTCGACATGGGAGCCGCCCAGGGCGGCAACGTCGAGGGCACCGTGCCCGGCGAGATCGTCGTCACCGACAACGGCGTCTCGATCATCGGCTACACCGACCTGCCCGGCCGGCTCCCCACGCAGGCGTCCCAGCTCTACGCGACCAACCTGCTCAACCTGATGAAGCTGCTCACGCCGGGCCGCGACGGCCGGCTCGTGCTCGACTTCGACGACGTCGTGATCCGGGCGATGACCGTCGTGCGCGACGGCGCCAAGACCTGGCCCCCGCCGCCGGTCCAGGTGTCGGCCACCCCCGCGGCCGCCGCCGCGCCCGCGCCCGCCGTACCGGACAAGCCCAAGGCCTCGCCCGCGCGGATCTACAGCTACGTCGGTCTTGCCGCGGCGGCGCTGTTCGCGCTGACCGCGTTCGCGCCCGGCCAGTTCGTCGGCAACTTCACCGTGTTCGCCCTCGCCGTCGTCATCGGCTACTACGTCGTCGGCAAGGTCCACCACGCGCTGCACACCCCGCTGATGTCGGTCACCAACGCCATCTCCGGGATCATCGTGGTCGGCGCGCTGCTGCAGATCGGCCGGGACGACCTCGTCGTCACGGGGCTCGCCGCGGCCGCGATCCTGCTGGTCACCATCAACATCTTCGGCGGATTCGCCGTCACCCGGCGCATGCTCGGCATGTTCACGAAGGGCTGATCGACATGACCGCCACCACCGCAGTGCAGGCCGCCTACATCGTCGCGGCGCTGCTGTTCGTGCTCAGCCTCGCCGGGCTGTCCAAGCACGAGACCGCCCGCTCCGGCGTCGTCTACGGCATCGCCGGCATGACCATCGCCCTGGTCGCCACCATCGCCCTGGCCGCGCGGGACATGACCGCCGCCGCCGTCGCGCTGCTCGTCCTCGCCATGGTCATCGGCGGCGGCATCGGCCTGTGGCGCGCCCGCGTCGTGCAGATGACCGGCATGCCGGAGCTCATCGCGATCCTGCACAGCTTCGTCGGGCTGGCCGCCGTGCTCGTCGGCTGGAACGGCTACCTGGAGGTCGCCGACCCGGCCCACACCGCCCTCACCGGCACGCTGCTGCACATCCACCACGCCGAGGTGTTCGTCGGCGTGTTCATCGGCGCCGTCACCTTCACCGGCTCCATCGTGGCCTACCTGAAGCTGTCCGCCCGGATCGCGTCGCGGCCGCTCATGCTGCCCGGACGGCACGTGCTCAACCTCGGCGCGCTCGTCGCGTTCGTGGCGCTCGCCGGCTGGTTCGTCGCCGACCCGCAGCGCGGGCTGCTCATCGCGGTCACCGTGATCGCGCTCGCGCTCGGCTGGCACCTGGTGGCGTCCATCGGCGGCGGCGACATGCCGGTCGTGGTGTCGATGCTGAACAGCTACTCCGGCTGGGCGGCCGCCGCGTCGGGCTTCCTGCTCGACAACGACCTGCTGATCGTGACCGGCGCGCTGGTCGGCTCGTCCGGCGCGTACCTGTCCTACGTCATGTGCCAGGCGATGAACCGCTCGTTCATCTCGGTCATCGCGGGCGGCTTCGGCACCGAGCAGGCCGCGAGCGACGACGCCGAGTACGGCGAGCACCGGGAGACCACCGCCGCCGACACCGCCGCGCTGCTGCGCGAAGCCACCTCGGTCATCATCACGCCCGGCTACGGCATGGCCGTCGCGCAGGCCCAGGGTCCGGTCGCCGAGCTGACCCGCAACCTGCGGGCGCGCGGCGTGCAGGTCCGGTTCGGCGTGCACCCGGTCGCCGGGCGGCTGCCGGGCCACATGAACGTGCTGCTGGCAGAGGCCGACGTGCCGTACGACATCGTGCTGGAGATGGACGAGATCAACGACGACTTCGCCGGCACCTCGGTGGTGCTGGTGATCGGCGCCAACGACACCGTCAACCCGGCCGCCGCCGACCCGGGCAGCCCCATCGCCGGCATGCCGGTGCTGCGGGTCTGGGAGGCCGAGCACGTGATCGTGTTCAAGCGCTCCATGGCCGCGGGCTACGCCGGGGTGCAGAACCCGCTGTTCTTCCGCGACAACACCCAGATGCTGTTCGGCGACGCCAAGGCCCGGGTCGAGGACATCGTCGACGCGCTCGGCGCCGCGGAGGCCGCCACCGGCGGCCGGATGCTCGCGCGGGCGGGCGCGTGACCGGCCGGACCCGGCTCGACGGCACCACCTGAGCACAGCCGACGCCGCCGGGCGCGCCTCGGGAGACCGGGCCGCCCGGCGGCGTCCTGTCCCGGCAGCATGACCTGATCAGGCGCCGTGGTAGGCGAAGGCCGCCCAGTACTGCGGATCGGCGTAGGGGTGCTCACCCGAGCCGCCCTCCGGAACGACGCCGGGCAGCAGCGCTGTCAGGTCGGCGTGGGTGGCGGCGCGCAGCCACTGCTGGGCGCGGTTGAGCGCGACGGCCGGCTCCTCGCCGCCGTGACACCACCGCTGGTAGAACGCCGTCATCAGGTACGTGGTGGCGAGATCGTCGACCGCCCACGCCGTCGCGAGCACACCCGCGAACCCTATCTGGATCAGCACCGACGGCAGCCCGACCGCCTCGTTCGGCATGGCCGTGCCGGTGACGTTCGTCCGGCACGCCGACAGCACCGCCAGCCGCCGCTGCCCCGGCCGCAGCTCCTGCTGCAGGTCCGCCAGCGTGACGGTGCGGTCGGCGAAGTAGAGGCGGCTGTCCAGGATCGCGTCCGGGTCGGCCGCGCCGTGACACGCGAGATGCCAGACCGTGTACTGCTCGGCCGTGGCCTGGAACTCCGCCCACGTGCACCCGTGCACCGGCGCGGCGGCCTCCCCCGTCCAGCGCCTGGTGACCTCGGTGGCCTCGCGCCCGACATGGCGCAGGCGGTGGTCGGTAGAGAGGCCGTACCCGTCCGGCACGTCGACCGCGAGCAGGGTCTGTGCGCGCCCGGCCAGGCCGCGTGCCGTCTCGCGACAGCGTCGCAGGCCGCGCGCGTTGGGCGCGTACCGGATCGCCGAGAAGTTGCCGACGTGGCGGCCCTCGGTGAAGCGGTCCCCCGGCGCACCCGGCTCCCCGATCGCGTGCAGCGGCAGCAGGCCCAGCAGCCCCACCGGGATCAGGGTGACTACCCGGCCCCGCGCGCTCTGCCAGACCAGGTTCCCGATGCCGGCGTGCCACAGCGTGCGCATGCCGTCTGCCAGCGGATCGGCCGGAGCGGCCCCCACCAGCTCGGCGTCACGCGGGGCCCGCACCAGCCGGGGGACGCCGGTCACCGGATCCGCCCCGGGCAGCACCTTGGCGACGATCTCGGCGACGGCCGCGCGGCCGAGCCTGGGCAGGTCGACGTACTGCGGGTCGTGCGTCGCGGCGACGACGAGCGCGTACCCGCCCGCCTTCGCGGCGGCGAGGTAGACCAGCGCGCCGTCGCCCGTCTCGGCGGTGACGTCGGCATAGCTCACGTCGAGCGCCAGCGGATCGGCCCCCGTCGCCCCCGCGACCCGCCTGGCAACCTCGCGCAGGGCCGCCCATGACTGCCGCAGCTCCGCGGTCGGCCTGCGCTCCTTCGCGCGAAACGCCTCGATCGCGTGCTGGTACTCCTGGGCCAGCTCGGCGTGGCCGGACGCGCGCAGCCGTGCCAGGACCTCGACGTTGTCCCGCCCGAACACCTCCGACAGGCCCACCGCGCGGCCGGTCTCCAGAGCGAGCACCGCCTCCCGGAACCGCCCGGCGCGCGACAGCCAGTAACCGGCGTCCTCGGCGTACTCCTGCGCCGCGGCGAGCACCCGCTGCTTGGCGCCCGCGCCGTACCGGGCGACGGCGTCCTGCGTGGTCAAGGTGACGAGCTGCGCGTACGCCTCGGCGGCGAACTCCGGGACATCGGTGCCGACGGCCCACTGCGCCCACGCCGCGGCGAGCCTGGCCCGCGCGGCGGTGCTCCAGGGCGCGTCCACCGTGTTCCGCCAGGCCCGATGCCGCCGTGCGCTGTCGGGGCGGCCCCGCAGCGCGTCGCGCGCGGCGAGCGCCTCCTGGAGTAGCAGGCGGTCGTCGGCGCCGTGGATGTGCCATAGGCGGCACCTGCGGCGGATCAGCCGCACCGCCTCTCGCACATCACCGGCCTGCTGATCCGGCTGCGGGTCCGGCCGCAGCGCCCGCCACAACAGGAGCGTGGCCAGCGCGGTGTCGGCGGGCGTGACCCGGCGCCACCAGCGCAGCCCCGCCCGGCGACCGTCCCGGCACAGCGCGATGGCGTCGTCGAGACAGGCGTCGAGCCTGGCGCCCTCGAGACTGCCGTGCCCCATCCGAGCCTGCAGCATGGCCCGCGTGGCGAGGAGCTGCGGCCGCAGCCGCCGGGCGAGCGGGCCGGTCGCGCGCAGGCCGGCGCCCAGCTCGCGCAGGGCAGCCGGCAGGTTGCCCGTGACCACGTGCAGCCGCGCCCGCACCAGGTGCCCGATGGCCCCGTCGAAGCCGGACTCGTCGAGGTGCCGGACCAGGGCTTCGAGCGGGCCGGTGTCGCCGTGCACCTCCGCGGTCTCGATGGCCGCGTCGGCGTGGCTCAGCGCCAGCCACGGATTCGGGCCGAAGACGCCTGTCAGGCCACGAGGCTCCTCGGTGGCGGGTGGCCTCGGCTTCTCCCCGCGCACCGCCGCCCACCTCATGGGCGGCAGCCCTTCGAAGGCCGCGGCCGGGGACCGGCGATTGTCCTGGATGGTCCGGCGGGAATGATGCCGCGAGCGCATCTCGTGGACGCGCTGGATCTCCCGGCGCTGGTGGTCCATGAGCACACTGCGGGCGCGGTCCTCGACGTCGCTCATCGCGGCGAGCAGATCCGCCTCCCACGGGAGGCCGATGGACTGCTCCCGCGTCAGCAGCATGGTGCACAGGGAGACGAACTGGCGTGCGACTGTCCGTCTGGAGCTCTTGTCGTCGTCCTCAAGGTCACGGGTGTCCACGAACGGATAGCACTCCAGCACGTCGTGCGCGGCGCTGTCGAGATCGCCGAACTCGGCTGCCAGCTGCACCATTCCGAACATGGCCGCCGCCACGGACGTCCCGTTGCCGGCTGTCGGCCATGCCGCCGGTTTGGCCTGCCGGAAGGACCGCCAGGCGGCGTCCGCCGCCGCGCGGTCGGCCCGCAACCAGGCATCCTTGTACTCCCATTCGTGCTGGTCGAGCTGGGCGAGCTCCCGGCGGTAGGGGTTCGGGCCGTTCAGGAGGTGCCGGATCTCGAAGCCTCGGGCAACGTGGGCCCACGGCTCGACAAAGGTGGGATCGGCCGGCTGCCCGCACTGAGGGCACGGGAACGGCCACGACCGCGGCGCGGGCTCGTCGCCGGTCCCGCACTCCTCGTTGTTGCACTCCCAGCCCTTCACGCGTGCCTCGGGCGGCGCCTGGTAGCCGTACGAGGTGCGTGGGAACCGCCGACCCGGCGACATGAGCGACCTCCCTCGATCCGCACCGGTTCTGACGGACGCCGGTCCGTCAGTCAGCGGCCATGGGACTGTTCAACCGGGCGCCTCGTCCGCGCCTGCCCGCCGACATGCCGCAGCTGCTGGAGACGTTCGGCCGGTACTGGCTGGACGAGCACCACAGCGGCATCGACGGCGGGGAGCTGTGGAGCCGCCTCGGAAAGCTGTACGAGTACGCCCGCAGTGATCGCACCGGCTTCCTCCGGGAGCTGGGGGCGATCACCGCGGCGGACCGGGGAGGGTTCGCGACGCTCGGCGCCGCCCGCCTCGTCTGGGAGTTCTTCGACAGCGACGCCCGGCGCGATCCGGCCACGCTGCCGTTCATCGACGCGGGCATCGAGTTCAAGCTCGCCCGCGGCCTGCCGAACGCCATGTTGACGGGCTACGAGATGCGCCGGCTCGCCGAGCTCCGCGAGCAGGCCGGCTGACCGGTCCCTCCCGTTTCCCTCATCCGAGACAGGAGAACTCCGTTGGAAGGATTCTGGTGCTTCGTCTTCGTCGCCGGCACCATCGGCGCGCTGGTGTGGCAGTTCATCGAGACGCGTGGCGCGGTCGCGACGACGACGGTCGTCACCTCGTACGCGCCGGATGACGCGGCGCGGATCGTGCAGGGCGCGTTCGGCGGCCCCCGCGCCGTCTTCTGGACCACGGCCGGCGGGCCGGGCACGATCAACATGCGGCGGCGGGGCGTCCGCGGCGGCATCACCATGTCCATCGACATCAGGCCGCGGCCGGGCGGGGGCTCCCAGGTCGACATGTGGGCCTCGGAGACCGCGATCTACCTGGGCGTACTGGTCAACTTCGCCGGTGTGGTCAACCGGCGCAAGCGCGCGATCGCCCGCCTGCTCGACACCTCGGCGTCACCCGCCGTGCGGTGACCGGCCGGGGTCCGCCGGGGTGACACGGGGCCCGGCGGACCGCCCGCGGTTGGGGGGCAAGACGGACGAGGTGCGCCGAACACCGCTGTTCCGGTTAACCGGGATCGATTACGCACGGTCCACACCGGAGATTTCCAGATTGATTCGGCTCCGCTACGCTCCAGGGGACCGGTACGGGAGAGCGCTCTCTTCAACGCCTGCGGATCCAGGTCGCGCCCACCTCGCATGGGCGAGAGCGTTGTCACCGTCCGGCGCCAGCCCCCTAGAGAGGACTTGCACACAGTGATGAGCACGAGTCCCGGCGGCGCCGTCAAGGCGCCGTCCCACCACCGCGGCGTACGCCGCAGGGTCACGCTCGGCCTGGCGACCGCCGTCGCCGTCGCCGTCGCGGCCCTGCCCGGCTCGGCCGCCGCCACGCCGCTGGCGTCCGGTACGCCGAACTTCGGCGCGAACGTCACCGTGTTCGACCCGAGCATGCCGGTGGCCGACATCCAGGCCGCCCTGGACGCCACCCACACCGCCCAGGTCGGCAACGAGATGGGCACCACCCGGTACGCGTACCTGTTCAAGCCCGGCACCTACGGCACCGCCGAGCAGCCGCTGCAGATCAAGGTGGGCTACTACACCGAGATCGCCGGTCTCGGCGCGCAGCCGACCGACGTGGTGATCAACGGCAAGATCGAGGTCTACAACCGCTGCCTGACCGAGGGCGGCACGGCCAACTGCCTCGCCCTGGTCAACTTCTGGCGCACCCTGTCCAACCTGACGCTCAACGTCAACGCGCTCGGCCAGGACGGCTGCCGCGCCTCGGCCAACTTCTGGGCCGTGTCGCAGGCCGTCTCCATGCGCCGGATGAACGTCACCGGTGCGAACCTGTCGCTGATGGACTACTGCACCGCCGGCCCGCAGTACGCCAGCGGTGGTTTCATCGCCGACTCGAAGCTGCCGTTCGTGATCAACGGCTCGCAGCAGCAGTGGCTGATCCGCAACAGCCAGGTCGACGGCTGGTCCAACGGCGTGTGGAACCAGGTGTTCGCCGGTGTGGTCGGCGCTCCCGACGACGCCGGGTTCCCGAACCCGCCGTACACCACGCTGGACACCACCCCGGTGAGCCGGGAGAAGCCGTACCTGTTCGTGGACGCGAACGGCAAGTACCAGGTCCGCGTGCCGGAGGCCCGGTTCGAGACCAGCGGCATCTCCTGGGCCGACGGCCTGACCCCGGGCCGCACCGTGCCGCTGAGCGACTTCTACGTCGCCAAGCCGGGCGACTCCGTCACGAAGATCAACCTGGCCCTGGCGCTGGGCAAGCACCTGCTGCTCACCCCGGGCGTGTACGACATCGCCCGCAGCATCGAGGTCTGGCGCCCCGACACCGTGGTGCTCGGCCTGGGCCAGGCGACGCTGACCGCGGTCAACGGCTCCGTCCCGCTGGACGTCGCCGACGTGCCCGGCGTCATCATCGCGGGCGTCACCATCGACGCCGGCCTGAAGGAGTCGCCGGTCCTGCTGCGCGTCGGCCGCAAGGTCAACCCGCTGCGCTGGTCGTCGAAGACCAACCCGACGACGCTGTCCGACGTGTACTTCCGCGTCGGCGGCCCGCACATCGGCAAGACCGACACCGCGCTGCAGGTCAACAGCGACAACGTGCTCATCGACCACACCTGGGTGTGGCGCGGCGACCACGGCGTGGAGGGCTTCACCGACACCGAGCGGTGGAACACCAACACCGGCCGGTACGGCGCGGTCATCAACGGTGACAACGTCAACGCCAACGGCCTGTTCGTCGAGCACTTCCAGAAGTACAACACCGTCTGGAACGGCGAGAACGGCCGGACCATCCTGTACCAGAACGAGCTGCCGTACGACCCGCCGACGCAGGCGGACTGGATGAACGGCGACGTGCAGGGCTACGCCGGCTACAAGGTGGGCGACAAGGTCCAGAAGCACACGCTGTACGGCGCGGGCGTGTACGTGTTCAACCAGAACAACCCGACCATCCACACCGCGAACGGCTTCGAGGTGCCGGAGCGGCCGGGCGTGAAGCTATACCACATCATGACCGTCAACCTGAGCGCCGGCATCATCGACCACGTGGTCAACGGCATCGGCGGCCAGGCGGACACCACCAACATCGGCTCTCCGCAGTTCATCGTGGAGTACCCGGCCCCGTAACACCCGTAGCACCGAAACGGCCGGCCGGAGCACCTTGCTCCGGCCGGCCGTTCCTTGTTCAGCGGGTGGTACGCAGATACGCCAGCACGGCCAGCACCCGCCGGTTCGTGTCGTCGGTCTGGGGCAGGCCCAGCTTGGCGAGGATGTTGCCGACGTGCTTGCCCACGGCCGCCTCGGTGACCGTGAGGCGCCTGGCGATCGCGGCGTTGGAGTGGCCCTCGGCGACCAGCGCGAGCACCTCGCGCTCGCGCGGGGACAGCTCCGAAACCGGGTCGCGGCGGTGCTGGAGCAGGCGGCGTACCACGTCCGGGTCGACCACGGTGCCGCCGCCGACGACGGTGCGCAGCGCCGCGACGAACTCGGCGATGTCGACGACCCGGTCCTTGAGCAGGTAGCCGATCCGCCGCCCGTCACCGCTGTCGAGCAGCCGCGCCGCGTACTCCGGCTGCACGTACTGGCTGAGCACCACCACCGCCCGCGAAGGCACGGCGGCCCGCAACGCCAGCGCGGCCTGCAGGCCCTCGTCGGTGAAGCTCGGCGGCATCCGGATGTCGGTGATCACCAGCTCGGGATCCTCGGCGGCGACGGCGGCCAGCAGCTGCTCGCCGTCGCCGACCGCCGCCGCCACGGTGAACCCGAAGCGCTCCAGCACCCCGGACAGGCCCTCGCGCAGCAGCACGCCGTCCTCGGCGAGCACGACCCTGGTCAGGGCAGACACGGCAGCTCCACCCGGACCAGGGTAGGGCCGCCGGCGGGGCTGGACAGCAGCAGCCGCCCGCCCACGGCCGCGACCCGGTCGGCCAGGCCGGTCAGCCCGGTGCCGCGCGCCGGGTCGGCCCCGCCGCGACCCGCGTCGTGAACCTCGACGACGAGCGTGTCGCGCTGGTGCGCGAGCCTGATCGAGGCAGCCGTGGCGCCCGAGTGCTTGGCGACGTTGCCGAGCGCCTCGGAGGCGGCGAAGTACGCGGTGTTCTCCACACGAGCGGGGTAGCGGTCGGCCACGCCGGGGTCCACGGTGACCGTGATGTCGAGCGGGCTGCGGTCGGCCAGGTCGCGCAGGGCGGCGGGCAGGCCCAGGTCGGCCAGCGTCTGCGGGCTGATGCCGTGCACCAGGTCGCGTAGCAGCACCATCAGGTCCTTGGCCTCGGCGTGGGCCCGGTCGAGCGCCTGCGCGGCCGGGGTGTCCTCGGGCAGGTCCAGGCGGGCGACGCCGAGCTGCAGAGTGAGGCTGGTGAGCCGGTGCTGGGCGCCGTCGTGCAGGTCACGCTCGATCCGGCGGCGTTCGGCGTCGAACGCGTCGACCAGCCGGGTGCGCGAGCGCGCCACCTCGCGCAGCTCCGCGTCGTCGCCGCGGCCGAGCAGTCTGCGGGCGACGGCGGCATGTCCGGCGGACAGCAGGCCGGTGAGGTACGCCAGCACGGGCAGCAGGACCAGGCCGAGCAGCAGGTACGGGATCGCCTGGGTGGGGGTGGTGACCTGCCAGGGGCCGAGGGCGATGGTGTCGGCGACGCCGTCGAGATCCGTGCCGTCCTTGAACACCAGCAGCGGGCTGACGATGAAGACCGCGACGACGAAGGCGGCGAAGGCCAGCAGCGAGTACGCGATCGGCGCGACCGTCCCGAGCAGCAGCAGGTAGAGCAGCTCCCGCCAGGCGCCCGGCTCGGTGTATCGGGCGGCCAGCCAGGGCAGCCCGGCGGCGGCGCGGTGGCCGGGTTCGACCGGGCGCGGGTCCGCGATACGCAGGCGGCGGCGCTCCAGCGCGGCGAACGGCGCGGCGAGCACCGTGCCCGCCCCGCCCAGCGCCAGGGTCAGGAACGCGGTGATGACCAGGACCGGGAGGTGGAGGCGGCCGTCGGCGGCGAAGCGGACCGTCGCGGCCCAGGCCAGGGTGAGCGGCGACAGCAGCAGCGCGGCGGCGCCGAGGACGGGCAGCGCGGTGACGGCGTACGCGGCGGCGCGCCACGGCCAGGCGGAGACGAGGAAGCGCCGGGAGGCCAGCGCGGCGAGGAGGTGAGGTGGCTGCTCAGCGGGCATGAGCACACGCTAGTCAGCGGGGGAGTCCGGTCCCAGCCGTCCAGGGGGCGGATCCGGGGTAGTGCTACCCCTACCTGCTCGCGCCGGGCGGGGCGGTTGAGGCCGCCGGGCACACTGTGTGCACCGGCAGACCATCGGTGGGTCGGTCTGCGTTCACGCGGATGTGGAGCCCAGATGCTCGATGCGTACATGCACCGCCTGCACGTGGACGAGGGCTGGCGGACGTTGACGGCACAGCGGGAGAAGTTCGACTACTTTCTGGCCGACACCCATTTCCGGGAGAGTTGGCAGCTCGCGGTCGACGTGCTGGGCGCGGACGCGGGCTGGCTGATGCAGCGGATCGCCCTGGCCACCATCCGGCCCGAGGGGATCCTGGGCCGCAAGGCACGCGACTGCGTCGAGGCGCTGGCACAGCTGCAGTTCGAGCCGGTGTACGCGCACCGCTTCCGCTACGACCGGTTGATGATCCGCGAGCTGTGGCGCTACCAGTGGAACGTGGCGTCGCTGGACCGGCTCGCGGTGGGGGAGCGGGTCCACTACCGCGCCGACGCGCTCTGCCTGGTCCTGCTGGACACCGAGCTGCCGTTGCGCATCCCGGCCAGCTCGCGGCTCAGCCGCCACAAGGGATCGGCGTCGCCGGCCCTCCGCGGCCCGGAGCACCTGCGTTCCCGGCTGGGCGCTCCGAACCGCATCCTCGTCGTCCTGCACTGCCCGGACGAGCCGATGGACGTGGTACGAGAGCTGGGCGTCATCTTCGACCGGGAGGCTCTGCGCGGCGTCTACGCACGGCTCGCCGAGCGGGTGGCCGCCGGGGTGCGCGCCGACCCCGAGCCGGAGATCAGCGGGCTCTACGCCGAGTTCCCCGCCCAGGAGCTGTCTGTGGGCGCGGCGCTGCGCACGCTGCTCGCCGACCTCACCGAGGCGGGCCGTGGCGGAGAAGGCGCGGGTGCGGCGGCGGCCCGCGCGGCTGACGCGCTCCGGTCCGCGCAGCGCGGGCGTCCGCTGGAGTGGCCGCGCTGGTGCGCGGATCTGCACGACGCGGGCCTCGACCCGTACAGCTGGGTGGCGACGCTGGTCGCGAGCCAGTTCGTGGAGCACGACGTGCCCGGGGCGCGGTGCCTGCTCAGCCGGACGGGGCGCGCGCTGTGGCAGGCCGGGCAGGGCCGGATGCTGACGCGGGCCGCCGGATGACGCCCCGGCTGGTGGCGACCGACGCCGACGGCACGCTGCTGGACCACGCCAACCTGGTCAGCGCGCGCACCTTCGCCGCCGTCGCCCGGGTGGTCGCCGCAGGCGTGCCGTTCGTGCTGGTCAGCGGCCGTCCGGCGCGGACGCTGGGGAAGATCGCGGGGCGGGCGGGCGTCGCTGGACCGGCCGTCTGCTCCAACGGCGCGGTCGTCTACGACATGCGGTCCGGCCGCCCGGTGCGAGTCGTCGCGCTGGCCCCGCACGAGCTGCGCCGCGTGGTGGCCGCTTGCGACGCTGAGCTGCCGGGATGCTCGTACGCGGTGGAGAGCATGGACGGCAGGCCGGCCCTGCGGGCGGAGGCGGCGTTCCGGGCGGCCCGGCCGGCGGTCAAGAGCGAGGCCGCCGACCGGCCGGAGATGCTGGGCAGGCCCGGCGTGAAGCTGGCGGTGAGCCACCCCGGCATGAGCAGCCCCGCGCTGGCCGCCGCCGTGACGACACTGCTCGGGGACACGGTGAGCGTGACGTACTCGCAGGCCGGTGGGCTGATCGAGGTCAGCGCCCGGGGCGTCGACAAGGGCACGGGCCTGGCGTGGCTGGCCGGCCGGCTCGGGGTCGCCGCCGGGGCGGTCGCGTTCGGGGACATGCCCAACGACATCCCCATGCTGAGGTGGGCCGAGCACGGCGTGGCCGTCGCCAACGCCCACCCCGACGTGATCGCGGTGGCCGCAGAGGTGACCGCGGCCAACACCGACGACGGGGTGGCACTCGTGCTTGAACGGTGGTTCCGGCCCGGGACCGGTCAGCCGAGATAGCCGCTGAGCAGGGACCGCACCTCGGCCGGGTCCACCGGACGGTCGTCGCCCCAGACCTGCCTGGCCAGTGAGAGCTTGTCGGTGAAGGTCTCCGTGCACTGGTCCAGCTCGCCGGGTTCGGCCACGACCAGCTTGGCGTACCGTACCGAGTCCACGATCACCGACTTGACCCGCTCGTGCGCCAGGTAGCGGGCGACGTCGGTCTCCCAGCCAGACCACTGGTCGGCCGCGCACGCCCGTGCCCACGCGACCCGCAGCGCGCTGTCCTCCTCGGGCAGGTAACCCATCTTGTGCAGGTGCACGGCCAGCTCGTAGACCGGGTCGCCGGCCAGCGCCAGCTCCCAGTCGAGGATCACCACCGCACCGTCGCGCAGCAGCACGTTCTTGCGGTGTACGTCGGCATGGACCAGCCGGAACGGCCGCGGCGCGAGCCGGTGCAGCGTCAGCGCGGCGAACGGGTCGGCGGGGATGCCCAGCCGCTCCCACAACGGGCCGAAGCCCGGCGCGAAGCTCGCGTGCACGCCCTTCGTCGTGTCGAGCAGCCGTCCGGCGAACGCGGCCGAGTCGCCGTCGTGCGGCCAGCCGCCGGGCACGGGCGGCAACGTGTCCAGGGGCACCGTGCCCAGGTCGGCGAAGAACGCCGCGAGCTGGTCGAGCACGCCCGGCGGGACGGGCACGCCCCGGGGCGCGACGTCGTTGAGCGTGGGCCCGTCGACCCACTCGTGGATCTGGTACGCCGGCTCCCGGCTGACGGTGTACAGCGCCGGGACGTTGCCCAGCCGCCGCCCGGCCGCTGCCAGGACCGCCTCCTCGGGCCAGATGTGCAGGTCCATGCGGTCGGCTCCGGCGATCGGCACCCGCACCAGCCGGTCGCCGACGCGCACGTTGTGGTTGTAGAAGCCGGAGCTGCCCTCGACCTGCGCCTGCGCCTGGGCGTACACCTCGTCCCAGTCGTCGGCCACCAGCCGTGCCACCAGGTCGCGGACCGAGGCGGTCAGGCGCGGCAGGCCGTTGAGCGGCTGGAGCGCGGCGACGGCACGGCCGACCGCCGCCGTCACCGCCGGGTCCGGGGCGCCGATCCGGTCGAGCAGCGCCCCGGCGACCATGATGAGCGTCGGGTAGACCTGCACCGCCTCCAGCTCGGACACGGCCCACACGGTGCTGGTGACCGCCTCGTCGCGCCGCCGCGCGCGGGCGTGGCACAGCGCCCTGACCAGCTCGGCGCGCGCCCGCCCGGACCGATAGCCGCACCGTTCCAGCACCACGACGGCCTCGTCGAGCGCCTCGCCGGCCCGCTCCAGCTCGCCGAGCCCGAGCAGGCCCAGTGCCAGCGCGGACAGGGACTTGCCCACCTCGTGGTCGGCGCCGATCCTGCGCTGTGCCTCCGCGGTGGCCTCGGCGGCGGTGACCGCACGGCCGGGATCGGCCAGCGCCAGCACCTCGGCCTCGTTGGTCATGATGTTGGCCAGCCCGACCTCGTGCCCCGCCGCCTCGTAGAACTCGCGGGCCTGGCGCAGCTCGGGATGGGCCAGCTCGGGCTCGAACGCGAAGCGGTAGGCCAGCGCACGCAGCCGCGCCAAGTCGCCCAGCAGCGCGACCCGGTCCGCCGACGAGGCGGCCGCGACGGCCTCGGCCGTGGCGATGGCGTCGACGAACCTGCCCTGGGCCATGTCCAGATCGGCGTGCCAGAGCCCGGCATCGAGTCTCACCGGTCCACTGTAGTCAGGCCAGATCCGGGCGTACCGCCGCAACGCTCCCGCGGTCTCGCCGCGGATGCGCAGCGCGTTGGCCGCGGCCAGCGCCAGCCGCGCGTCCACGTCGTCGGCGGACTCCGGCAGCTGCTCGCCCAGCGAGCGCAGCCCCGCGTGCGCGGTCTCGGCATCGCCGACCAGCAGCGCGGCTTCGGCGTGCAGCAGCCGCACCAGCCGCCCGCGGTCCCCGTCCGGGGCGCCGCCGGTCAGCTCCTCCAGGTCGGTGCGCATGGCGTCCAGCCCCGGCTTGCCCGTGGCCGCCAGGCGGTCGGCGAACGGCAGCAGCGCGGCGAGGTCGCCCGGGTTCGCGTACGCGGCATGCCGTGCCGCCTCCCGCCACGCGTCGGCCGAACGCGTGGCCAGCCCTCGCTGCCGCCACAGGTCGCCGAGCAGCTCGTGCAGCTCGCGCAGCACGCCCGGGCTCAGCCGCGACTGGATCGACCGCGCCATCAGCTGGTGCAGCTGCAGGCTGTCCCGGCCGGCCGTGGCGATGAACGAGTACGAGATCAGCCGCTCCCACATCTGCGTGTCCGCACGCACCTCGTAGTGGCGGGCGACGCGCCGGAAGATCTCCCGGTCGAACACGCGCGCGACGCTGAGCAGCTCGAAGATCCGCACCATGTCCGGCTCGACGTGATGGAGGAAGCGCTCCTCGATGTGGGCGTAGCGGCCGGCCGCCGGGCCGGACTCGTGCGCCAGGTGGATGTAGAACGGCAGCCCTTCGCAGTCGCGGGCGATGGCCTCGCGGGTGCGCTGGTCAGCCACGCCGAGCGCGGCGGCGAGCTCGTGGCGCGCCTCGTGGGGCAACGCGGCGACGGGCAGCGGGTGGATCCGTTCGGCCCAGCCGGGATCGTGGCGGACCCAGCCCAGCGGCTCCCGGGAGGCCACCGCCACGAGCCCGCGGTCGAGCTGGCCGAGCAGGTCGCGTAGCCACACGTCGGCCAGCGCGGCGGTGCCCGCGCGGGCCACGCCGCCGACCAGCGCCTCGTACGCGTCGACGCACAGCAGGTAGCGGCCGTGCTTCTCCAGGTCCTGCGCGAACAGGTAGACGACGGCGTCGCCGAGCTGGTCGACGGTCAGCTCGTTCAGTTCGAGCAGCGTCGCGTCGTGGCGGATGAGGTTCCAGCGTTTGAACCTGCGGGCCGCGATCTCGAGCACCTTGACCGCGACGCCGAACACCGGCACCCCGGAGGCCTCGTTGAGCACGCTCGTCATCAGGTCGCTCTCGGCCGCCCAGCTCAGCTGGTCGGCGGACAGCGCCACGTGCGGGTTGAGGCGCTGCCACCACACCCCGTAGGCGAGGTCGAAGCGGTCGAACCGCACCCCGGCGCGGCCGAACTGCGCCCGCAGCGAGCCCAGGCCCGCCGGTGCCGGACGCTGGGACGGCTCCTGGAGGTTGAGCGTGGCCTGCGGGAGGTCCTTCGGGGCGCGCCTGACCAGCTCGTGCAGCAGGCGGGACTTGCCGATCCCGCCGACGCCGGTCAGCTCCAGCAGCCGGGGCGCCGCGCCCATGGCGCCGATCTCCGCGTCGAAGGCGGCGAGCAGGTCCTCGCGGTTGACGAACGGGATGCGTACCGCGCCGGGCTGGTACCGCGCTGTGACCGTCATGCAGGCTCCGCCTCGGGGCTCGAACGGCTGGTGTGCTCACGTGGGGTGAACAGGACGATCACTGTGCGCTGACAGTCTATCCCGGACGGTCACGTGACCCGTGCCGCGCGGAGCCGTGTCCGAGGTTCGGCACCCATCGGGTGACGGGTGGCGGTGGCGGTCGACGTGACGGGCGCCGGCCAGGGCTTGCCGAGGTCTGCCATCATCTGGGGCGATGACCGTCTACCACGCCACCAGGGGCCGCCGCCGGACCCGCCGCGTCCGGATCCTGCTCGGGCTCGGCGTGGTGTTCGCCGTGCTCGCGGGCACGGCCGTGGTGATGTGGTTCTGGCCGGCCGGGCCGCGCCCGCCGTTCCAGCTTCCGGTCGCCTGCGGCGAGAGGTGGCAGCTGGGCACGTATCCGGGGCACGGCACCTACGACGTCGACCTGTTCCCGATGGAGGGAAAGACCGCGTGGGGGCGTCCGGTGTACGCCTCCTACGAGGGAACGGTCACCGCCGCCGGGATCAACGGCGAGCTGGGCGGGCGCACCCCGGAGAAGCCGGACGGGCCGCGCGGCAGCGGCGGCGGGTACTGGGTGAAGATCGACCACGGCGGTCGCTGGGAGACGGCGTACATGCACCTGCTGGAGCCGCCGATGGTCGACGTGGGCCAGGAGGTCAAGACCGGCCAGCAGCTCGGCAAGGTGGGCAGCACCGGCGACTCCGGTGCCCCCCACCTGCACTACGAGCAGCGCCGCGGCTTCCAGAAGGTGGAGGCCTTCTTCGACGGGAAGGCCTCCGGCATCACCGACGACGACCGCGAATACTCGGTCATCCGTACCAGCAACAACTGCGTCGGCCGGTAGCGGTCACTCGTCGGCCGCGTCCAGTCGGCGGAGCTGTTCGCGCAGGTGGGCGACCTGGATCATGTATTCGCTGTCGGTCAGCTCGCCACGCGTACGCCGCGAGTCCAGGTCCGCCAGGGCCGCCTCGATCTCCTCGATGGTGGGCGGCTCCGGCGTGACGGCGGCCGGGTCCGGTTCGGCGTGCGGGGAGGGCGCGGCGGCGGCCGGCGGAGCCAAGTAGCCCGGAACGGGGTGGCCCGGGTGGGGAGCGGGGTAGCCCGGGTAGGGGCCGGGGACGGCGGGCGCCGGTTTGCGGAACCAGGCGTTCGCGGCAGGCCTGGCCAGCAGGATCGTGGCGGTGATCAGCGCGAGCATGCTCAGCACGCCGAGCGCGGTGGCGGCGATCCGGTAGTAGGGCGGGTAACCGTCGGGCAGGCGCTGGGAGAACTGGTGCAGCCCCGAGCCGTCGTTGCTCCACGCGTTCACGTAGCCGATGCCGCTGAACGCGGGCGTTCCCGATGCGCCCCCGGCGCACAGCCCGCACATCAGGGCCAGGCCACCGGCGACCCAGGTGAGCACGCGCCCGACCTGGCTGCGCGCGCGTACGGCGGCGGCGAGCGCTCCGATCGCCAGCGCGGCGACGGCCGTGATGGCGATGGTGACCGAGGCGATGCCGAGCGCGAAAGCCTCCGCCCCGCTGCTGAACCGGGAGTCGACTCCGGATTCGCGCATGGCCTCGGAGACGCGGTCCGGGTAGCCGCCGATGCCGGCGACGAGCATGACCACGTCGAGCAGGTAGGCGGCGCTCACCGCCGCAAGCAGCCAGGCGGCGGCGGTGACCACCCGCGGCCGGGCGTTCGGCGCGGGCACGGTGTAGTCCGGGACGAGCTGTGCCAAGGTGGTCCTCCCCGTGGGTTGACACGGCGGGACCGGTCGCCGCCGCGTACGGTCGAGCGCGCACCGGCGAACTCGGGCCGTCACGCTAGCAGTGAAGGTGGGTCCCCGCGGGCCCGCCGACGATCTCCGGGCGGTCGGCTGACGGCGTATCGGCTTATCGGTGGAGACCCGCGACGCGGCTCAGCGCGATGGGGGAGGGGCGGTGCTGGCGCGGGTGACGAGGCGGGTGGGCACGAGGGTGGTGCCGGGGGCGGACTCGCCGCTGTCGAGCTGGTGCAGGATGCCCTGTACGCAGCGGCGGCCGACCTCGGCGAAGTCCTGGTGCACCGTGGTCAGCGGCGGGATGAACGAGGTCGCGTCGGCGATGTCGTCGAAGCCGACGACGCTGACCTCGCCGGGCACCGCGCGGCCGCGTTCGTGCAGGGCGCGCAGCACGCCCAGCGCCATCTGGTCGTTGGCCGCGAAGACGGCGGTGCAGTCGGGACGGTCGGCGAGCACCAGCCCGGCCTGGTAGCCGGATTCGGCCGACCAGTCGCCGCGCAGCGGCTCAGGCACCTCGCGGCCCGCCTCGGCCAGGGTGTCGCGCCAGGCCTGGGCGCGGCGTTCGGCGGCGAAGGACTCGGCGGGCCCGGCCACGTGCCAGACGGTGCGGTGGCCGAGGCCGAGCAGGTGGCCGACGGCCTGGCGGGCGCCGTCGGCCTGGTCGGTGTCGACGACGGCGTAGCGGTCGCCCGCGTCGGAGTCGACGACCACGACCTGCACGTGCGGGGGCAGGGTGACGGTGGCCGAGTCGAGCAGGTGCACTTCCATGATCACGATGACGCCGTCCACGGCCAGCTCGCCGAGGCGGGTGAACGCGCCGACCACGCTGTCCTGGGTCGGCACGGCGACCGGGATCAGGGTGATGGCGTACCCCTCCTGCGCGGCGTGGGTGGCGATCGCCTCCAGGGTGCGGCTGTTGCCGGTGCTGGAGAAGCTGAACAGGATGACGCCGATGGTGCGGAACTGGCCGCTCTTGAGCGCGCGGGCGGCGCTGTTGGGGCGGTAGCCGAGTTCCTTCATCGCGGCGAGGACCTGCTGGCGGGTGCTGCCGACGACGCCGGGGTGACCGGTGGACACGCGGGAGACGGTCTGCGAGGAGACACCGGCGAGCCGGGCCACGTCGGCCATCGACACGCGAGGCTTCGGCCGGCTCATGACGCGCTCCTTCCGGGGTGTCCGGGGCCGCGGTCGGGGCGGCCGTGGGTAACGAATCCGAAACCGGCGCTTGACGCCTGTCGGCGCCGGTGACACTATCACTCGGCGATGTTTACGTAAACATCCCGCTCCGTAATTGTCCTATCGCCCTGCGTTGTGCCACGCAGGGCGCTTCGGCAGGCGCGCTATGTTTGCGTAAACATCGCCCGGACCAGCAACGACGCGATGTCGGAAGGAGTAGACGTGACGGCTCTCGCCCCTCCGACGATCGGCCGTGGCAGGCCCGTGCGGGCACGCCGCGGCAGGTCCTGGACCGGCTGGGCGTTCGTCGGCCCGTTCATGGCCGTGTTCGCCTTCGTGTTCCTCGCCCCCATCGCGTACGCGATCTGGCTGAGCCTGTTCCGCACCCGGCTGATCGGCGGCACCAGCTTCGTCGGCCTGGAGAACTACCGGCAGGTGTTCACCGACCCGAAGTTCTGGGAGGCCACCGGCCGGGTCAGCCTGTTCCTCGCGGTCCAGGTGCCGGTGATGCTGTTCCTGGCGCTGCTGGTCGCGCTCGCCATCGACAGCGGCCGCCTCTACGGCAGGGCGTTCTTCCGGGTCACCGTGTTCATGCCGTACGCCGTGCCGGCCGTGGTCGCCACGCTCATGTGGGGCTTCATGTACGGCAACCGGTTCGGCCTGGTCGGCAACCTCAACGAGGCGTTCGGGCTGTCGCTGCCCGACCCGCTCTCCCCGGACCTGATGCTCGCCTCCATCGGCAACATCGTGACCTGGGAGTTCGTCGGGTACAACATGCTGATCTTCTACAGCGCGCTGCAGACCGTCCCGCGCTCGCTGTACGAGGCCGCCGAGATCGACGGGGCCGGGCAGCTGCACGTGATCCGCTCGATCAAGCTGCCCGCGATCCGCGGCGCCCTGCTCATCGCCACGATCTTCTCCATCATCGGCAGCTTCCAGCTGTTCAACGAGCCCAACATCCTGCAGAGCCTGGCGCCGAACGTCATCACCACCTACTACACGCCCAACATGTACGCCTACTCGCTGTCCTTCTCCGGCCAGCAGTACGACTACTCGGCGACCGTCGCGATCGTCATGGGCGTGCTCACCGTGATCGTCGCCTACGCCGTCCAGCTGCGCGCCAACCGGAAGGAGCGCCAGTCGTGACGACCACCCCCGTCCGCCGGGACCGCGCCCGGCGCAGCCCCCTGCTGACCGCCCTCACCGCGCTCATGCTGATCTACAGCCTGGTGCCGCTGGTGTGGCTGTTCGTCAACAGCACCAAGACCCAGGCGAGCCTGCTCGACTCGTTCGGGCTGTGGTTCTCCGGCGACTTCTCGCTGCTCACCAACATCCGCGACACGCTCACCTACGACGACGGGGTGTTCGTGCGCTGGCTGGGCAACACGCTGCTCTACGTCGTCATCGGCGCGGGCGGCGCCACCGCCCTGGCCACCCTCGGCGGGTACGCCCTGGCGAAGTTCGACTTCCCCGGCAAGCGCGCCGTGTTCGCCACCGTGATCGGGGCGGTCGCCGTCCCAGGCACCGCCCTGGCCGTGCCGACCTTCCTGATGTTCTCCAAGCTCGGGCTCACCAACACGCCCTGGGCGGTGATCATCCCGTCGCTCATCTCGCCGTTCGGGCTCTACCTGATGTGGACCTACGCCGCGCAGGCCATCCCCGGCGAGCTGATGGAGGCCGCCCGCGTCGACGGCGCGGGCGAGCTGCGCACCTTCCTGCGCGTCTGCGTGCCGCTGCTCGCCCCGGGCATCGTCACCGTCGCCCTGTTCACCATGGTCGCGACCTGGAACAACTACTTCCTGCCGCTGATCATGCTGAAGGACCCGGACTGGTATCCGCTGACCCTCGGCCTCAACGCCTGGAACGACCAGGCCGCCACCGCGGGCGGGGAGCCGATCTTCCACCTGGTCATCACCGGCTCGCTGCTGACCATCCTGCCGCTGCTCGCGGCGTTCCTGTTCCTACAGCGCTACTGGCAGTCCGGCCTGACCGCCGGCGGCGTCAAGGACTGACCCCGACTCGCTCTCGCCCCCACCCCTGTATGAGAGGACGACGATGTTCACCAACCGACGCGCGTTCCTGCGCGCCGCGGCGGCCGTGACCGCCGTGTTCACCACCGCCGCCCTGGCCGCCTGCGGCTCCGGCGACGACGGCGAGACCGGCACCCCGGTCTCCGCCGACCAGGTCCAGGCCGCGCTCGACGCGGGCGGCTCCATCACCGTCTGGGCCTGGGAGCCGACCCTCAAGCAGGTCGTCACCGCGTTCGAGGCGAAGTACCCCAAGGTCAAGGTGAACCTGGTCAACGCCGGCACCGGCAACGACCAGTACACCGCGCTGCAGAACGCGATCGCGGCCGGCTCCGGCGTGCCCGACGTGGCGCAGATCGAGTACTACGCGCTGCCGCAGTTCGCGCTCGGCAAGTCGCTGACCGACCTGACCGCGTTCGGCACCGGCGAGCTGGACGGCACGTTCACCCCCGGCCCGTGGTCCTCGGTCAAGTCCGGCGGCGGCGTGTACGGCCTGCCCATGGACTCCGGCCCGATGGCGCTGTTCTACAACAAGGACGTCTTCGACAAGCACCAGATCGCCGTCCCGACGACCTGGGACGAGTACGTCGCCGCCGCGAAGAAGCTGCACGCGGCCGACCCGAAGGCGTACATCACCAACGACACCGGCGACGCGGGCTTCACCACCAGCCTCATCTGGCAGGCCGGGGGCAAGCCGTTCAGCGTCGACGGGACCAACGTGAAGATCAACCTCGGCGACGAGGGCTCCACCAAGTTCGCCTCCACCTGGCAGCAGCTGCTCGACGGCAAGCTCGTCGCGCCGGTCGGCTCGTGGAGCGACGGCTGGTACAAGGGCCTGGGCGACGGCACCATCGCCACCCTGGTCATCGGCGCGTGGATGCCCGCCAACCTGGAGTCGGGCGTGCCCGCCGCCAAGGGCAAGTGGCGCGTCGCGCCGATGCCGCAGTGGACCGCGGGCGGCAACGCCGCGGCCGAGAACGGCGGCAGCTCGCTGGCCATCCCGAAGGCGGGCGCCAACAACGCGCTGGCCTACGGGTTCCTCAAGTACGCCACCGCCGGTGAGGGCGTGACGATCCGCATCGACAACGGCGCGTTCCCGGCCACCAACGCCGAGCTGAAGTCCGACGCGTTCCTCAACAAGGAGTTCCCGTACTTCGGCGGCCAGAAGGCCAACGAGATCTTCGCCAAGTCCGCCGCCGGCGTCGTGCCCGGCTGGTCCTACCTGCCCTTCCAGGTGTACGCCAACAGCATCTTCAACGACACCGTCGGTCAGGCGTACGTGTCGGACAAGAAGCTCGCCGACACCCTCAAGTCCTGGCAGGACGCCTCCGCCAAGTACGGCAAGGAGCAGGGCTTCACGGTCGGCTGACCCCGCACGTGCCGCGGGCGGGTCACGAACCCGTCCCGCGGCCGCACCCCGCGCCGCGGGCGGAACACCCCACCCACCCGCCCGCGGCGCGGACCCCGGCCCACCGCGACACCCGCAAGGAGCACCTCCGTGACCCCACCCGCCCGCCACCGCTGGCTGCGCCTGCCCGCGAACAACGCCGGGGGCATCGCCTACGGCGCCGACTACAACCCCGAGCAGTGGCCCCGCGAGGTCTGGCGCGAGGACGCCCGCCTCATGCGGGAGGCCGGTGTCAGCATCGTGTCGCTGGGCATCTTCTCCTGGGCGAAACTCCAGCCCACCGCCGACACCTGGCGCTTCGGCTGGCTCGACGAGGTCATGGACCTGCTGCACGAGCACGGCGTCGCCGTCGACCTGGCCACCGCCACCGCCTCCCCGCCGCCGTGGCTCACCACCGCGTTTCCGGAGATCCTGCCCGTCAACGCACGCGGCGAGACGGTCTGGCCGGGCGGGCGCCAGCACTGGCGGCCCACGTCGCCGATCTTCCGCGAGCACGCGCTGCGCCTGACCGAGCGGCTCGCCGCCCGCTACGCGGCGCACCCGGCGCTGGCCGCCTGGCACGTCTCCAACGAGCTGGGCTGCCACAACGTGTACGACTACTCCGACGACGCCGCACGCGCCTTCCGCGACTGGCTGCGCGCCCGCTACGGCACGCTGGACGCGCTCAACCACGCCTGGGGCACCGCGTTCTGGTCGCAGGAGTACAGCGACTGGGCGCAGGTCCTGCCGCCGCGCCTGGCCGCGACCCACCCCAACCCGACCCAGCAGCTGGACTTCAAGCGCTTCTCCTCCGCCGCGCTGCGCGAGCACCTGCGCGCCGAGGCGGACATCCTGCGGCGATACAACCCCGAGGTGCCCGTCACCACGAACTTCATGGTCATGGGCGGCACCAAGGGGATGGACTACGCCGC
Source organism: Catellatospora sp. IY07-71 (assembly GCF_018326265.1). GTDB lineage: Bacteria > Actinomycetota > Actinomycetes > Mycobacteriales > Micromonosporaceae > Catellatospora. The sequence goes on from NZ_AP023360.1 coordinate 3,694,348, forward strand.
CTGGGCCGCCGACGTCGACTTCGTGTCCAACGACCACTACCGCGAACCCGGCCCGCAGTCGCTCGACGAGCTGTCGTTCTCGGCCAACCTCACCGGCAACATCGCGGGCGGCCGCCCGTGGTTCCTGATGGAGCACTCCACCAGCGCCGTCAACTGGCAGCCGGTGAACCTCGCCAAGAAGCAGGGCGAGCTGGCCCGTGACTCGCTCGTGCACGTCGCGCACGGGGCCGACGCGGTGTGCTTCTTCCAGTGGCGGCAGTCGGCGGCGGGCGCCGAGAAGTACCACTCGGCGATGGTCCCGCACGCCGGGGCCGACAGCGAGGTGTTCCGCGCGGCGGCCCGGCTCGGCGCGACCCTGCGCGACCTCGCCCCGGTCGCGGGAGCCGAACGCGAGCAGGCCCCGGCCGCGATCGTGTTCCACTGGGACTCCTGGTGGGCCGCCGAGGCCGACTCGCACCCCACGGACCGCCTGCGCTACCGCCAGGAGGCCCTGGACTGGTACACCGCGTTCCTGAACCTCGGCATCCGTGCCGACGTGGTGCCGCTGGGCACCCCGCTGGACGGCTACCGGCTCGTCGTCGCCCCGATCCTGCACGTCGTCACCGCCGAGACCGCCAAGGAGCTGACGGCGTACGCCGAGTCCGGCGGGCACCTGGTGGCGACGTACTTCTCCGGCATCGTCGACGAGCACGACCACGTCTGGCTCGGCGGCCACCCCGGCGCGCTGCGCGACCTGCTCGGCATCCGGGTCGAGGAGTTCGCGCCGCTGCTCGACGGCGAGACCGAGACGCTGGACACCGGCCTGCGCGGCACCCTGTGGACCGAGCGCGTCCAGGTCACCGGCTCGGACGTGACGGTGCTGGCCCGCTACGCCACCGGCGAGCACGCCGGGCACCCGGCGGTCACCCGGCGCGCCACCGGCGCGGGCACGGCGGCATACGTGTCGACCCGCCTCGGCCCGGCGGGCCTGACGCGCCTGCTGGGCGAACTCGCGGGCACCGCCGGGCTCACGCCGGAGCTGCCCCCGGCCGCGCGGGGCGACGTCGAGGCGGCCGTCCGCCGCGGCGCCGACGCACGCTACCTGTTCCTGGTCAACCGCACCGAGCAGCCGGTCACCGTGCCGGGCCTGCCCGGCGAGCTGCTGGTCGGCAGCCGGGACGCGGCGGAGGCCGTCGCGTTGGAGCCCAGGGGAGTGGCGGTGCTGCGCCAGGCGTTCGACTCTGAACGAATCTGAGCCTTCCCGAACGGACTGTGGCGCGCGGAATCGGCGGGGGTCAACGTGTAACGCACCCGAAACCGCTCCTTCCACGGAGGGAAGTCGATCAGCGTGGACCTCCGCCCCCGCCCCGTCCCGCACCTCCGGCGGCCGCTGCCTGCCCTGGCCGCCGCCGTCCTGTTCACCATCGCCGCCGCCGGGTTCGCGGTGTCGCCCGCCCAGGCGGCACCCGTCACCGTCACCAACGGCACCCAGTTCCGTGACACGAGCGGCAACGTGCTGCACGCGCACGGCGGCGGGGTGCTGCAGGTCGGCGGCTACTACTACTGGTTCGGTGAGAACCGCAACGCGGACAACACCTTCCGCGCGGTGTCGGTGTACCGCTCCACCGACCTGCGGAACTGGGAGTTCCGCAACAACGTGCTCACCCAGAGCTCGGCCGCCGAGCTGAACGTCGCCAACATCGAGCGCCCCAAGGTGATCTACAACAGCGCCACCGGCCGCTACGTGATGTGGATGCACAAGGAGAACGGCCGCGACTACGGCGAGGCCCGCGCCGCCGTCGCGTCCTCGGCGACCGTGGACGGCAACTACACCTACCACGGCAGCTTCCGGCCGCTGGGCCAGCACATGTCGCGCGACATCACGCTGTACAACGACGGCGGCACCGCGTACATGATCTCGGCCGCCGACGAGAACTACGACCTGCACATCTACCGGCTGACGGCCGACTTCCTCAACGTCGCGAGCCTGGTCGGCAACTTCTGGAACGACGCCCACCGCGAGGCCCCGGCCATGTTCAAACGCGGCAGCGTGTACTTCCTGCTGACCTCCGGCGCGACCGGCTGGAACCCCAACCAGGCCAAGTACGCCACCGCGTCGAGCATCTCCGGCCCGTGGACCGGCTGGACCAACGTCGGCGACGGCACCACGTTCAACTCGCAGCCGGCGTACGTGCTGCCGATCCAGGGCTCGTCCACCACCAGCTACCTGTACCTGGGGGACCGGTGGGCCGGGGCCTGGGGCGGGCCGGTCGGCGACTCGCAGTACGTGTGGCTGCCCATCGGCTTCCCGTCCAGCACCAGCATGAGCCTGACCTGGTATCCGCAGGTGGTCATCGACACCGCGACCGGCACGGTGACCGGCACCGGCGCGGTGCCCGCCTACCGGGTCACCGCCCGGCACAGCGGCAAGGTCATGGACGTCATCTCCGCGTCCACCGCCAACAACGCCGAGATCAAGCAGTGGACCTGGAACGGCGGCGGCAACCAGAAGTGGCAGTTCCAGGACGCCGGCGGCGGCTACTACCGCGTGGTCAACGTGAACAGCGGCAAGTGCCTCGACGTGGTGAGTTCCGGCACCGGCGACGGCACCGACATCCAGCAGTACACCTGCGGCAGCGGCACCAACCAGCAGTGGTCCCGCACCACCGCCTGACCCGCCTGAGGAGGCAAGCGTGACATCACGTCAAGCAGGACCGGCCACCCGGCTCCGGCGGTGGGCGGCCCGGACGGCCGCCGTGCTGCTCGTGGCCGCGGGAAGCCTCGTCGCGGTCGCCGCACCGGCGTCGGCCGCGAGCGGCTACCTCTACACGACGTTCAAGGGGGACGGGGCGGCCGACCAGGAGCTGTGGGTCTACCAGTCCACCGACGGCAGCAACTTCACCACCTACGCGGACACCAACTACCAGGGGCCGTCGGGCGTGCTGCGCGACCCGAGCATCATCCAGCTCAACGGCGTGTACTTCATCGCGTACACGGTCCAGTCGTGGACGACCAACTCGACCTACTTCAACGTCGCCTCCAGCACCAACCTGACCAGCTGGACGCACGTGGCCAGCGTGAACTCCGGCATCGCGGACACGAGGTTCACCTGGGCGCCCGAGTTCTACGTCGAGGGCGGCACGGTCCGGATCATCGCGAGCATCGCGCAGACGACCTGCTCCAACTGCTTCCGGCCGTACGTCTACACCGCCCAGAACAGCGCGCTCACCTCGTGGAGCGGTCCGGCGCAGATGGGCGGGCTGGGCTTCAACCACATCGACACGTACGTGGTGAAGTCCGGCAGCACCTACCACGCCTTCACCAAGAACGAGACCAGCAAGTACATCGAGCACTGGACCAGCACCAGCCTGAGCAGCGGCTGGACCATCGCGGCCACGCTGTGGACGTCCGGGTACGAGGGACCGGCGGTGGTGCAGCAGGCCAACGGCGTCTGGCGCATCTACATCGACAAGTACACCAACGGCGGGATCTGGTCGGCGACCAGCTCCGACCTCAACTCCTGGACCGGGCTGAGCAGCGTGGCCTGCCCGGGGTGCCGCCACGGCACCGTGCTCCCGGTCGCCTCGCTGCCCCAGGCGGCCCCGGTCTACCGGATCACCAACCGCAACAGCGGCAAGGTGATGGACGTGGTCAGCGCGTCCACGGCCAACAGCGCCGAGATCAAGCAGTGGACCTGGAACGGCGGCGCCAACCAGAAGTGGCAGTTCCAGGACGCGGGCGGCGGCTACTACCGGGTGGTCAGCCAGGTCAGCGGCAAGTGCCTCGACGTGGCGAGCGCCTCGACCGCCGACGGAGCCAACATCATCCAGTACACCTGCGGCAGCGGCACCAACCAGCAGTGGCAGTGGGTCGCCACCGGCAGCTACTTCCAGCTCCGGGCCCGCCACAGCGGCAAGTGCCTGGACGTGGTCGGCTCGTCCACCGCCGACGGCGCCGACATCCAGCAGTACACCTGCGGCTCCGGCACCAACCAGCACTGGACCCGCACCCAGTCCTGACCGCACGCGCCGTGGCCAGGGCTGCCGGAGCCCTGGCCACGGGCCGCTACCGGACCGGGACGTGGGCCACCGAGGAGTGGCGCACGATCAGCTCCGGAGACAGCAGCACCCGCTGCGAGGGGCGTCGCTCGCCGTCGAGCAGGCGGGACACCATCATCTCCACCGCCACCCGGCCGACGTGCGCCTTCGGCGGGCGCACCGCCGTCAGCGACGGCTCGGCCAGGTGCGCCACCTCGTCGTCGTAGGACACCAGCGCCAGATCGCCCGGGATGGACAGCCCGTGCTCGGCGCAGAACTGCGCCACGGACATCGCGTCGGGATCGCTGTGCACGATCAGCGCCGTGATGCGCGAGCGCTCGCACTCGGCCAGCACCCCGCGGATGATCTCCCGGTGGCCGGGGGTGTCCAGCGCCACCGACTCGCGGATCACCATCGCGTCGCAGATCCCCACGTCCGCGCAGGCCACCCGCCAGCCCTGGGCCAGGTACGCCGAGGTCGGGCTGCCCTTGGACAGCAGCAGCGCGATCCGCCGGTGGCCCTGCCGGTGCAGGTGGTGCACGGCCATCTCCATGCCCAGCGCATGATCGCTGCGTACGCACTCCAGCTGCCGCGCGGTCGAGGTCCACCGCTCCGGCTGGCGCTCCACCAGGATCGTCGGCACCGGCAGCCGCCCGATCCAGTCGATCATCTCGGGCGCCCGGCCGCCCTCCAGGCTCGGCGCCAGCAGCAGGCCCTGCACCTGGCCCGCCTCGATGAGCCGGCCTATCTGGCGCCGGTCCTCGTCCGGGTCGTAGCTGGAGCCGCGCAGCTGCAGGTTCACTCCCAGCGCGGCGGCGGCCGCCCGCGCCCCGCCGACGATCGGCGGCCAGTAGAAGTCCAGCGACGGCACCACCATGCCCACCGTGAACCGCTGCGGCGCCTGCCGTGGCCGCGTCGTCCGGTCGACCGGGCCGGGCAGCGTCGCCCCGCCGTGCACCTTCGTCACGAGATTGCGCCGGGCCAGGGCGTCGATGTCGCGCCGGATGGTCAGCTCGCTGACGTCCAGCTCCCGCGCGAAGGCGCTGACCCGCACCGCGCCGTGCCGGCGCAGCTCGCCGAGCAGCAGCTCCTGCCGCTGCACGCGGAACATCCGCTCTGCCGCCATACGACCTCCGCCGACGGCGTCCCGGCCCGGGCAGGCCGCGACGCGCTGAACCGACTGGTGAAACGCGGCGGTGAGTGCGATTCGGAGCGTTCCAGACGTTATCAGACGTATGCCGGGACGTCGATCGTCGTGCACGCCCGGCTGGCGGCCGTGCCCTACCGTGCCCATTGTCCAAGGCCGATGGAAGGGACCGCATGGCCGACACCGGCAAGGAACGTGGGCTCGTCCCCGCTCTGGTGATCGTCGCACTGCTGATCTGCGTGGGCACCCCGGCGTACGTGGCCTACCGGAACTGGGCCGATCCGCGCACGAAGGCCGGGATGACCGAGGCCGCCACCGCGTATCTCGACGCGTGGCGCGACGCCGACTACGCCGCCGCCTACCGCTGGGTGTGCGCCGAGGAGCAGCGCAAACACCCCCAGGAGGAGTGGGCGCGCTATCACGCCGCGCCGGACATCGAGAGCTACCGCATCGTCGAGGTGGTCATCGAGGACCGCGGCGAGGCGCCCACCGGCTACTACGTCGAGGCCGACCTCACCGACGCCGCGGGCAAGGTCCACCTGTGGCACTTCGAGCTGTACGACGAGAGCGACGGCTGGCGCGTCTGCTACGAGACGCCCGTCGACAGGCGCTGACGGGCGGGGGTGTCGGCCGGTGTGGCAGGGCAATCCACCCTTCGGTCGAGTCCATTGTAGACGGTGTCACGCAGGGTGATAGATCGGCTCTACTCCGTGTCGGCAACTCGATAAAGCCATTGTCGTCGATAGGTCGGTTCCGATCTTCTTGCTCCGTCTCGCTGCCTGCCCGGGCGGCGGTAACGGGTCAGGGGGATCAGCTGTGCGACGCTGGATTTCGACGGCGCTCGCGGCGGTGCTGGCACTGCCGCTCGCGGCGGTGCACGCGACACCGGCGCACGCCGCCGAGCCATGGGAGACGGCGCTCAGAGCGCTGGCCACCCAGGCCGGGGACTGGGCGGAGCAGGGTCTGGGCCAGGTCGGCCGGCTCGGCCAGCCGATACCGCTGCTCGGCGTGAGCCCGGGCAGCCTCACCGACGCCGAGCAGCTGATCGCCAGGGCCGCTGACGTCCTCCAGGACGACCTCACCAACGACGACGCCCCGGTGCCCGGCGGCGGCACGCTCGACAGCTCGCTGAGCGAGGAGCCGAACGGCGATCACACCCTCGACCTGACGCTGCGTTATCACAAGCAGCTCACCAAGCAGCAGTTCGCCGCCGCCGGCGTCACGCTGGCCGACGCGGTGAGCGTGGACGGCTGGGCCACGCTGCGGCTGAAGCTGCGGGTCGACGCGGCCGGCACCGGCGCCCACCTGATCCGCGACGCCGCCGCCCCGCGCCTGGACATCGACGCCGTCGCGCACCTGGGCGACACCGGCCAGGCCAAGGCCGCGCTCGGCATCCTCGGCGTGGCCGTCGACCAGGCATCCACCCTGGATCTCAGCGCCCACTTCGTGGTCAAGGTCAACGACCCGAACGGCGACGGCAGGCTGGCCTTCGGCAGCGGCGAACTCGGCGCGCCCGGCTCGCTGGCCGGTCTGGTGCAGGTCACGTTCGACCACGCGGGCGGCGTCATCGGCACCGGGCCCGACGGCGACGTCACCGAGACCGCCACGCCCGGCAAGGCGCACGCCGAGATCAAGCTCAAGGCCGCGCCCACGCAGGACGCGGGCGGCGGCGCGCCGGTGCTGAACGTCGCCGCCAGCGTCAACGCGGGCATCACGCTGGACTGGCCGGACATCACCGACGGCACGCCGTCGGTCACCACCACGGGGCTCGACGAGACGCTGGCGAAGTTCCGGAACATGAGCCTGCTCGACCTCGGCGCGGGCCTCGCCCAGATCGCCGAGCTGATCGGCGGCATCCAGGCCAGCGAGCACGCGGGCAACCGCAAGCTGCCGTTCCTCAAGGGCACCCTGGCCGACGCCGTGAAGATCAACGAGCAGCTCGTGGCGTTCCTGGGCAAGTACATCCGGCCCAAGCCCGGCGACGCGAACTTCCAGGAGGGCGTCGACGACCCGGCGCTGGCCGGGCAGCCGCGCTTCACCAGCCTGCAGGACCTGTTCACCAAGCTCGCCCAGGAGGGCCTGCTCGACGCCGCGGCACTGCCCGAGGGCGGGGCGACCCTGGTCAACGACAAGATCGCCTTCCCGCTGAAGTTCGGCCGGACCTCCGACTGGATCCCGCTGGACACGGGCGCGGCCAAGGTCACCGGGCAGGGCGCGGTGTTCAGCCCGACCGGCTTCACCCTGAGCGCCGACAAGTTCACCGAGGGCGCGCTGGTCGGCCAGCGGGTCGTCGCCGGCACCTCGGGCGGCACCATCACCGCCAACACCAAGAACTCGATCACCCTGGACGCCCACGGCTGGGTCGGCGGACAGCCCGTCGACACCAGCCCGTGGGTGATCAGCAGCGGCGAGGCCCACATCGGCGCCGTCGAACTCGGCGGGGCGCTCACCAAAACCGGCAGCAACGGCAAGACCGGCCTGCGCGGCGCGAACGCCCAGTCCAGCTACGCCGAGGTCAAGCCCTCCTACCAGGCCCGGGTCACCATCGTGCTCGACCTGCGCCCGTCGACCGACCCGCAGGTCAACGCCGACCGCGTCATGCTGCGCACCGACCCGGCCGTGCCGCTGTTCACGGCCGCGTTCCCGATCCGCACCGGCATCGACTTCTTCACCACCGCCGGCTTCCTCAAGGTGAAACTCGGCGGCAACCTGGAAGTCGGCCCGGCCACCGGCACCGACATGATCAGCGTCAGGTTCCAGCAGGCCGCGGACGTCAGCCTCGCCGACCTGTTCGCCCGGCTGCTCACCCAGCACCTGCCCGCCCAGCCAGCCGACCTGCTCGCCCCGGCCGTCTCGGTGAAGGCGACCGGCCAGGTCAAGGTCTCCGTGCCGGGCGCCTCGGGCAGCCTCGGCACCGGCGTGAGCGTCGATGTCGCCTGGACCCTGCCCGACGCCGCCCCCACCGTCGACACGTCGAGCCTGTCGGACCTGTTCGCCACCGACTTCAACCCCGACGACCCGCAGGCCCTGATGGCTCTGGTGATCTCCGCGCTGCGGCAGGTCAACGAGGCCTTCCTCGACCCGTCGGCCGGGACCGGGCCGCTGTCGGCCAAGCTGCCGATCATCGGCCGCTCCGCCAAGCAGCTGCTCGGCTCCGACGAGAGCGGCGTCGGCAAGCCGGTCACCTACACCGACGGCACCGACGGCGACAAGGGCCGGTTCCAGCTCGTCGACGCCGGCCGCGCCGCCGCGCCGTTCGGCGCGCGCCTGACCGGCCGCACCATCGTGGTGGGCAGCCACGCCTACCGGATCAGCAAGGTCGTCGACGGATCCACCCTGGAGATCGACGGGGGTACGCAGACCAGACCGTCCGACGGCACCGCCTACGCCGTACGCCCGGAACTGGCCGACGCCGTGGACAAGCTGCTCGCCGACCCGCCGTCGACGCTGCAGGACGCCGTCGACCGGCTCAACACCGTGCTCGGCACCGGCTCCGGGTTCGGGTTCGAGCTGGACACCGCCAAGCCGAACGGCCCGCACCTGAAGCTGTCGTGGACCTGGAAGCGGCAGTTCCACACCGGCGGCCCGCTGTCGATGAGCTGGGACGGCACCCGCAACCTCGTCAGCGTCGACGCGCAGGGCACCTTCGGCGTCACCGTCAAGGGCGACGCCTCGATCGGCCTGCTGCTGCCGCTGCGCGCCGACGGCGTACCGCTGATCGACAAGAGCTCGCACGCCGCGGTGAGCGTCGCCGCCGACGCGACGAACGTGGCGCTGACCGCGAAGGTCGGCCCCCTGGAACTCGCCGTGGGCAAGTTGCCGTCTGACCCGGCCACGGTCAAGGCGGACCTCGGCTTCAGCCTCGGCGGCCTGCCCGCCGACGCCCCGTTCAAGGACCTGCTCGGCGCGAGCCTGACCCGCACCACCGCCGGGGTCGACTGCGGCGCGGGCACCAGCGGCACCGCGATCTGCGTGAACGCGCCCGTGTTCTCGACGGTCTGCACCCCCGACGGCGGCACCAGCAACGTGCTCGCCGTGCAGCTCGACAAGGACCTGAACACGCTGGGCTCCAGCGTCCCGAACTTCGCCGGCTGCTTCGCGACCTTCAAGCTCAACCCGCTCGACTTCACCGGCGGCATCGACGGCTACCTGTCGAAGATGGAGGAGGCGCTACGCCTGGCCAGCTTCGACGGCAAGCTGCCGCTGGTCGGCGACGACCTGCAGCAGGGCCAGCGCTTCATCGCCGACGTGCGCGACAAGGTGAAGGCGAAGATCGGGCCGGCCCTGGCCACCGCGGGCGACAACGTCGCCGTCGAGGATGCCGTCAACGACGCGCTCGAGGGCGAGACGGGCTTCGCCGCCGTCAAGGTCAAGGTGGACTGCACCGCCACCTCGCCGTGCGGGCCGGAGGAGTTCAAGTCGATCCGCATCCAGCTCGACGCCTCCCGCGGCACCGTCGACCAGACCAACGGCTGCACCGGCGACTGCCTGGAGAAGCAGGTCCCGCTGAACATCGGCATCCCGGGCCTGGCGCTGAAGGCGGGCAAGGGCGAGGACGGCGGCATCAAGGCCAGGCTCGGCTGGCGTGTGCACCTCGACGTCGTCCTCGACCGCGAGCTGGGCTTCTACGTCGCCACCCACGGCCGGGACACCGGCGACGACACCAAGCCGGAACTGGCCATCGGCGCCTCCTTCGAGATCGGCGACGGCAGCAGCAAGACGCTCAACGCGCAGCTGGCCTTCATCCAGGTCACCGCGCAGAAGCGCGACCCCGCGTCGACGAAGCCGCTGGTGAGCGCCTACTTCGGCATCGACCTGCACAACGGTGAGGCGAGCTGCTGGGACGGCGGCTGCACGCCCCAGGCCGAGCGGCGGCTCGCCCCGGCCGACCTCGCCGACATCGGCGCGCACGTCAACGTGCAGCTCGACGCCGACGTGGACATCGACTGGCTGCTCAAGGCGAAGGTCGCCGGCGACGGCATCGGCTCGGCGCTGCCGGGCATCCAGGCGGTCTTCAAGCTCAAGTGGGGGATCGGCAACCACAGCGGGCCGCTGACGGCGACGGACCTGACCATCGGGTTCTCCGACATCAAGATTGACGTCGGCGCGTTCTTCAGCAAGATCCTCGCGCCGGTGCTGGAGAAGGTCAAGCAGGTCACCGGGCCGCTGCAGCCGATCATCGACACGCTGTACGCGCCGATCCCGGTGCTGTCCGATCTCTCCCACGCCGTCGACGGCCCGGACATCACCCTGATCTACCTGGCCAACAAGTTCTCCACGCTGGCCGGCGGGCCCGATCTGACGTTCATCGACCGCATCCGCGACGTCATCACGTTCGTGAACAAGATCCCCAAGTGCAACTCCAGCGGTGACGGCTGCCTGATCCCGCTCGGCGCGTTCCTCGTCAACCCGGACAAGGCGCTGTCCACGGCCGCGTCCCCGGCCTCGGCCGAGAGCCTCATCGACAAGGGCGACGGCTACGACCCGGCCGTGGCGAAGGACGTCAAGGACGCGGTCGACGCGAAGAGCGACGGCGAGAAGCTCTACGCGAAGCCGACGTCGCTGGCCGAGGGCAAGAGCAACGCCGAGAAGCTCGGCTTCGCCTTCCCGATCTTCGACAACCCGGCGTCCGCGTTCGGGCTGCTGCTCGGGCAGGACATCGAGCTGGTGTCGTTCGACTCCGGCGCGCTGTCGCTCGGATTCACCTGGCGGCAGAGCTTCGGGCCGGTGTACGCGCCGCCGCCGGTCATGATCACGCTGGCGGGCAGCGCGTCCGTCTCGGCCCACATCCGGATGGGCCTGGACACCAAGGGCATCCGCACGGCCATCGAGGCGGCCCAGGACGGCGCGGCGGTCGACGCGATCGGCATCCTCGACGGCATCTACTTCAAGACCACCGACGACAAGGGCAACGCCGCCCCGGTGATCACGCTCAAGGGTGAGATCGCGGCGGGCGCGCAGGTCACCGTTCTGATCGTGTCCGCAGGGGTGGAGGGCGGCGTACGCCTGACCATCGGCTTCCTGTGGAACGACCCGAACAACGACGGCAAGTTCCGCACCAGCGAATTCCTGCAACGGCTGCAGGTCAACCCGATCTGCCTGTTCACGGTGAGCGGCCAGCTGTCGGTGTTCCTCAAGGTCTACATCACCTTCAACCTGTTCCTGTTCTCCAAGACGTTCGACTTCACCCTGGTCAACGCCGTGCTGCTCGACTTCAAGGCACAGCCGGACTGCGACCCGCCGCCGCCGGAGCTGGGCGCGGTGCACGGTGACACGCTGATCGTCTTCGCGGGCCGCTTCGGCAAACCCGCCCAGCGCGGCCACGCCGTGTGGGACAACAAGGACAAGGGCGACGTGGTCAAGGTCTACTCGCTGCACTACGCGGACGAGGAACTGGGCCAGCCGGTCAACGCCGACTTCGACGGCGTGGCCGTGGAGTCGCTGGGCCGCCGCCAGGTGTTCCCGAACGCCGGCATCAAGCGCGTCGTCGTCGACGGCCGGCTCACCGGCGACTTCGACGCGGCCAAGTCGGGCATGGCGCTGACGTTCCTCGGCGACGGCGACAAGAGCAAGACCGCCCCGGACAACGCGGGCACGGTGACCTCGCAGTTCGAGCTGGACGCGGTGGTCGTCGGCACGCCCGGCCCCGACCGCATCAAGACCGGCACCGGCAACGCGTGGGTCCAGGGCGGTGGTGGCGACGACATCATCACCACCGGCGACGTCGCGGCCAAGGACGGCAGGCCGATGACCGTCTCCTGGGTCGCCGGCGGCCCCGGCAAGGACGTCATCACCACCGGCGAGGGCGACGACATCGTCTCCGGCGACGGCGACCTGGACATCAGCGCCCGGCCCGGCGAGGTCAAGGTGACCACGCCGCAGGGCGAGGTCGACCTCAGCGGCGTCGTCGACTGGGACCCGGCGAAGCTGCACCAGCCGCCGGTCTCGGCCACCCTGGGCGAGGCGACCGACGCCGACCACATCGCCGTCGGCCACGGCGCCAACAAGGTGTACGGCAACGACGGCGACGACGTCATCGGCGTCAACATCGACGACAAGCACGGCAACGGGATCAACACCCTCGTCGGCGGCCAGGGCTCGGACACGATCAGCGGCGGCAAGGGCGACGACAAGATCAACACGTACAGCACCGCCGTGCCCGACACCGTCGACGACGACGGCTACGGCCCCAGCATCGACGTCGACAAGGTCGACACCGGCGGCGGCACCGACACCGTCGTCGGCTCGCAGGGCGTCGACCTGGTCACCTCCCACTCGCCGAACGACACCACTGCGAAGATCAGCGGCTACGGCAACGCGGACGTGCTCATCGGCGGCTACGGCACCGACGAGATCTACGGCGGCCCCGGCGACGACTGGGTCATCGCCGAGCCGTCCCGGGTGGAGACCGCGGCCAGTCCCAAGGACGACGGGTTCGGCACGGCCCGCACGGTCACGCACGAGCCGCTGCCCAGCGGCGTGACCAGCCAGACCAAGCTGCTCGTCGGCGGCCTCGGCCGGGACCACATCCTCGGCGGCGACGGCGGTTCGACGATCTTCGGCGACAAGCACCTGCCGGACGAGCTGTGCGTGGACTCGTACAGCTCCGGCGCCCAGCCCTCGGCCGAGGACCAGGGCAGCAAGGACCTGATCCTGGGCGGCAGCGGGGTCGAGGTGGTCAGCGCCGGCGGCGGCGACGACCGCACCGACCTCGGCGGCGGCGACGACCGGGCCTGCGGCCAGCGCGGCGACGACGTGCTGTACCTGGGCGGCGGCGCCGACCGCGCCTGGGGCGGCCTCGGCGGGGACCAGGTCTTCGGCGACGCCGCCGACGACACGATCTTCGGCAACGACGGCGACGACGCGGCCTACGGCGGTGACGGCCTGGACACGATCGAGGGCGACAACGGCTTCGACCGGGTCTTCGGCGGCGAGCACGACGACGTGCTGTACGGCGGCAGCCGCACGGCCGCCGACCCCGACACCGGCGACCAGCTGTTCGGTGAGGGCGGCGACGACCGGCTCGTGGGCGACAACGGCACCGCGAAGATCGGCGAGATCGGGCCGTTCCCGTACGACCTGGACGGCACCGTCCCGGCGGCCGGCGGTCCCGACGTCATCGACGCGGGCACCGGCGACGACATCGCCTACGGCGGCCTGGCGGCCGACACGGTCTTCGGTGGTGACGGCGACGACCACCTCGAAGGCAACAACGCCGGGGACACGGTCCGCGGCGGCGGCGACTTCGACACCGTCTTCGGCGGCTCCACCCAGGAGGCGTCGGCGGGCACCGGCCGCCCGGACAGCGGCGACCTGCTCTACGGCGACGGCGGCGCGGACCTGATCCTCGGCGACAACGCCCAGGTCTTCGCCGACGGCACCCCGACCCGGGTCACCCAGGGCCGGGACTTCCCGGCCCGGCGGGTGGTGCTGCTCGACCTCGGCTTCACCCCGGTGGCCGGGAGCAGCGGAAACGACTTCATCGACGGTGGCTTGGAGGGCGACGTCGCCTACGGCCAGGCCGGCGCCGACCGGATCCTGGGCGGGTCCGGCCAGGACTACGCCGAGGGCGGCCCCGGCACCGACTGGATCGAGGGCGACGGCGGCGACGACGACCTGGTCGGCGGCTCGTCCACGGAGGACACCACCGGCAAGGGTCAGCCCGACCACGCCGACGCGATCTGGGGCGGGCCCGGCTCGGACGTGGCCATCGGCGACAACGGCGTCGTGCTGCGGCCGCTCGGCGGCGAGCAGCCCACCGCGGCGACCGTGCGGCTGGGCACCGGCGGGCAGCCGATCGCGGCGCGCACCGTCACGATGTACGACCTCGCCGCCCCGGCCGACGCCACCCGCAGCGGTGGCGACCGCATCAGCGGCGGGCACGGCGTCGACGTGGCCTACGGCCAGGACGGGGACGACGCCCTCAGCGGCGACGGCGACGGCGACTACCTGGAGGGCAACGGCGGCAGCGACACCCTGCGCGGCGACCTGCCGCTGACCGGCACCGGGCACACCCCGGTCACCCCGCTCACCGACCCGGGCTGGCCCGGCAGCGCCTCCGGCCCCGGCGACCTGATCGGGACCGGCACCCCGGACGGGCAGGACGACCTGATCGGCGGCTCGTCCCGGCAGGGCTTCCGCGACGCGGGGGACTTCGTCCAGGGTGACGGCGGCGCCGACGTGATCCTCGGCGACGACGGCTCGCTGCTGCGTACGCTGATCAACGGCGGCACCGGCGAGCGCGTCTACACCGAGCGCTACCCGACCGGGGCCGTCCCGGTGGACGCGACCGTCGCGCGCACCCACGACCCGGCTCTGCCCGGCCCCTCGACCAGGTTCTGCACCACGGCCCAGGCCACCTGCGAGCCGGCCGGCTCGTTCGGGGCCGACCAGCTGTGGGGCGACGCCGGTCAGGACGGCATCTGGGGCCAGGACGGCGACGACACCATCCGGGGCGGCGACGGCGACGACGACGTGTTCGGTGAGCTGGGCGCGGACACCCTGTACGGCGAGGCGGGCGACGACGCCGTCCTCGGCGACCGGGGCGGCGTGGTGAACCAGCACCTCAACCCCGACGACGTCGCGGCGCTCGGCTTCACCGCCACGCTCAGCGGCACGCCGCAGGAGACCTACACCGGTTTCCGGGCGGGCTACTACGACCGGCGGGCCGACCTGCTCCACGACACCGACGGCGACACCTGGATCGGCGGCTCCACCAGCACCGCGATGCCGTGGGACGGCTACCAGTACGGTGGTGACGACCGCATCCGCGGCGGCACCGGCGCCGACGACCTGCACGGCGGGTTCGGCGACGACCTGGTCAACGGCGACAGCGGCGGCGACTCGGTCTACGGCGGCGCCGGTGCGGACGTGCTGTGGGGCGGCAAGGGCTGCGACCCGGTGCTGGACGCGGCCACCGCGGACTGCCTCAAGGCGGGCGTGTTCGACGCGGCCGCGCGCGGGGACCGGGACCGGTTCGTCGATCACGTGTTCGGCGGCGCGGGCGCGGTCAGCGGCCCGTCCATCGCCGGGGACCTGGGCTCGGACCTGCTCGACTTCAGGCCGCGCGGCACGTACCCGTCCTGCACCACGAACCCGTGGCCGCAGACGACCGGCAGCGTGACCCTGGATCCGTGCGCCTGGTTCGAGATGACCGACATGGCCGACGGCAGCTCCGCCGACAACCAGCACCACCAGGGCACCGACTGGCTCTACGGCGGCTGGGACCGCGACGTGCTGCAGGGCAACGTGGCCCAGAACGGCCCCAACCCCGGCGACCGGCTGCTGGACTGGAACGGCGCCTACAACCTCTACACCCACTGCAACGCGGCCTACGGTGGCTACAACGACGTCCGCCAGCACAGCCCCGGCATGCAGACGTTCCTGCAGAAGGTGGTCTGGGGCGCGGGCGCGGGCCGCTCGGCCACCGACGCGACCACGCCGGGCACGTCGGCGTACCTCGAACTGGCACTGACCTACCCGGGCGAGAACTCGCACGGCTCGGGCAGCGCCTACCCGGCCACCCCCGGCCACTTCGACGACCCGACCAGCTGTACCGACTGATCCCCACCCGCACGCGATGATCGCGAGTTCGTGTCGAAACCTTGGTCTGACCACAGGTTTCGACACGAACTCGCGATCTTCCCGGTGGCCGACGAGTCAGTGCCGATACTCGTCCAGCCGCCAGAGCATGGCGGCGAGCATCGCCGGGAACATGATCACGTGGCCGCCCATCATCAGCCCGTGGGCGGACAGCACGCCCATCCAGTACGGCACCAGCAGCACCAGGAACGGCAGGTACATCGCCGCCGACATCTCGGCGATCCGCGGCCACGAGTGGCGCCGCACCCGCATCCACGCCGCCATGCCGGCCGTCATGTTCGTCGCCATGACCACCGCGTCCACGGCGGGCAGGCTGTCCAGCCCCGGCCAGGCCCACGACCACAGCGGCCCGAGCGCGAACATGCCGACGAACATGGCCACGACCATCTCGGCGTAGTGCAGCGCGAAGCGGAGGTTCTTGCGGGCCGCCGAGCGGGGCGCGTGGGCGGGATCGTTGTCGCAGGTGGAGGTCGTCATGCCGTCCATCGTCGGCCGTGCCGGCGCGACAGGCAGGTGCCGAACGTCATGACCGGGGGTCACCTCCGGCCGTGACCCCGAGCAGCTCACCGCCAGCCGGCTGCGCGACGAGGCGGCAGGTCACCCGCCGCACGGTGCTCTGGTCACAGCAGGCCGAGGTCGCGGGCCCGCAGTGCCGCCTGGGTGCGGTCGCGGGCGTCGAGCTTGCCCAGCACGCTGGTCACGTGGTTCTTGACCGTGCCCTCGGCCAGGAACAGGGCGGCGGCGATCTCCCGGTTGGACCGGCCGCCCGCGAGCAGCCGCAGCACCTCCAGTTCCCGCTCGGACAGCGGCACCACCAGCGGCTGCAGCCGTGGCACGGCGGGCTCGGGCGTGAACCGGGCGAACTGCGCAACCACCTTCGCCGCCACCGACGGCTGCAACACGGCCTCGCCGCGCGCGGCGGCGTGCACCGCGTCCACGAGCTGCGCCGACGAGGCGTCCTTCAGCAGGTAGCCCACGGCTCCGGCGCGCAGCGCCGCGAACACCTCCTCGTCGTCGTCGAACGTGGTCAGCACGATGACCCGTACCTCGGGCTGTTCGACCCGCAGCCGGCGGGTGGCGGCGACCCCGTCCAGCACCGGCATGCGCAGGTCCATCAGGACCACGTCGGGACGCAGCTCGCCCACGCGGTCCAGCGCCTGCGCGCCGTCGCCCGCCTCGCCGACCACCTCGATGTCGTCGCGTACGCCGAGCAGCATCGCCAGCGCCTCGCGGAACAGCGCCTGGTCGTCGGCGAGCAGCACCCGCACCGGCCCGCCGCTCATCCGGGCACCGCCACCCGCAGCGCCGCGCCGCCGCCGGGCACGGGCTCGAAGCTCATCCGCCCTCCGGCGTGCGCGGCGCGCTCGCGTACCCCCACCAGGCCGAACCCGGCGTCGTACGGGTCACCGGCGGGGCCCGCGCCGTCGTCGCGCACCTCCAGCCGCACCTCCGCCTCGCCCGTGTAGTCGAGCACCAGCGCGGCCCGGGTGGCGTGGGCGTGCTTGCGCACGTTGGTCAGCCCTTCCTGCGCGGCGCGGTAGAGCGACTCCTCCGCGGCGGGCTCCAGCGGGCGGGCCGGCCCGGTCACGTCCAGGCTCGTCGGCACGCCCGCGGCCGAGGCCAGCGCGACCAGCTCGCGCAGCGCGTCCGGCAGCGGCACGGCGGTGCGGGGTTCGCGCAGCGCGCCGACCGAGCGGCGTACCTCGGCCAGCGCCTGCTCGGCCTGGTCCTGCGCCTTGGCCAGCACCGTGTCAGCCCGGCCCGGGTCCGTGGCGAGCACCGCGCGGGCCGCCTTGACCTGCATCTGGACCACGGTCAGCGAGTGGCCGAGGCCGTCGTGGATGTCGCGGGCGACCCGGTTGCGCTCCTGCACCGCCGCGAGCCGCTCGGCCTGCACCGCGTACGCCCGCAGCTGCTCGTGCGTGGCGGCCAGCTCGGCGCGTGCCCGCTGCTCGCGCACGATGAGGTGGGTCAGCACGGCGGCGAACGCGGCCGCGGCCAGCGTGCCCAGGCCCTCGCGCAGCCCGTCGCGCCACGCCATGCCGATGTGCACTAACGGCACCTGGGCGACCACGACCACCACGCCCGGCGGCGGGAGCAGCAGCACGCTGTGGCTCACCAGCACCAGGAGCAGCAGCACCGCGCCGACGGCCGCCCCGGACGCGACGAAGACGACGTATCCGAAGTGCAGTTGCACCACCACGTAGGTGACGCTGATCGCGCGCCGGTCGCGCCGCAGCACCCAGGCGAAGCCCGCCGTGGCGCAGGCGACGTAGACCGCGCCCGTGACCAGCGCCAGGATCGTGTGGTGCGCCTTGCCGGTCCCGGCGAGCAGCGTCAGGTACGCGGCCACGGTCAGCAGATCCAGGGCACGCTTCACACCGTCCACTGTCGCCGGTGCGGCGGGGGCGGGTCAAACGATCAGCGGCGGACCGCCCGCAGCACCGCGTCGTGGATGGTGACCGGCCGCCCTTCGGGGTCGGTGACCTCGCGCGACGGGGTCGTGGTGTGGATCTCCCACGCCTCGGGGGCGAGCGCGGCGGCGGCCTGCTCGGCGGTGAACATCAGCTCCGGCAGGTGCGGGCGGCCCACCGTGGTCTCCAGGTCGGAGAAGTGGTGGCCGACGATGAGCAGCGTGCCGCCGGGCCGCACGGCGGCGGCCAGCCTGCGGTGCAGGGCCGTGCGCAGCGGCTCCGGCGTCTGCATGAACTGCGCCGACACCAGGTCGAACCCGTCCGGCTCGGGCGCCCAGGCGAGCAGGTCCTCGCGCAGCCAGGTGGTCCGGTCCGCGACGCCCGCCGCCTCGGCCGCGGCCGCCGCCCGGCCCAGCGCCACCGCCGACACGTCCACGCCGGTGACCCGCCAGCCCCGGTCCGCCAGCCACACCGCGTCCGCGCCCTCGCCGCAGCCCACGTCGAGCGCCGTCCCCGGGGTCAGCTCGGCGGCGGTCGTGACCAGGTGCGGGTTCGGGTTGCCGCTCCAGATCCGCTCCTTGGAGCCGTACCGTTCGTCCCAGAACTCGGCGGTGAAGAAGACGTCCATGTCGGGGACGTCGTGCGGGTCGTGCGTGTGGGTCATGGGTGACCACCTCCAGCTCCCAGCCTGCGCTTTCGCGCGGCCGGAGGGCAAAGTTCGTTGCCGTTCCGGCAACAACCCGGGTCAGAACAGGGTGAGCGGTTCGTCGTCGCGGGCCGGCTCCACCGGCTCGGGCAGGGCGGCCAGCTCCGGTACGCGTGCCCGCACCTCCCCGTGGAAGCGGCGGGCCAGCTCGGGCGCGTCGGCGTTGTCGGGCGTGTGCACGAACACCGTCGGCGAGCGCCCTTCGCGCAGCCAGCCCGCGACCACGTCCACCCAGTGCGCCCAGCCCGCCACGGTCCGGTCGGTGTCGTCGCGGCCCAGGTAGCGCACGATCGGCCGGTCGGTCAGCGCGGCCGAGCGGCGCGGCATGCGCGGCTTCTTCAGCCACGCGTCGCGCTCGGCGTCGCTGGTCGGCGGCGTGTCGAAGAACGCGACCGTGTCGAACGGCACCCACTCCGCCCCGGCCGCCCCGAGCACCTGTTCGAGCTGCCGCACCTCGCGCGGGTCCTCGAAGAACGCCCGGTGGCGCACCTCGACGGCATACCGGAAGGTGCCCGGCAGCCGCCGCAGGAACGCGGCGAGATCGCCGACGTCGCTCGGGCCGAACGAGCCCGGCAGCTGGAGCCACAGCGCGTGGTTGCGCGGGCCGAGCGGCTCGATCGCGTCCAGGAAGACCCGCAGCTCCTCGTCGGCGCCGGACAGCCGCCGCTCGTGCGTGATCGGCTTGGGCAGCTTCACCACGAACCGGAAGTCCGGCCCGGTCTGCTCCGCCCACGTCTCCACCGTGCTCCGTGCCGGGGTCGCGTAGAAGGTCGTGTTGCCCTCGACCGCGTTGCAGCAGCTCGCATACCAGCGCAGGCGCTCGCCGGGCGGCAGGGCGTGTCCCGGCCACGCTTTGTGCGTCCACATCGCGCAGCCCACGTGCAGGCGGGGGTCCAAGGTGCCGCTCATGTGTCGGTCGGGGCCGGGGCCTGCGGCAGCTTCGCGCCCCGCCCGGTGCGCGGTGCGGACGGCGGCGGCACCACCGGGCCGATGTCGCCGTCGGGCGCCTCGTCCAGGTCGACGACCACCGGCGCGTGGTCGCTGGGGCCGGTGCCCTTGCGGGCCAGCCGGTCCACCCAGGCGGCCTTCGCTCGCGCGGCCACCGGGGCCGAGGCCAGGATCAGGTCGATGCGCATGCCGAGGTCCTGGTGGAACATGCCGGCCCGGTAGTCCCAGTAGGAGAAGACGCGCTCCTGCGGCCAGCGGTCGCGGACCACGTCGTGCAGCCCGAGCGCCTGCAGCTCGGCCAGCGCCGCCCGCTCCGGCGCGGTCACGTGAGTGCTGCCCACGAACGCCGCCGGGTCGAACACGTCCGCGTCGGCGGGTGCGATGTTCACGTCACCGGCCACGATCGCCGCCTCGGGGCCCGCGGCGACGGTGTCACGCAGCGCCGCCAGCCAGGCCAGCTTGTACCGGTAGTGGTCGGAGTCCGGCTCCCGCCCGTTGGGCACGTACACCGAGTGCACGCGGATGCCGCCGCAGGTCGCGGCCACCGCCCGCGCCTCCTGCTGGGGGAAGCCCGGCCCGTTCGGCAGCCCCTGCACGACGTCGTCGAGGCCGACCTTCGACAGGATCGCCACGCCGTTCCAGCGGGCCTCGCCGTGCACGGCGAACGCGTACCCCCGCCCGGCCAGCTCCTCGCCCAGCAGCTCGGTGAAGGCGTCGTCGCCGAGCTTCAGCTCCTGCAGGCAGACCACGTCCGGCCTGCGCTGGTCCAGCCACGGCAGGAGCCGGGGCAGCCGCTGCTTCACCGAGTTCACGTTCCAGGTCGTCACCCGCACCGGACCCACGATATAGGGCAGCGGACCGGCCGGCCCGGCGGTGCACGCCGAATGCACGCGCCCCCGGTTACGTTGCCGCCGCCGCACCGGCGCCTCCCCCGAACGACAAGGACCGGCCATGACCACCCCCTCCGCGACCCCCGCCGATGTCGACGTCGTGATCGTCGGCTGCGGCCCCGTCGGCGCGCTCACCGCCAACCTGCTCGGCGTACGCGGCGTCAGCACGCTGGTCGTCGAGCGCAGCGCGCTGCCGCACGGCCAGCCGCGCGCGTTCTCCTGCGACGACGAGGCGCTGCGCGTCTACCAGCAGGCGGGGCTGCTCGGCGAGGTCGGCCCGGACATGCACCGGCCGGTGCTGGCGAACTACGTCAACCGGGCGGGCCGGGTCTTCGCCCGGGTCCGCCTGTCCGAGGTCGACTTCGGCTTCGGGCACCCGCCGCTGAACTTCTTCGACCAGCCCCGGCTGGAGGCGGCGCTGCGTACGGGGCTGGACCGCTTCGGCCACGTCACGCTGCGGCTCGGCACCGAGCTGGTGGGCCTGGCCCAGGACGCGCACGGCGTCGACGTCACCCTGCGCGACGCGGCCACCGGGCAGACCAGCCTGGTCCGGGCCCGGTACGTGCTGGGCTGCGACGGCGCGCGCAGCACCACCCGGGCCGAGGCGGGCATCGCGCTGAGCGGGCGCAGCTACGGCGAGCCCTGGCTGGCGATCTCCGGGGACGTGCCGCCGGACGCGGTGCGCGTCCCGCACACCACGTTCGTGTGCGACTGGCGGCGGCCCGCGTTCGTGTCACCCGGCACCGCCGGCGGCTACCGGCTGGAGTTCATGCTGCGGCCCGGCGAGACCGCCGCCGGGATGACCCGGCCCGAGGTGGTCGCCGAGCTGGTCGCGCCGTACGTGGATCCGGCGCGGTTCACCGTCACGCGGGCCGTCGGGTACACCTTCCACGACCTGGTGGCCGCGCGGTGGCGGGAGGGCAGGGTGTTCCTGCTCGGCGACGCCGCGCACCAGATGCCCCCGTTCCTCGGGCAGGGCCTGGTCAGCGGGCTGCGCGACGCGGCGAACCTGACCTGGAAGCTGGCCCTGGTGCTGGCCGGGCGGGCGGGGGACGGGCTGCTGGAGACGTACGAGGCCGAGCGCCGCCCGCACACCGTGGCGATGGCGCGGATGAGCGTCAACCTGGGGCGGGTGTTCCTGGCGCGCAGCCGGGCCGGGGCCTGGGCCCGGGACACGCTGCTGACGGCGGCGCAGCTGGTGCCGCGGGTGCGGCGGGCGGTCGAGCACTTCGAGTTCAAACCCGTGCCGGCGTACGAGCACGGCCTGATGCGCGGCGGGCGGCGCAACGGCCCGGTCGGCTGCCTGTTCCCGCAGCCCACGGTGACCCTGCCGGGTTCTGCCGCGCCGGTGCCGCTCGACGAGGTGCTCGGCGACGGGTTCGCGGTGGTCGGCCTCGCGGCAGCCGTCGCGGCGCTGGGGGAGGCGGACAGTCCCTCGGGCGAGCCGGGCGGAGCGACGCCGCCGCTGCGGCGGGTGGCGGTGCATCCGGCCGGTGGCATCGTCGCGCCCTCCTCCGGCTCGGACGACGGCTCGCGGGTCGACGTCGTCGACACCGGCGGTGTGCTTGCCGGATGGCTGCGCGAGCGCGGCGTCGACCTCGTGGTGCTGCGGCCCGACCGGTTCGTGTACGCCGTCGCGCTGGCAGCCGATGCCCACGGCGTGCTCCGCGAACTCACCGCGTCCCTCGCCGCCCCACGCCCCTCCCACACCGCCCGCCCCTAACCGCTGCGCCGCCCGCGGGTCAGTGCCGGCAGGCAGTTTCGGGGAAAGTGCACGAACAAGACGTGGGCAACCTGCACTTTCCCCGAAACTGCCTGCCGCGGAGGGCGGGCGGCGGAGGGCTGGGCGGTTACCAGGGGTTGCGAACTGCTCCGGTGTTTGTCGACAGGTGTAGTCGTGTGTCGTCATGTGTGGTGTCTGATGGTGGGGCGATGGGGGCGCCGCTGCGGGTTCGCCCGCTGGGGGTGCTGATGTAGGGGCATGTATTGTCGGTATGTGGTGCTTCGCCTGTTGTCGGCCGGTAGTCGGGATGTCGCCGTTCGGCGGTCTGCCTGCGGTGGGCTGTCTGTACGTGGCGGATGTTCGGCTGTGTGCGCAGGCGGCCAGGTGTGAAGGGGTTTGAGCCGCGGGCTGGTTTCGTGGTGCAGGCGTACCGGTTCGCATTGGACCCGAATGTGGGTCAGCAGGTCGCGTTGCGTTCGCATTGCGGTGCGGCGCGGGCGGCCTACAACTGGGCCGTGTCCTGGGTGACGGCGACGTGGTGGCAGCGCAGGGCCGAGCAGTCCTACGGCATCGCCGAGGAGCAGCTCACGCCGTGGCGGCCGTCGTCGCTGCCTGCGCTGCGTAAGGCGTTCAACGTGGTGAAGCACACCGATCCGCGGTTTGCCGGGTGGTGGGCCGACAATTCGAAGGAGTCCTACAGCACCGGGCTGGCCAACGCGGCGGCGGCGTTCGACAACTACACCAAGTCCAAGCAGGGTGTACGTGGCGGCCGTCGGATGGGCATGCCACGGCGCAAGTCCAAGCGTGGGGCGAGGTTGTCGTGCCGGTTCACGACCGGCACGATCCGCGTCGAGCCCGACCGCAGACATGTGACATTGCCGAGGCTGGGCACGATCCGCACCCACGAGAACACCCGTAAACTCCAGCGCCGCCTCGCCGCGGGTACCGCCCGGATCCTGTCGGCGACGGTGAGTTTCGCGCGCGGGCGGTGGTTCGTGTCGTTCCAGGTCGAGGTCATCCGCGACGCGCGCGCCCCGGCCCTGACCGACACCGTGGTGGGGGTCGATCTCGGGGTCAGGCACCTGGCGGTGCTGGCCGACAGCACCGGCGACATCAGGTATGTGCCCAACCCCGGGCACTACGACAACGCCCTGGCCAGGCTGCGTCGGCTGTCCCGGCGGGTCTCGCGCCGCCGGGGACCGGACCGGCGTGCTGGCCGCGCCCCGTCGCGACGGTGGGTCAAGGCCGACGCCGAACGCAACCGGGTCCACCACCGGGTCGCGAACCTGCGCACCGACGCGCTGCACAAGCTCACCACCGCGATCCGCGCCGAATACGTCACGGTGGTGGTCGAGGATTTGAACGTCGCCGGAATGGTGGCCAACCGGCGGCTGGCCCGGAAGGTCGCCGACGCCGGGTTCGGGCAGATACGCCGTCAGATCGAGTACAAGGGCGAGTGGGCCGGCGGGGTCACCGGGAAGGCCGGCCGCTGGTACCCGTCGTCGAAGACCTGCTCGGAGTGCGGTGCGGTGAAAGCCAAGCTGCCGCTGCATGTCCGGGTGTTCACCTGCGAACAGTGCCCTTTGGTGATGGACCGTGACGCGAACGCGGCACGTAACCTCGCCGCCCTGGCGGCGGCAGTCTTGGCTGGTACCGGAGTGGCCGGAGACCAGGACGCGAAAGCGTCGAACCCTCGTGGAGCCGACCGTCAGACCCGCGCCACCACCCGACCGCGCAAGCGGCCGGGTGGGCGGGCAGGTGGCGCAATCCCGCATCAGCGGACAGAAACGAGAGATCCTCGTCAAGCCGAAGCGGTCACGCTCCGGTGATGGCAGGAACCTTCCCGCCCGAAAGGCCGGGATTGCTGACATCCGAGTATGGAATCAGCAACGGCAGCAGGTCGACGGGACGGTGACGTACACGACGGCCAGCACCAGCGCGGCCAATGCCGTGAAGGTCAGCACGGTGCCCGTGGCCAGCAGGCCGGTGACCCGCAGCGTCCCCCGCACGGCCCGCCAGACGAGGTAGGCCACGACGGCCGCGCGGACCCACGGCAGCAGCGGATAGAGGTCGTGGACCAGCGATCCGACGGATCCGCGGTCGGAGGTGTGGAACAGTTGCCACAGCAGGAGCACCACGGGCCCGCCGAGCAGGGCTGCCACCGTCGCGATCATGGCCGCGGCCGACCAGGCGTGCTCCGCCGCCGCGCCGGAACAGTCCGATCGCGATGAGGCCGAGGCCCAGCACCACGGCGGACACGGCGATCAGGTGCGGCCGCCAATAGCCCAGATCGTCCACGAAGCCGATCCGCTCGGCCCGCGCCGCCAGGATCGAACCGGCCACCGCGACCTGGGCGGCCATGCCGAGCACCGCGAGCACGGCGAAGGCCACCCAGACCGCACGAACCGCGGGAGCGAGGCCCGTCCCGGCCTGCCCGCCGCCCGGCACAGGTGCCGTTGTCTCACCGGCCATCATGTCTCCTCCCCGTGATGAGACGCCGTGCTCGGCGTCTCGGAAGCGCCGTGAGCGCAACCGCCACGGCCCGCCGGGATGCTACGACGACTCCCGGGGCGCGTGGGCCTGCCGACCGGCCGGTGAGCACAGGTGGGTGGGAGAGGGCGCGGGCATGTGGGTCGGCTCGGCAGAAGCGCGGTTCGGTCCTGCCGTGCCGGCTGAGTCGCCCGCGACGGGGTCAGGTCAGGACCGGCGGGGCGGCCGGTGGGCCGGGCGGGCGTCGTCGGGCAGCTGCTCGCGCATCCAGGCGCCGCAGCTGGCCGCGTCGGGGTGGGCGCATTCGGCGACGTGGCGCAGCACCGTGGCCGCCACCCGCAGGATCTCGATCTTCTCCAGCACCTCGGGCAGCTTCTCTGCTGCGTAACGCGCCCGAGCCGCCGGGTCCGGGGTGTCCAGGATCAGGCGGATCTCGTCGGCCGTGCAGCCCAGCGCCTGGCACATCTGGATCATCTGGAGCCGGGCCGTGTGCCCGTACGTGTACCGGCGGTGCCCGTTGACCAGCCGGTCGGCCACCAGCAGGCCCTCGTCGTCCCAGTACCGCAGCGTGGTCGCGGGGACCCCCGAGCGCTCGGCGAACTGCGCCACCGTCCACTGCGGATCACGCGACGGCAGGGTGTGCATCGGCTGCTCCCCGGCGGGCTTGACTTCGAGTCGGCTCGAAGGTGTGCCATGACTTTAGCCCGCCCCGCCCGGGGCGGTCGTGATCGGAAGGAGCATCATGGACACCCACGTCGCCGTGCTCGGCGCCACCGGCCGGGTCGGCACGCTCGTGGTCCGCCAGGCGCTGGACCGTGGCTGGTCCGCCACCGCGCTGGTACGCGACCCCGCCCGGCTGGCCGCCGACCTGAGGGGCCGCAGCGGCCTGCGGATCGTGACCGGCTCGATCGATGATCCGGCCGCGATGCGCGAGGTGATGAGCCCGGCACCGGCCGCCGTGATCGTCGCGGTCGGTGTGCGCTACCGGCGCCGGCACCCGTGGAGCGGCATCGAGGGCCGTCCCGACGTGGCTCCGGCGGCCGTGCGCACCGCGCTGGCCGCGGCTCCGGCCGGCACCCGGTTCGTGTTGCTCAGCGCGTTCGGCGTCGGGGACTCTTGGCGGCGTCTGCCCGCGCCGGTGCGGGCGGTGCTCGCGACGAGTTCGCTGCGGGTGGCGTACCGCGAGCTGGCCGTGGCCGAGCGGCTGGTGGCGGCCGCGACGCCGCCCGGCGTGGTGGTGCGGGCGGTGACGCTCACCGACGGTCCCGCGACCGGCCGCGCCGACGCGACCGGGCGGCCGCTGCGGGGCAACCCGAAGGTGAGCCGGGCCGACGTGGCGGGCCTGCTGCTGGACACGGCCGCCGGACGTGACGTGCGCGGCGGGCGGGTCCTCGTGGCCGCGGGCTGACGCGTGAAGAAGGGCACCTTCTACAACGCATAGCGTTGAGAAGGTGCCCTTCCTTGCTCGGGGTCAGCAGTTGTTGCTGCGGAAGTCCGAGATCGAGAGACCGCTGTAGCCGCAGGTGTACGGCGTGAAGCGGGCGTCGTTGTTCAGGTAGCGCTTGAACCAGGAGACCAGGGCGCGCGACAGGGTCGCGTTGCTGGTCTGCGGGAAGAAGTGGCTGGCGCCGTTGAGCTCGATGTAGCTCTTGGGGCCGCCGAGGGAGTTGTAGAACGGGATCGAGTGCGAGTTGACCGCGGCGATGGTGTCGCTCTCGCCGCCGACGATCTGCACGGCCTCGTTCAGGCCGCCCCAGGTGGTGTCGAGGTTCCACGGCGCGATCGGCACACCCGCCTTGACCAGGCCGGTGGTGTCGGCCGCGAGGGCCTCCAGGGTGCCGCCGCCGCCCATGGAGTGGCCGGCGACGCCGCGGCGGCTGCCGTCGACGCGGTCACGCACGGAGCTGGGCGCCGAGTTCACGGCCCAGTTGAGGGCCGCCAGCAGCTGGCTGCCCCGGCTGGCGGGCTGGTCGTAGATGCTGTTGGTCTCGATGCCGACGACCACGAAGCCCCAGGACGCCAGGCGCGGGCCGATCCAGCTGATGCTGGACCAGCGGGCGGTGAAGCCGGGAGAGATCGCGATCACCGGGTAGCGGCCCGAGGTGGTCGGGTAGTAGGCCACGCCGCCGCCGAAGCCGCTGACGAGGCTGGAGATGTTGTAGGTGGAGACGGAGAAGCTGCCGTTGCCGGTGATGTTGGAGGACGTCGGCGCCTGGCCGATCTCGTCGGCGTACGCGGGTGCGGCCGCGCCCAGCGCGGTTCCGCCGGCGAGGGCGGTGGCGACGAAGGCGGTGGCGACCAGGCGGGTGAGCCGCCTGCGGACGGATACTTGCGGCACTGTTCCACTCCTGACGGTGAGGAACCGGCTCCGTTGCGGCGGTGCCACGGGGGACGGGGAAGCCGGTTGTCGGGCAGTGGAGCCAGTCTCATCAGCACCGGTGACAGGACGCATCGGCAGAATCGCCGGTCACGCGGCCTGCCTCGGGCGCAGGCACACCGGCCGGTGATGGGCCGGATCACCGGTCACGGCCCGCCCGCTTTCACCGAGACATGGAAACATGTGCCGATTAGTATCTACAGGTACTTCCGATCAATGATCCTTTGCCGACTGGAGGACCATGAACCTGGAGGTACGCCATCTGCGAGTGGTCTGCGCGATCGCCGACACCGGCAGCGTCACCAAGGCCGCCTCGCTGCTCGGGCTCGCCCAGCCCGCCGTCACCGCGCAGTTGCAGCGCATCGAGCGGGCCCTGGGCGGCCCGCTGTTCGAGCGCGGCCGCCGGGGTGTCACCCCCACCGCCCTCGGCGAGCTGGTGCTCACCCGCGCCCGGGTGGTGCTGCCCGCGATGAAGGGCCTGCAGGAGGACGCCGCCCGCCTGGCCGGGCAGGTGGTCCGGCCCAACCAGTGGCGCATCGGCGCGGTGAACGGCCCGATCCTCGGCGGTCTCATGTCGCGCCTGGCCGAGAGCGACGGCACGCAGGTGCTCACCCACCCCTCGCACTGGGCGGACAAGCTGGCCGAGCTGACGGCGGCGGGCAAACTCGACTTCTGCGTCGTCGGCGTCTGCGGCGACACCGTGCCCGGCGCGCCCGACGACGGGCTGGTCTGGCGGGAGATCGCCATCGACGCCATCTTCGTGATGCTGCCCGAGAGCCACCCGCTGGCCGACAGCTGGGAGGTGGACCTGTCCGACCTGGCCGAGGCGCAGTGGGCGAGCATGCCGGGGGACGGCTGTTTCGGCGACTGCTTCGCCGCCGCGTGCGCGCGGGCCGGGTTCGCCCCGCGCACCATGCACGAGATGGACTTCGGTAACGCCCTCGACGCGGTGCAGGCCGGCCACGCGGTCGGGCTGTGCAAGGCGACGTTCCGCCGGGTGGACGGGATCGTCACGCTGCCCATCGCGGGCGGGCCGCTGCGCTGGCGGCACCTGCTCGGCTGGCACCCGCGCGGCGAGGCCGCGGCGTACGGCGAGGCGGTGCTGGCGCACGCCCGTGCGGCGTACGCGGAGTCGGCCGCCCGCAACCCGCACTATCTGAAGTGGTGCGAGGCCAATCCCCGGTTCGGGCCGCCGCTGCCCATCGCATGACGTTATGACCCATCAAATATCTGCCGCCATCGATGTGGAGTTGCGAAGCTTCGGCCCATGAATCGCAAACTCCTCCACCTCTCCGCGGTGGCAGCCCTCACCCTGGGCGTCACCGCCGCGCTGACCTATCCGGCGTCGGCCGACACCCGTCCCGAGAGCGCCGCCGACGCGGCCGCGACCGCGGGCGTCTCGCCCGAGGTCTTCCAGGCCATGGCCCGTGACCTCAAGCTCGACGTCGCCGGGGTCAAGGACCGCCTCGCCAACGAGAACCGGGCGGCCAAGGCCGACCTGTCGCTGCGCAAGTCGCTCGCCGGCACCTACGGCGGCGCCTGGCTGTCGGCCGACGCCAAGTCGTTCACCGTAGGCGTGACCAGCCAGGCCGAGGCCGCCAAGGTGACCGCCGCCGGCGCCACGCCGAAGCTGGTCAAGCACAGCCTGGCCAAGCTCGACGCGGTCAAGGCGCAGCTCGACGCGGTCGCGGCGAAGGCGCCCAAGGCTATCCCCGGCTGGTACGTCGACGTCGCCGCCAACACCGTCGTCGTGCTCTCGCGCGGCGCCGACGCGGCCGCGTTCGTCAAGGCCGCGGGGGTGGACGCGAGCGCGGTGCACATCGAGGCCACCACCGAGAACCCGGTGCCCTACATCGACGTCATCGGCGGCAACGCGTACTACATCGGCAGCGGCAGCCGCTGCTCGGTCGGCTTCTCGGTGAGCGGCGGCTTCGTCACCGCCGGCCACTGCGGCAGCACCGGCTCGACCACCACCCAGCCCAGTGGCACGTTCCGCGGTTCCAGCTTCCCCGGCAACGACTACGCCTGGGTGCAGGTGGCCTCCGGCAACACCCCGCGCGGTCTGGTCAACAACTACGCGGGCGGCACCGTAAGCGTGAACGGCTCCACCGACGCCGCGATCGGCGCCTCGGTCTGCCGCTCCGGCTCGACCACCGGCTGGCACTGCGGCACCATCCAGGCCCGCAACGCGTCCGTGACCTACTCCCAGGGCACCGTCTCCGGCCTCATCCGCACCAACGTGTGCGCCGAGCCGGGCGACTCCGGCGGCTCGCTGATCGCGGGCAACCAGGCCCAGGGCGTCACCTCCGGCGGCTCGGGCAACTGCTCGTCGGGCGGCACCACCTACTTCCAGCCGGTCAACGAGATCCTGCAGGCCTACGGCCTGACCCTGCTGACCGGCGGCACCACGCCGCCGTCGTCGCCGCCGCCCGGCGGTGGGGGCTGCTCGGGCTACGAGTTCACCCGCACCGGCTCGCTGTCCAGCGGCGGCAGCGTCTACCAGCCGGACAACAGCTACTACCAGTCGACCGTCTCGGGCACCCACCGCGGCTGCCTGGCCGGCCCGTCCGGCACCGACTTCGACCTGTACCTGCAGAAGTGGAACGGCTCGGCGTGGGCCAACGTGGCCTCCGGCACGACGTCGGCCAGCTCGGAGTCGATCACCTACTCCGGCACCGCGGGCTACTACCGCTACCGGGTGCACGCGTACAGCGGCTCGGGCAGCTACACGCTCGGCTTCAGCAACCCGTGACAGCCTGAACCCCGCATCGGGGCCCGTACGTGCCGCGGCACGTACGGGCCCTCCTCATTCAGCCGCCGCTCAGCGCGTGGTGCAGAGCATGCCGTTGACCGTGAAGCGGGGCGGCTCCGGGTTGGGGCCCTGGTAGTTGCCCACGAAGCCGACGTTCACGCTGGCGCCGGGCGCGATCAGGCGGTTCCAGTCCACGTTGGTCACCTTGACCGTGCCGCCGGTCTGCGACCAGTTCGCGTTCCAGCCGCTGCCGAACTGCTGCCAGGTGGTCGGCCAGTCGAAGGCGAGCGTCCAGCCGTCCATCGGCGCGGTGCCGGTGTTGACGATGTCGACGCTGCCCACGAACCCGTTGCCCCAGTCGTTGTCGTCGTTGTACGCCACCGCGCAGGTGGACGTCGCGGGCGTGACCGTCGAGAAGAGCACCGGCGGGGAGGCCCAGGAGACCTTGCCGGAGCCGTCGCGTGCGATCACGTTGGCGGTGTACGTGGTGCCCGGCGTGAGGTTGCCGACGGTGAACGTGGTGCCGGTGGTCTCGCCCCACTGCTCGGTGACGGTGCCGTGCTGCCGGTGGATCTCGTACTTCAGCCCGCTGCCGGCCGACGCGGGCCAGGTCAGCGTGGCCGACCGGTCGGTGATCGCCGACGCGGCGGGGCGGCCGGGCGCGGCCGGGCCGGACAGCGCCGCCGCCGGGCGCAGCACCAGCGTGGTGATCGAGTACGGCGGCAGGGTGACCGCGGCCGCCGTGCCGGTGCCGGTGCTGATCGCGGTGTCGCCGTTGCCGTAGCGCAGCACCTGCGCCGAGGCCGCGGGCGTGTATCCGGCGTAGGAGAGGCTGACCTGCTTGGCCGCGGCCGGGTCCTCGTTGAGCAGCATGACCGCGAGCCCGCCGTCGGCCCGCCGCGCCGCGTGCGCCTTGACCGCCGGGTCGCTGGCGCCCGCCCGGACGAACTGGTCGCCGGGCCGGGCGAAGCGGGAGACCATGCCCAGCGCGTAGTACGGCGCGAACGGGGTGTTGAGGGCGGGCTGGCAGGTCGCGCCGTCGGCGGTGCAGTTGCCCGAGGACAGCAGGCCCCAGTCGCCGTAGTCGGTCTGCCCGGCGTACTCGCCGATGGTGCCGATGCCGTTGCGCACGTTCCACCAGTTCACGGTGAGCACGCCGCGGGCGATCAGGGCGGCGTACACGTCGGCGGCGAACAGCGCGCCGGGCTGCGTGTTCATGCCCTGGGTCATGTTGATCTCGGTGACCGCGACGCCGAGGTCGCGGCCCACCTGCTGCCGGATCTGGCGGTGCAGCAGGTCGATGGCGACCGGCATCCGGTCCACCCGGGCCATGGCCTCGGCCGCGCTGCCGCCGCCGGCGTAGAAGTGCAGGATCACGTAGTCGATGTCGTCGCCCGCGATGTCCAGCACGACCTGGTTCCACGGTCCGGCGTCCCCGGCGGCGGTGATGCCGTCGGGCCACTCGCCGGGCGTGGTCAGCACCGCACCGATCTTGATGCTGGGGTCGACGGCCTTCATCGCGCGGGAGTACTCCACCACGTGGCGGGCGTACTCGGCCGGGCTCTTGTCGGCGTGGTCGTCGGCCTCCCACGGCGAGCCGTAGCGGCCGTTGCCGTAGTTCTCGTTGCCGATCTCCCACAGCTTGACCGCGTAGTCGTGCTCGACGTTGGCGTGGCGCACCCAGTCGGCGGCCTCCTGGGCGGTGCCGGTGCCGTAGTTGGCGGTGACGATCGCCTGCGCCCCGGCCCGGCGTACCCCGGCCATGAAGGTGGCGAAGTCGGTGTTCGGGGCGACGTAGCCGCCGGGGGCGGTGTGGTCGCGCCAGTGGTAGATGTCGGAGTACGAGCCGCCGGGGTAGCGCATGAGCCGCGCCCCGGCGTCCTTGAGCAGGTCGGCCGTCTCGTCGCTGCCCAGGTGGGTGTCCCAGATCGCGTGGTTGACGCCGACGGCGGTGTCGCTGACGGTCTCCCAGCCGCCCCGCACGTTGACCGTGACGCGCACGGGCGCGTCCTCGGCGGCGGCGGGGGAGGCCGCGGCCAGGCCGGACGCGGCGAGCACGGCGGACAGGGCGAGCGCGGCCCGGCGGGTGCCGGGGCGGCGGGAGCGGAGCGGGTCGGGCGGGCCGGCCGAGGCGGGGGCTCCGGCGGGGGTCGGTGACACAGGGGTCTCCTCAGGGATGAGGCTGTGCACGCGGCGCGCGGCGACGGCAGTCCCGGACCCTGCCCGCCGGGCGCGGACGCGCGCGCAGCAAGCGTGGTGTAACGGCGGGAGGCTGCCTTCCTCGACCGCCTTGATCCGGCTCCCGGGCCGGTGAGCAACGTACCACTCCAGGCATAATCTTGAATACATCGAGGGGGAGGGGTGGTGCCGGTGCTGCCTGAGCCGGTCTGGCCGGTGGTGATCCTGGCGCTGATCCAGCTGGGTGACGCGGTGCTGTGCGTCAGGCCGGTGCGCTTCGTGGCCGAGTGCCTGGAGGGCGTCCGCTTCCCGCACCGGCTGTGGCGGCTGCTGCCGCCGCTCAAGCTCGCCGCGGCGGCGGGGCTGCTGGCGGGCATCGTGGTGCCGTACCTCGGGGTGCTGACGTGCGCCGCGCTGGTGGCGTACTTCCTGGTCGCGATCTTCATGCACGTGCGGGCCCGGGACTTCGGCCGTCATCTGTTCGTCAACGCGCTGGGCATGCTCTTCCTGTGCGTCGCCGTCGGCGTCTACAGCTTCCTCTAGTTGCCTTATTCCCGACGTGCGGTGCATCATCCGGTACGCGTGATTTGCTCGCTTTCCCCGGTTCGTCGGTTAGGCTGGCAGCTCATTTGCCCGCAGCCGTGAACCCGGAGGAGGGCTTCGTGACACCGCTGTCAGTGGTCGGCGTGCCTGTTTGGCGGCGCGTGGCCGCCGTACCGACGGCACTTTCCGTGATCGCGATCACACTGTTCGTGCTGACGATGGGCCAGGTGCCGCCCGCCGCGCAGAAGACCCCGTTCTGGGTCATGTCCGCACTGGCGCTGGCCGCCGCCGCGGTCACCTACGTGCCCGTGGGCAGGCCCCTGCGCGGCGTCGTGGTCAGCCCGTCGCTCGTGTTCACCTTCGCGATCCTGCTCTGCTGGGACCTGGGCCCCGCCATCGCCGTGCAGGCGCTCGCCGTCACCGTGATAGCGGTACGCGCCCGCCAGCGGGTGCGGCACGCCGTGCTCAGCGGCGCCCGCTACGCCGTCGCGTTCGGCGCCGCCTACCTCGTGCTGCTGATCGGCGAGCCGGACCCGTTCCAGGGCGGCTCGCTGGCCGACCTGGCGAGCGACACCCTCGCCGTCGCGCTCGCGGCCGTCACCTTCACCGCCGTGTACGGCGTGGCCGTGCTGCTCACCGCACCCGACGCGCTGCCGTCCTCCGGCAGCCTGCGCTACCGCCTGGCCGCCGTGCGCGACCCCGCCGTGCACGTCACCGCGCTGACCATGCTCAGCCCCGTGCTCGCCGTCACCGGCCACGTCAGCCTCGGCTTCGTGCCCCTGGTGATCATGCCGCTCTACGCCGTGCAGCGCATGGCCCGCCTGTCCCAGGAGCGCCGCCGCGCCGCGCACACCGACGACCTCACCGGTCTCGGCAACCGCACCGGCCTGCACGCCGCGTACGCCCGCCGCCAGGCCCTCCCGGCCGCCCGCCGCCGCGGCCCGGCGCTGCTCGTCATGGACCTGGACGGGTTCAAGTACGTCAACGACGCCCTCGGCCACGACACCGGCGATCGGCTGCTCACCGCCTTCGCCGAACGCCTGCGCGCCGCGCTGCCCGAGGGCGCGTACGCCGCGCGGCTCGGCGGCGACGAGTTCGCCGTGCTGCTCGACGAGCGCGACAGCGGCTGCGCCTGGCGGGCCGCCGAGCAGATCAGCGCCGCGGTCGACGGCCCGGTCAGCCTCAGCGGCCTGGAGGTCGAGGTGGCCGCCGCCGTCGGCGTCGCGGTCAGCCCGCAGCACGGCGACGACTTCGTCACCCTGCTCCGCCACGCCGACATCGCCATGTACGACGCCAAGCGCGACAACACCGGGGTGGCCCTCTACCAGGCCGGCACCGACCGGCACGCGCAGCGCCTGGAACTGCTCGACCAGGTGCGCCACGCGCTCGTCACCGGCGACCGCGAGGCGATCACGCTGCACTACCAGCCGCAGGCCGACCTGATCACCGGCCGCGTCGTCGGCGTCGAGGCGCTGCTGCGCTACCGCGGCCCCGACGGCGAGCCGGTGTCCCCGGCCACGCTGATCCCGATGATCGAGCACACCCCGGTCATGCACCAGCTCACCGACCGCATCGTCGACGACGCCGTCGCCCAGGCGGGCCGCTGGCGTGCGGCCGGGCTGAGCCTGCGTACCTCCATCAACGTGAGCATCCGCGACCTGCTCCGCGACGACCTCGTCGAGCGGCTGCGCGGCCGCCTCGCCGAGCACCGGGTGCCGCCGCACCTGCTCCAGCTGGAGATAACCGAGAGCGCCCTCATGGCCGACCCCACCCGCGCCCTGCGCACCATCAAGGCGCTGCGGGAACTCGGCGTCGGCCTGGCCCTGGACGACTTCGGCACCGGCTTCTCCTCGCTGCAGCACCTGCGCGAGATACCGCTCGACGAGATCAAGATCGACCGCTCGTTCGTGTCGGGCATGACCACCAACCGCCACGACAGCGCCATCGTCTCCTCGGTCGTCGCGTTGGCCCGCACCCTGGGCCTGCGCACCGTCGCCGAGGGCATCGAGGACGCGCCCACCCGCCACCGCCTGCGCGCCGCCGGCTGCTCCCTCATGCAGGGCTACCTGCTCGCGCCCGCACTCCCCGCCGACGCCATCCCGCAACTGGTCGCCGACGCCGCCGCCGCCCGCATCCCCACCCTCACCCCCTAAGGAAGGGCACCTTCTTAACGTTTTCCGTAGAGGAAGGGCACCTTCTCAACCCTCACCGGCGGGTGTCAGCGTTTCCGCACGAACTTGACCTGATGGCCGTCGGGGTCGCGGACCCACGCGTAACGGAGCCGCCCGTCGGGCGAGTCCGCCGGAGCCGCGACGCTCGCCGCACCGGCCGCCATCGCCTGCTGATAGAACGCGTCGGGGTCGGCGCACCACAGCACGAGCTCGGTGGACGGCTCGCCGCCCGGCACGACACCGAGACCGGCCAGCTCGTTGGCGACCCGGGCCGCGGTGAGTCCGATGCGCACACCGGCGGCCTCGACCTCCACGTGCGCGATCGGACCGGCGGAGGGCGCACGGAACGCCTCCGCCAGTCCCAGCGCGGTGTAGAAGGCGAGACAGGCCTCCACCTCCACGCAGAAGAGGTTGACCTGGACTCCGGTCACGGTCGTCGTCATCCGGCGACCCTAGCCCGTTGCGGCGGTCGGGGCGTCCTGCCCGGCCGGGGTGGCGGCACCTGCCGGGCTCCGGCCGAGGTCTGGCTGCTCGACAGCGGCTTCACCCTGTACCCGGCGCGGCTACCGGTTGGCCTTGAGGATCGCCTTCGCCTCCTTGCTGGTGAGACCGAGTTCGTCCAGCAGGCGGCGCTGCGGGATCAGCAGCAGCCAGCCGACGCCCACCCCGAGCAGCGGCCCGAGCAGCGGGAAGTTGATGCCCGCCATGATGAGTGCCACGGACAGCACGGCGATCACGGGCAGCGACAGCGCCAGCGAGATCATCAGGTTCCGGTGCGACCGGCGCAGCCGATCGATGTCCGCCTGGCCGAGGGTACGCATGCTCCCGCCTTTCCTGCCGGATGCTCCGGCGATCCGCTTCCGCCGGGTGCGGCGCGGCCGGCGTGTGCACCGCCCGCTGCCTCCCACCCGCTGATGCGCCGACGTTAGGCACACACCACCCCGCCCGGCCGCCGCCGGACACCCGCCCGCGACCGTCCAACCAGGTCAGAACGTGGCGACAGCGCGCGGCGAAGGTCCCCGCTCCGGGCCGCTGCGGGGCCCGAGGGGCGTCCGCCCGGTCGCCTAGAATCGCTTTCGGACGGTGGCCGGGGGAGGAGTCGTACGGCATGGCGCAGCCCTCGCAGAGCCACGACCCCGCCGACCCCCGGGCCGAGTTCGTGTCCGCGCTGCACAGGCTGCGCGGCAGGCTGCCCGACGTGTCCGACGAGGTGCTCGCCCGGCGCGCCAGCGCCACCGCGCTGCCGTCGGGCCGCCGCGTCACCGTCAACGCCCGCCGGGTCGGCGAGTGGCTGAGCGGCCGCTCGGTGCCCCGCGACTTCGAGCAGGTCTTCGCGCTGGTGCGCGCGGTCGAGACGGCGGGCGGCGTGGCGGCGGGCAGCGCTCCGGGCCCGTCGGTCGAGGGCTGGCGGCGGCTGTGGCGCGCCGCGCACGAGCACCGTGCCCCGGCGCGTACCCCCACCGCGACCGCACCCGCCGCAGACCTGGTCGTCGGCCGCCCGCCCAGCGACGCCGCGTCGCTGCGGCGACGTCCCGAGCTGGCCGCCGCGATCGACGACGCGCTGGCAGACCCCGCCGTGCGCCAGGTCGTCCTCACCGGCCCCGGCGGCTCCGGCAAGTCGCAGCTGGCCGCCGCGGCGTTCCACCGGGCACGCGGCAGCGGCGGCCTGTTCGCCTGGATCGGCGCGTCGTCGCGCCAGTCGGTGCTCACCGGGTATGCCCGGACCTGGCGGGCGCTTGCCGCGGGCCGCCACGAGCAGCCCGGCGCCCGTGCGCCCGACGGCTACGGCCATGACGAGGAGACCCAGGCCGACCTGCTGATCGCGTGGCTGCGCGCGGCACCGCAGCCGTGGCTGCTCGTGCTCGACGACGTCGACGACCCGGCGGACCTGGATGGCATGTGGCCGCTCGGCGACGCCGGACGCTGCGTGGTGACCACCCGGCGCCGCGACGCGGTGCTGCTCCGGCCGGAGTCCCGCCTGATCCCGGTCGGCATGTTCACCCCCGCCGAATCGGTCGCCTACCTCCGCAGCCGCCTCGCCGCGGACCCCGCAGCGGGCGGAGCCGGGCCCGACAGCACGCCGGCCGTACCCGACGCCGCGCTGCTCCGCGACTCCGACGTCGGCGCGGACGCCGAGCTGTCCTCCGGCCCCGACGACGAGCCGGCCGGGCTCGCCGCCGCCCTGGGTCACTTCCCGCTCGCCCTGTCGCAGGCGGCGGCATACCTCATCGACACCGGCACCCCGCTCGCGGAGTATCGGCGGCTGCTGGCCGACCGGCGCGAGCGGCTGGCCGACCTGTTCCCGGCGTCCTCACCGGCGGACGGCCACGCCCGCACCGTCGCCGGGACCTGGCAGCTCGCCGCGCAGCGGGCGGCGGCACTGGCCAAGCCGGGCACCGCGCAGCGTCTGCTCGAACTCGCCGCGCTGCCCGCCCCCACGGGGGTGCCCGAGCAGGTGCTGCTCACCGACGCGGCCTGTGCGTGGATCGGCGGCACCCGCCGCGAGGCGTCCGCCGCGCTGCGCGCCCTGCACCGGCTCAGCCTGCTCACCCACGCCGACGGGGCGATCGCCATGCACGCGCTGGTGCAGCGGGCCGTCCGCGAGTCCGTCCCCGAGCCGGACCTGCCGCGCCTGGCCCGCGCCGCCGCGGACGCGCTGGAGCAGGCCTGGATCGCCGGAGTGGACCCGGCCGCGCTGTACGACAGCATCGAGGCGGTGCGCCGCGAGGCCGGTGAGCACCTCTGGCACGGCGGCATGCATCCCGTGCTGCGCCGCATCGGCGAGCACCTCAACCGGGTCGGCCGGGCCACGGCCGCCCTGGGCG
This sequence comes from Catellatospora sp. IY07-71, assembly GCF_018326265.1. Lineage (GTDB taxonomy): Bacteria > Actinomycetota > Actinomycetes > Mycobacteriales > Micromonosporaceae > Catellatospora. Next base: position 3,732,130 of record NZ_AP023360.1, read on the forward strand.
AGGTCGAGGACCTGCTCCGCGAGGGCCGCACCCGGCTCGGCGACGAGCACCGCGACGTGCTGGTGCTGCGTACGCAGGCCGCCGAGACGCGCGGGGACCTCGGCGACGCGGCCGGCGCCCTCGCCGAGCTGCGGGCGCTGCTCGCGGATGCGCGGCGTCTGCTGGGCGACGACGATCCGGACACGCTGCAGGTCCGCCTGCACATCGCCCGGCAGCGCCTCGACCTGGGCGACCCGGCCGGTGCGCGGGATGAGCTGACCACGCTGTCCCACGACGCCGCGCGGCTGGTCGGCGGCGAGCACCCCCTCACCCTGGCCACCCGGCGGTACGTCGCGCTGACGCTCGGCCTGGGCGGCGACCCGGCGGCCGCGCGCGACGCGTTCGCCCGGCTTGCCGAGGAGTCGTCGGCCCGCCGGGGCCCGGCGCATCCGGAGACCCTCAACCTGCTCGACTTCCTGGGCCGCTGGATCGGGGAGAGCGGCGACGCCGAGCAGGCCGTCGCGACCTACCAGCGGGCGGTCGCCGGGCTGGACGCCCTGGTCGGGCCGCTGCACCACGACACGCTGACGGCACGCCACAATCTCGCGTACTGGCGCGGCCTCACCGGCCGGCACGACCTGGCCGTCGCGGAGTTCAGCGTCGCCGCCGCCGACGCCGTCCGGGCGATCGGCCCGCGCCACCCGACGACGCTGACCTTCCAGGCCAACCTCGCCTACTGGCGCGGCCTCGCGGGTGACCCGCAGCGCGGCATGACCGAGCTCGGTGACCTGCAGCCGGTCATCGACGAGGTGATGAGCCCGGTGCACCCCCGCGCCCTGCGCACCCGCCAGCAGCGCGCCGAGCTGCGCCACCGCGCGGGCGACCCGACCGGGGCGGGCGAGGAACTCACCGCGGTCCTGCGGGACATGCGGCAGGCGCTCGGCGACGCCCATCCCCGGACCCGCGAGGCCGCGGCACAGCTCGCCGCCTGGGACGCCGCCTGACCTGGCCGCCCGTCCGGGATGTCGGTGACCGCCCGTAGGGTCGGCCGTATGGCATCCGCACCGATCATTCTCGTGCCCGGCTTCTGGCTCGGCGGCTGGGCCTGGGACGACGTCGCCGCCCGGCTCCGCGCCGACGGGCACGAGGTCACCGCGCTCACGCTCCCGGGACTGGAGCCGGCCGACGCCGACCGGGCCGCGGTCAGCCTCGCCGACCACATCGACGCGATCTGCGACGCGGTGCAGGCCGCGGGCCGGCCGGTGCTGCTCGCGGTGCACTCCGGCGCCGGGGTCCCCGGCTACGCCGCCACCGACCGGCTGCCCGGCCTGATCGCGGCGATGGTCTACGTCGACTCGGGTCCGGCGACCGGGGCACTCGACGCGGGCTTCGACGGCGTGGAGCAGCCGCTGCCCACCGACGACTTCGCCGGGCTCAGCCCGGAGCAGCTGGCGGTGTTCCGGGAGCGCGCGGTGCCCGAGCCCGGCGCGGCGCTGCGCGAGGCCCCGCCCCGGCCGGCGAACGACGCCCGGCTGGACGTCCCGAGCACGGTGATCTGCACATCGATGACCTCTGCCCAGATCAAGGCCGGGGTCGCCGACGGTGTGCCCTGGCTGGCCGGCCTCGCCGACCTGCGTGACGTCACCTACCTGGACCTGCCCACGAGTCACTGGCCCATGTGGACTCGCCCGGCCGACCTGGCCGCGCTCCTCGGCGACCTCGCCCACCGCGCCGCCGCGCACTGACCCCCCGCGCCCCCTTCGGTCCACGCCCACCGGGAACCCCGCACGTCCCTCACCCGAGCGGCCTGCAGTTTCGGGGAAACCGCACCCACCCCAGCCGAGGGGTCTGCAGTTTCGGGGATACCACACCCACCCCGTCTTGGCGGGCGGCAGCTCCCCGAAAACGCACCTACCGCACCGGAGGGCGTTGCAGTTTCGGGGAAACTGCACCAAAAGCGTGCGAATGGGCTGCAGTTTCCCCGAAACTGCAGCCCACGCGAGGCCGGCGGGGTGCTCAGACCGCGTCGGCGAGGGCCTGGTACTCCTCGTCGGTCAGGCGGATCTCGGCGGCGGCGACGTTCTCCTCCAGGTGGGACACCTTGGAGGTGCCGGGGATCGGCAGCATCACCGGCGAGCGGCGCAGCAGCCACGCCAGCGCCAGCTGCGCCGGGGAGGCGCCGTGCTGCTCGGCCGCCGTGGCCAGCGGGCCGCCGGGCCGGGCCAGCTCGCCGGTCGCGATCGGGAACCACGGGATGAACCCCAGATTCTCCCTCTCGCAGTGGCCGAGCACGTCCTCGGCGCCGCGGTTGGCGATGTTGTACAGGTTCTGCACGCTCACGATCGTGGCGAGCTTGCGGCACTGCTCGATCTGCTCGACCGACACCTCGGACAGCCCGATGTGCCGGATCTTGCCCTCCTGCTGCAGCAGCACCAGCTCGCCGATCTGGTCCTCCAGCGGCACCTTCGCGTCGATGCGGTGCAGCTGGTAGAGGTCGATACGCTCCAGGCCCAGGTGGCGCAGGCTCAGCTCGCACTGCTGGCGCAGGTACTCCGGGCGAGCCAGCGGGCGCCAGTCGTCCGGCCCGGCACGGGTCAGCCCGCCCTTGGTCGCGATGACCAGCCCGTCCGGGTACGGGTGCAGCGCCTTCTTGATCAGCATCTCGCTGACGAAGGGGCCGTAGGAGTCGGCGGTGTCGATGAGGTCGACGCCCAGCTCGACGGCGCGGCGCAGGACGCGCACGGCCTCGTCCGGGTCGGCCGGGTCGCCCCAGATGCCGGGGCCGGTCAGCTGCATCGCGCCGTAACCGAGCCGGGCGACGTCGAGATCGCCGCCGATCGTGAAGCGGCCGGCGGCCGCCGCGGGAAGGGTCTGCGTGGTCATCGTCGCTCCTCGCCTCGTGCTGGGGAGGGTCTGGCCCGCAGCTCAGCCTATCGGCCGGGGTGCCCGCCCGCGGCGGTTCGGGCAGTCGAGGGGGCCGTCCCACCCGGGCAGGGGCGGGACGGCCCGTGGCCGCGCGAGCTGGATCAGGGCTGCGCGACCAGGCGGAACGACTGCGCGCCCGTGCCGTTGCAGGTGTACTGCACGAGCTGGACGCTGTCGGCGGTGGACGCGGCGGGCACGTCGACGCACTTGCCGCTGTGCCGCGCCGTGAAGTGGTAGTACCCGCTGCCTTCGGAGACGGGCAGCCACTGCTGGTTGTTGCCGCCGCCGTACGCCCACAGGTGCAGCACCGCGTTGTCGGCGGTCGACACCCCGCTGACGTCGATGACCTGCGCCGGGTTGTTGCGGTTCTCGATCCGCACGTAGCCGTTGCTGGTCGGGGTGAACCGGAACTGCTGGGCGTAGCTGTTGTTGCAGGTGTACTGCTGGATGGCGGTGCCGTTGGCGGTGCCCGACGAGCGCGCGTCCACGCACTTGTTGCTGGTCTTGTTGACCACGCTGTACCAGGTCGTCGACGAGATGGGACCGCCCGGCGTGCCGCCCGACCCGAACGGGCTCAGGATGATGCTCGCCGAGCGCGGGTCGCCGTCGTGCACCAGCGACTCGAACGCGCCGACGTCGTCGAACGCGAACGCGTACGCCTTGCCGTCCACCATGTTCGCGTGGATGATCTTGGCGTACTGGTTGGTCGGGCTGTTCTGGTAGAACTGCGCCGCGTTGGTGCTCGGCTGGGTGTCGACGGTGCCGAGCGTGCCGCGGTTGAGCGCGGCGCACAGCGTGCGCGCGATCGGGCCGACGACCAGGTCGTTGGGCGCCTGCAGGTTGCCGTCGCAGCCCCACACGTGGGCGCTGGTCGGCTTGTTGAACGAGGCGACCTGCTGGCCCGCGCTGTTGGTGAAGTTCATGACGTTGCCGCTGGTCCGCCCGAAGTAGCGGGTGTTGGGCTGGTCGGTGAACGGCACCACGGTCAGCGTCTTGCTCGTGTACGCGTTCCACGCGGAGGTGATGTAGCTGTCCAGGTACGTGGTGCTGAACAGCCCGGCCCCGGCGGCCTTGCCCGGTGCGAGCACCCGCAGCACGGTGCCGTCGGAGCGGGTGTAGACGGTGTTCGCCCAGCCGGACTGCGCCTTGATCTGGTTGATCACGTTGTTGCGGCCGTTGGAGACCACGTCGCCGGTGCGCTTGGTGGCGCCGGACGCGCCGGTCACGGTGACGGCGTGCGGGATGGCGAACATGTCCACCTGCGAGCTGTTGAGCCACAGGCCCGCGTCGTTGTAGGTGAACTCGCTCCAGTCGAACAGGATGTTGTAGTTCGCGTCGCCGGACGCCCACGGCGCGGGCTGCACCAGGCCGTCGGGGGTGAGGAAGAACTTGAGCTTCTCACCCATGGAGAAGTACGCCCGGCCGGAGAAGCCGCGCGGGAACCGGACGGTGGTGCTGCCGCCGTTGCCGGGACCGGCGATCGCCACGTCGGGGGCGGGGGAGGGCGGGAGCTGCCCGCCGGTCCACGGCGTGAACGCACCGGCCGCGTTGACATAGCCGAGCCGGCCGCTGCTGAGCTGGATGCCGATGACGTAGACCCAGACGGCCTCGCTGCGGCCGGTGTTGTTGGTGATGGTGACGGGGAGCGGATCGGGTCCGATCGCCGCGGCGGGCGCCGCGGACGCGGCGACGGCCGCGGGCACGGCCAGCGCCAGTGCGGCTAGCGCGCCGCAGACCCTTTTTCGGGTACGCATGAAGAGCCCTCGCTTCCGGGAGTGGGACGGGGTTCAGGGCGCCGCCCGGTGGGCTTGCCGGGCGGGTGTTCGCTGCCGCAGCGGGCCCGGCTGCGAGAGCGCTCTCGTCCAGAGAGCGCTCTCACGTTACGGCCACGAAACGCCCACCGTCAATGGACGGCGGGCGTCTCGCTCTGCCGCGCTGGTCAGAAGCTGCTGAGCAGCTTCACGAACGTCTCGTCGAGCATCGTCGGATCCTGCGCGTCGAACGTCTTGCCGGCACTCGCCTTGGCGATCGCCTGCAGCGTCTTCAGGTCGGAGCTCTTGTCGAACGCGATGCAGAAGACCTTCACCGGCCGGTCCGGGTCCAGCGCGATGTCCTTCAGCAGCTTCTTGAGGTCGTTGTCGGCCGGGTACTCGTTCTCGCCGTCGGTCAGCACGACCACCGCGTTGACGCGGGTGCGGTCGTAGTTGGCCAGCATGTAGTGGTGCGCGGCGCGCACCGTGGCGTAGAGCGCGGTCAGCCCGCCCGGCTTCATGGCGCGCAGCTTGGCCGTGTACGCGCCGGAGTCCAGCTTCGACAGCGGATACTGCACCCGGTAGGGCAGCCGCTCGCCGCCCTGCCGCGACGAGAACGCCCACAGCCCGACCCGGTCCTCGCTGTTGAGCAGCGCGATGCCGTCCGAGGCCGCCTCGACGGCCACCTCCAGCCGGGTGCGGCCGTTGACCTGGTTGGCCGTCATCGAACCGGAGACGTCCACCGCCATCAGGATGTTGGCCTTCTTGCGCAGGGTGGCCCAGTTCGCCTTGATCGCCTGCACCACGCCCGGCGCGGGCGGCTCGAAGTACTTCTGCACCGCCTCCTGGCCGCCGACCGTCGCGATGAGATCCTTCGATGCCACCATCTCGTGGTCGCGGAAGCCGATCGCCTCGAACTCCGCCTGCTGCTCGGGCTCCTGCAGGAACGCCAGGAAGTCCGCCGCACCGCGTTGCTGCGCCGCGCTCGCCCGGGGCAGCACCACATACGGGTGGTCCAGGTTGAACGTGCCCTCCTTCGGGTAGAGCGCGACGAGCGGCTCCTTCGGCTTCTTACCCGGGGTGGGGCTCAGCTCGCCCTGGTTGTAGAGGTAGACCAGCTCCTCCTGGGTCACGATCGCGCTCAGGTCGGACGCGGCGGCGCCCTCCACGGTGGACAGGTCCACGGCCGCCAGCGAGCGGAGCAGATCCACCACGTCGTCGCTGTAGTGCGACACATTGGCCTCGATCCGCCGCACGAACCGGGTCACGTCCGCGTTGCGGATGTCGGCCTCGGTCAGGTCGCTGGAGCTGTTCGACGCCGCGTAATACGCCGCGATCGTGGCCGCCAGGCCCGAGGTGGACAGGTTCGGGTTGTCCTTGCCGAAGGTGAACCGGCCCCACTCCGGTTTCCCGAACGACGCCCAGCCCTGCTCGCCGGACATGCCCAGGATGTCGCCCCAGCCCAGCGGGCCGCGCTGCTTCACCTGCGCCGCCTTCGCCGCGGGCATCGCGATGACCAGCGGGCTGTTGGCGATCGACGGGAACTCGGTGCCGCCCGGCGTCTGCGGGGCGCGCTTGTTCGCGCGGTCCAGCAGCTCCAGCTGCCCGGTCCACAGCGTCGAGGTCGGCAGCCAGACCTGCGGCTCCGGGATCCGGTTGCCCGCGACCTCGGCCCAGTTGCCGGCCAGCGCCTCCATCGCCTGGCCGGAGGTCAGGCCGTGCACGCTGATCTGCGCGCACTCGCCGCCGTACGCCCGGCCGCTGTCGTTGTAGCGCCGGGCCAGCTTCTCCACCTGCACGTTCTTCTCCGTGGAGGAGACCACGTCCAGGCGTACGCAGTCCGTGGGGCCGAAGCCGCCGCCGTAGCGCCCGTACAGGTAACCGCCCGCGGCCAGCGCCACGGTGAGCAGCGCCGCGACCGCGACCGGCCAGCGGCGACGGCGGCGCGGCGGCTGCGGCCCGACCGGCTCGGGGCCGCGCGGGGCGGGCACCGTCGGGCCGGCCATCGTGCCCGGACCGGCCACGTCCTGGCGGGTCGGCGGCACCGGCGGGACGGCACCGAAGTCGGGTGCGGTCCGGCGCGGGTCGGCCGCGGTCGCGGCGGCCGTACGCGGGTCGACCGGCAGCCGTGGCGCGGTCTGCGTCGGCGGAGCGGGGGAGACCGGCTGCGCGGTGATCGTGGGAGGGCTCGCCGGGACGGTCGGCGGCGGCGCGGGCACCGCGACGGCCGTCGCGGCGTCGCTGCCCTCGCGCAGCGCGGCGTTCAGCGGCACCGCCCCGTGGCCCAGCAGCCGCAGCAGCACCTGCTCGGCGGTCGGGCGGGCGTGCTGGTCCTTGGCCAGGCACTCCTGCACCAGGCCCAGCAGCGGCCCGGACAGGTTGCTCAGGTCCGGCTCCTCGTGCAGCACCCGGGCCATCACGGTGGCCATCGAGTCGTGCCCGAACGGGCCCCGGCCCGAGGACGCGAACGCCATGGTGGCCGCCCAGCCGAACACGTCGCAGCTGGGGCCGACGTCGACGTTGCGGAAGCGCTCCGGCGCCATGTACGGCACGGTGCCCATCACGTTGCCGGTCATCGTCTCCGAGCCGAGCGCGCGGGCGATGCCGAAGTCGATGACGCGCGGGCCGTCCCCGCCGAGGATCACGTTGTCCGGCTTGAAGTCGCAGTGCACCACCCCGGCCTGGTGGATCGCGGCCAGCGCGGTCGCGGTGCCCACGGCCAGCCGGTAGAGCGCGTTGCCGGACAGCGGGCCGTTCCCGCGCACGTGCCTGTGCAGCGTCAGGCCCTCGATGTACTCGCTGACGACGTACGGCGGCTCGGCGTCGAGCTCGGCCTCCAGCACCTGCGCCGTGCAGAACGTCGCCACGCGCTGCGCGGCGGCGATCTCCTTGGCGAAGCGGGCCCGCGCGCGGGCGTGCTGGCGCAGGTCGATGCTGAGCATCTTGACCGCCACGCGCCGCTCGTCGCCGTCCACACCGAGGTAGACGACGCCCTGCCCGCCCTGTCCCAGCCGGCCGATGAGCCGGTACGGCCCCGCCTCGCGGGGATCGTGGGCCGTCAGGGGCGCGACGTTCGGCATCGGAGCACCGGCCGCACCGGACATCCGCCCTCCTGAAAGTGAAGATCGTTGACTACGAGCCGTAAGGATAGTCAAGGCGTTCCACGGTCGCGCTCGCGGAGGCGAGACGGCCTCGCTATGTGGTACGGCGGGTTGTGCCGATCACTGTTCGAACAGCATCTCGGCGATCTCGGCCAGCAAGCTGGAGTGATTGACCTGGAAGAACAGCCTGCCATCGGCCGGAATCCGCCAGCCGCGTTCTCTCAGATGATCCAGGAACAGTCCCTGTGGGATCGGTGATGCAGCGCTGAACATCGTGCGCGCACCCGCGCTCCAGGACGGATCCGGCTTCGCAGGGATCACCCGAGGATCTTCGGTCATGTCCTGCGCGGTGACGAAGCAGGAGACGATCGTGACGCCAGCATCCCGGAGGGATGCGAACCGGTCGGCCGGGTCGCCGTCGGTCGGCTCACCGTCGGAGACGACGAACAGCGTGGCCGGTGGTCGAGCGTCGTTCTTGGCCATGTCGGCGAGCTTGCCGAGTTCCCTGGCCACGAGGCTGACGAATCGGGCGCCCGCCTGCCCCTGCTCGTCAGGTCCGCTGCGGCGAAACGCACGCCAACTCTGGCGCAGGTCGCTCCAGGAGATGTCCGGACTCGCACGGTCCGCCTGCTCACGCGCGAATCGTGCCGTCGCCTGCTCCAGGGCAAGGCACAACGGCGTGTTTCCGTAAAGGATCTCATCGACGCCGGAACTGCCGAGTCCGGCGTTCACTCGCTTCTCAAGCAAGGTGGCCAGCTCGCCCGGAGTGAGGGTGGTCGGACCGACTCGAGTCAGCCGGTCCGCTACCACCTCGGCGAAGGTGACCCGACGGCTCGACATGGTGCGAACTATCTGTTCCGCTTCCGCGAGCCGGGACTGAAAGCCATCATCGTTCGCCTTCACCACGAGCCACAATCCGTTCCAGGCGTCGGCGGCTCCGCGGATCCTCAACTCACCGCGGTCGCGTGCCTCAGCGAGACGAAACTGCTCCTCGGACATGTTGGGCAGAGTGCGGGTCAGGCCCTGTAACAGAGCGGGCGATTCGCGCAGGTTCGCCAATAGCATGGCGGCCTCGTGCGGGCTCAGGTTGCGCCGGATCCAGGTACGCCACCCGGCCTTCCCATGGCGCAATGCCAACCGGTCCAACTGGTCATACGGGTTCTCGCCCGCACCAGGTTCCTCAGGCGAATGCACGACAGATGCCGCCTCGGGCGACTCTTGCTCATCGACGAGCCGCAGCAATGAGAACAAGTCGCACACTTCACCGGCAGCCGCCGTCAGGCCGAACGCGTAGGCGAAGATGCGCATCGGCGGTCTGCGCTGGTCGGTCGCCGTGGTGTCGACGGTCGCGGACGATGCCCGTGCGGCGGCCGTGCGCAATGCCTCCGTCCAGCCGTCCAGCCGGTCGACCACCCGGCCGGTGTCATTGCGAATGCTTGACTTCATCGACGCCGAGACGTCGATCAGCAGGCCGACGACATTAGGCAGCCACCCGGCGGCCTCGGCGCGGTCAGTGCTCACGTGCCAACCCCATCACTCCACGTGGTCGAGACAGCTCCCGTCATCGGCCCTTCGGAAGCAGGTCCGTCTCCCCGGAGCCGGGCACCGACAGAAGGCCGACGAAACCATCGAGCGTCGCCGAATGGTTGACCTGTATGAAGCAGGCCGCATCGGGCTCCACCAGCCAGCCTTCGCGCAGAAGGTGTCGGCACAGCGGGGAGTCCACGTCCAGCCGGGATGCCATGTTGAACAGCCGGATCGCCCCCTCGGGCCAGTCGGCTCCCGGGGCGGCACGCACCAGCCGTGGAGAGGCCAGGTCCACGTTCGTCAGGTAGCAGGAGACGATGGCCACGCCAAGGTCGCGGATCTCGTCCGCGATCGGCTCCGGGTCACCGTCGGTGGGCTCGCCGTCCGACACGAGCAGCAGGATAGGCGCGGTTCGTTCTGTCGGCGTTCGTTCGAGTTCGCGTACGAACCGGTCGCGGATCTGCCGTAGTGCGGCGCACATCGGGGTATCACCGTAGATCAGCGGTTCGGCGTCGCCGAGCCTGGCGGCGCTGCCGCGCCAGAACCTGGCGAACTCGGAGATCTCCATCGTGGTGTCGCCTATCTCGTCGAGCCGCATGGCCAGCCGCCGCTGCACCTCCACTGCGACCTTGCGGCGGACCTCGGCCTCACCGAGGCCTTCGGCGAGACCGATGAGGCCGCCAAGACCGTAAGCGCGGGCCAAGCCGGCCAGCCCATCGAGGCCGCCGCCGTTGTACTGCGCCCGCATCTCAGCCGTATAGCGATCCGCAAGTGTCTTGACCTCCGCGGGGCTCATCACCCCGTCAGCCGCCTTGAGTAGCGAGAACATGTCGCAGACCGCGCCGCTGCGCAGACCGAACGCGTACCCGAAGACCCGCACCGGGGGGACTGGTCCGGCCTGGGCCCGCGAGAGCTCGCCGTCGGCGAACCGTTGCAGGGAGTTGCGCACGCTCTCCAGCCGGGTGCGCATGTCGCTGCTGCGGTTGTCGAAGCTGTCCTCCATCGAGCCCGATACGTCCAAGGCAATGCCGATCAGGGCACTGGTCTCCCTGACCGCCAGCCCGTCCGCCGGCTCCGACCGGGTCGGTACGGAAGCCGGTGATCGCCAGGTCTCGCCTTGGCGGAGCAGCACGGGTGTGGTGTGCTCCCGGCTCCCGGCGAGCCGCAACGCCACCAAACCCTGCTCGTATGAGAACTCGACCCCCTTACCCGCGCCGATCGAGTCGTAGAACGCCTCGGAGAAGGTGATCGCGGCCGCGTCGGAGATCGGTTTCTCCATGGCGACGGTGAACCGCAGGCCCAGCGAAACGAACTCGCCCTGGTTAAGGGAGTAGCACGCGTTGAGTACGACGCACTCCAGCGGTGGGGCGTATGCGGCCAGCAGATCGGCGAGCGCATCCTGGGGCGGGATGTAACGAGCTCCGTGACTGTCCTCGAACAGCAGGCCGGTTCGCGTTCCGTGCCCGGAGAAGTGCACGATGCTGAACTCGTCGTCCAGCAGCGCTCGCCGCACGTCATCCACAGTGGTCGCATGGCGCACGACGAGCTGGATCTCGTCGCGATGACGGCTGCGCCGTACGCATTCCCGGATGGTCCGGTCTTCCTCGCCGAGCCTCAGCGCGTCGGTTCCCACAGGATTTGAGAAGAGGGCAAGGACCTTCTTCACGGTGCTCCTCACAGCCGGGCGGGCGTACGCGATGCCCGCGATGTGGGTCTCACCTGGTTCTGACGGACAGCCAGGAGCACCGTGCTGGATTCAGCGGTACCGCTTCCTCTCCCTCACATGGATCGCGGCACGAGAAGGCCTAGGCGGGCGTGGAGCGAGGCCGGACGGAGTCGCGCTCCACCAGCCGGGCCGGGAGGATGATCGGGCAGGGGCGCTCTCCGGCCAGCAGCGCCACCAGCATCCGCGCCATCTCCCGGCCCAGCGCCTCGATCGGCTGGTGGATCGTGGTGAGCTGCGGGTCGGTGTGCAGCGCGGCGGGCAGGTCGTCGAACCCGATCACCCCGACGTCGCCCGGCACGTCGCGGCCGTACGCCCGCAGCACCCGCAGCGCGCCCGCGGCCATGTCGTCGTTGGCCGCGAACACCGCGTCCAGATCCGGGAACGCGTCCAGCAGCCGGGTCATCGCAGCGGCCCCGCCCGGCTCGGTGAAGTCGCCCGCCGCGACCCTGTCGGCGGGCAGCCCGGCCTCGGCCATCGCGTCCCGGAAGCCGCGATGCCGGGCGGTCGCCACGTCGGTGTCCAGCGGGCCGGTGATCGTCGCGATACGCCGGTGGCCGGTGCGCAGCAGGTGCTCCACGGCGAGGCGGGCGCTGGCCCGGTTGTCCACGTCGACGTACCAGCGCGGCTCGACGTGCAGCGGGCGGCCGCCGAAGACGACCGGGATGGCGGTCTCCTCCGGCAGGTGGGCCAGCGGGTCGTCGCCGCTGAGGGCCATCAGCATCACGCCGTCGGCGCGGCGCGCCCGCACCAGGCGGCGCAGTCGGTCGCGGCCGTGCGGGGACGGTGCCGCGACCAGCATCAGCTCCAGGTCGGTCTTGGCCAGCTCGGCGCTGACCCCGCGTACCACCTGGGCGAAGAACGGGTCGCCGAAGGCGGCCGGGTCGTCGTTGGGCATCGCGAACACGACCGAGCCGACCTGGCTGGTGGCCAGTGCCCGCGCGGTCGGGTTGGGCACGTAGCCCAGCTCGGCGATGGCGCGCTCGACGGCCTCGCGCTTGGCCCGGCTCACGTGCGGCGCATTGTTGATCACCCGGGACGCGGCGGACCGGGAGACCCCGGCCAGGGCTGCTACCTCGTCCAATGTGGGTTGCCGTGACGGTTGGGGGGTCCCCATGGGGTGGTCTTGTCTCCTCTTGGGCGCGGTGGGCAAAGGGTAACGCGCGGTGCGCGGATCCGTACCCCCGCGCGAAGGCGGATCCTGGAAGCGCTCCCGGGGGGTCACGGGCGGCCTCGCCGGATCCGTGCACCACATTCCCCGCGTCGATCGCCGCTGGAGGCGTGCGCGTGCCACCCGGACCTCTGGCCGGCGACTGCCCTCTGTCGCCGGACTCCCGGGAGCGCTTCCAGCCCAGTGTATGCATGCCGTCCACATTGGCCAACACTGAGTCGACATCGTTCACGAAGGATTCAAGTCCTGCGAGTGCGGCGGGCCGGAAGCGCTTCCAGTCGTCATGGATAGGAGAACCGTCTTGCCTATTGGCACATCGTCAGTTAAGAATGTTTACCGGACGGTTTCTTCCAGGTTCGGCCTGGTGGGGCAGGACCCGTCTTGCCACGTCATGCCGAAACGGAGGACACGTCGTGTCTCGATCCATCCTGCCCGCCGTGCGCTGGTGGCTGGCCGCCGCCGTCGCGCTGCTCGCCGTGCTGGCCACCGGCCTGGTCGCCGGACAGCGCCCGGCGCAGGCCGCGCCCGCCTTCAAGGTGCTCGCCTTCTACAACGGCACCTGGGACGCCGCCCACATCGACTTCGACAAGGAGGCGCTGGCCTGGTTCCCGCAGGCCGCCGCACAGAACAACTTCACCTGGGAGGCGACCACCGACTGGAGCCGGCTCAACGCCACGCACCTGGCCCAGTACAAGGTGATCATGTTCCTGGACGACGCCCCGCCCGCGGACCGGCGCGCGGCGTTCCAGCAGTACATGAGCAACGGCGGAGCCTGGATGGGCTTCCACGTGACCGCGTTCAACACCGACCCGAACACGTGGAGCTGGTACTACAACACGTTCCTGGGCACCGGCGCGTTCGTGTCGAACACCTGGGGGCCGACCGCGGTCACCCTGCGCACCGAGAACCGCGCCCACCCGTCCACGGTCCGGCTGCCCGCGACGTTCCCGTCCGCGGTCAGCGAGTGGTACTCCTGGCGCAACGACCTGCGGCAGAACCCCCGGATCGACATCCTGGCGTCGATCGACCCGGCGTCCTACCCGGTCGGCACCGACCCGAACCAGACCTGGTACGGCGGCTACCACCCGATCATCTGGACCAACCGCGACTACCGGATGCTGTACGCGAACTTCGGGCACAACGCGATGAACTACAGCACCAACACGCGGCTGTCCTCGACGTTCGCCAGTGAGACGCAGAACCGCTGGCTGATCGACGGCCTGCTGTGGCTGGGCGGCGCCACCGCCAATCCCAGCCCGAGCGTGCCCGCCTCGCCGTCACCGTCGGCGTCCACCGGCCCGATCTCGCCCACCGCCTGGTACAGCGTGGTCAACAAGAACAGCGGCAAGTGCGTCGACGCGCGCGCCGCCGGGTCCGCCAACGGCACCGCCATCCAGCAGTACACCTGCAACAGCTCGCAGGCGCAGCAGTACCGGTTCCAGCCGACCAGCGGCGGATACACCCGGGTCGACATCCGGCTCAACGCGGCCCGGTCGCTGGACGTGACCAACGTGTCCACCGCCGACAACGCGCCGATCCAGCTGTGGACCTACGGCGGCGGCAACAACCAGCAGTGGCTTCCCGTCGCCGAGGGCGGTGGCTGGTATCACCTGGTCAACCGCAACAGCGGCAAGTGCCTGGACGTGCCGGCCGCGTCCACCGCCGACAGCGTCCAGCTCGTGCAGTACACCTGCAACGGCACCGGCGCCCAGTCGTTCCGCCTGGTCCAGCAGCCCTGACCCGGCATGAGCCGGGCTCCCGCCACGACCTGGTGGGAGCCCGGCGCGTGGCGTCGAGGCGCGTTACCCCGGTGGCCGCGCTGCGGCTGTGCACCGCCCGGCCCACCACCCGAAGTCGTGGCCCGGGCCGGGCTTGATCGTCCGACTTGCCTGGCAGGTGGGCGAATCATGAACGCGGATGCGCCCATGTGCCAGGCAAGTCGGATGATCAAGCGGCGGCGGGCTCCTGCGGCTGCGGCAGCGGGCTGGTCGCCTCGGCGGTGACGTCGGTGATCTGGTCGACGACGGCGGGGCCGTACGCGTCGGTGTCCACCACCCGCAGCATCAGGCTGAACGGGCGGTCGCCGTAGGTCTTCGCCAGCCGCGCGTACTCCGCCCGCAGGTGCCGTGCCCCGGCCTGGTTCGACAGGGCGGTCTGCCCGCACAGCAGGAACACCGGCCGCCCGCCGTTGGGCCCGAACACCCGCGCCAGCAGCACGTACTCGACCCGCCCCGGCTTGCACTCGTACACCTGCCCGCCGATGGTGAACGTCAGCGGGTTCGGGCTCGTGCCGCTCACGCCCACGCCGGGCAGCATCCGGCGCAGGTGGCTCTCGGTGCGCGGGTTGAACGTCGGCCCGCCCACGCAGAACTCGGTCAGCTCACCGAGCCCGAGCGGCCGGTCCTCGAACGAGGCGATCTGCGGGCGGCTGCCGCAGTCCCGCGCGATCACCGCCAGCTCCAGCAGCGCACCCATGTCGACCCGGTGCACGCTGTTCGGGTGCGGCGAGGCCGCGTGGCGGGACACGAAGAACACGCACGGCGCCTCCGCGGCCAGCCCGAAGAACGTGCGCATCCGGTGCAGCCGCCGCCGGCGCAGGGCGTACTGGGTCAGCCACACCGCCGCGGCGGCGATGGCGCTCGCCAACAGATTGATCGTCAGGTCCCACACGGGCCCCATCCTCGCCGATCACGGGCCGCCCGCGCCAGACCGTCGCACCTGGACGGTCCGGCTCAGGAACGGTTCCAGCGCAGCGACAAGCCGACCGCGCCGACCAGCAGCAGCGCCCCCGCCAGCACGAACCAGACGGTCACCTCGACGTCGCGCTCCTGCGTGACGATCGTGCTCGGCAGGTCGGTCAGCACCTCGTTGAGCTGGTCGGCGTCCTCGGCGCGGAAATACTCCCCGCCGGTCAGCTCGGCCACCGCGGCCAGCGTGTCCTCGTCGATCAGCTGCGCGCGCCGCCCGCCGCCGAAGCGGCCCTGCCACTCCGGCCGGGTGCCCATGCCGCCGCTGCCGATCTGGTCGGGGCTGCACACCATCGGCGCGGGCTCGGTCGTGCCGAACCCGATGGTGTACACCCGCAGCCCGCGCCCCGCCGCCTGCTCGGCCGCGGTCACCGGGTCCACGCCCTGGGTGTTCGCGCCGTCGGTGAGCACCACGATGGTGTCCGGCACGAACCCGTCGCCCTCCGGCCGGGTCGTCTCGCCCAGGTCGACGCCGATCGGCACCACCTCGGGATTGATCTCCGCGACCGCGTCGATCGCGGTCAGGATCGCCTGCCCGATCGCGGTGCCGCGAGCCGTGGTCAGCCCGTCGATCGCGGCCAGCAGCGCCTCCCGGTCCGTGGTCGGGGCCACCAGCAGGCCCGAGATGCCGGAGAAGGCGACCAGCCCGATCTTCGTGCCGCCGTCCTGCGAGCGGACGAACTCGCGGGCCGCCTCCTGCGCGGCGGTCAGCCGGTTCGGCGGCACGTCGGTCGAGCACATCGACTGCGACACGTCCAGCGCCAGCACGATCGAGCTGCTGCTGGTCGGCACCCGCAGCGACGCCTGCGGGCGGGCCACGGCCGTGCCCAGCGCCAGCAGCGCGAGCACGAACAGGGCCACCGGCAGGTGTCGCTGCCAGCGCCTCGGGCCGGGCAGCGCGGCGCGGATCAGGGCCAGGCTCGACACCCGTACCGCGAGCTTGCGTCGCCGCTTCAGCATCCACCAGCGCAGGACCAGCAGCAGGGGGGCCGCCACCAGGGCGGCCAGCGCCCACGGCCAGGTGAGCGACATCAGACGATCCTTCCGTACCAGCGGATCATCAGCAGTCCGCCGAGGGTCAGCAGGAGGAGCGCGATCCCGGCCAGCGGGCCGGTCAGCTCGACCAGCTCGGGCTGGGTGGTGATGCGCAGGTCGATCGCGTCGCCGATGTCGTGCAGGGCCGCGGCGTCGCGCGCCGGGTGGTACTCGCCGCCGGTCGCCGCGGCCAGGGCGGTCAGCAGCTGCTCGTCCAGTGCGGTGGCGACCTGGTAGCCGTCGACCTCGACCGTGGTGCCCTCGACCGTGCCGACGCCCACCGTCTCGATGCGCACCCCGGCCCCGGCCGCGAGCATCGCCGCCGCCTCGGCGTCGGCGGGCGCGTCGTCCTGGCCGTCGGAGAACACCACGATCGTGGCCGAACCCCAGTAGCCCAGGTCGGGCAGCTCGGTCGCGTCCTCGGCGGGCAGGTCCACCGGCTCGCCGACGATCGCGCCCAGCGCGGTCAGGATCGCCTGCCGTAGCGATGTGCCGCCGCTGGGCGTCAGCCGGGAGATCGCCGCCTGCACCGAGCGCCGGTCGTCGGTCGGGGCCTGGGTGAGCAGTCCGCCCTGCCCGAACATCACCACACCGATGTCGACGGTGTCGGGCTGGGCCTCCACGAACGCGTTGGCGGCGGTCTGCGCGGCGGCCAGCCGGTTGGGCGCCACGTCCTCGGCGGCCATGCTGTTGGAGACGTCGAAGACCAGCACCACCGTGCCGGACACCCGGGGCACCGGCAGCTCCGCCTGCGGCCGGGACAGCCCCGCCAGCAGCAGCGGCAGCGCCGCCAGCATCAGCGCGTACGGCAGGTGCCGGCGCAGCCCCGACCGGCCCGTCGCCGTCGCCCGGGGCGCGTTCGCGCGCGAGCGGCGCAGCAGCACGTACCCGGCGATCAGGCCCGCGCTGAGCAGCAGGCCGAAGACCAGCAGGGGTGGATACAGCACCGTCATCGGGGCCTCCGCCGGGACCGGTGCACCATGCCCACCAGGGCGTCGACCAGGTCGGTGTCGGTGGTGACCCGGTGCGCCACCGCGCCCGCCCGGGTCACCGCGCCGTCCAGCGCCGCCTCCCGCTCCCGCGCCTGCGCCCGGAAGCGCCTGCGCAGCAGCGGATCCCCGGTGTCGACGAGCAGCTGCTCACCCGTCTCCGCGTCCTCGATGACGACCAGGCCCAGGTCGGGCAGCCGCAGCTCGGCCGGGTCGACGATGCGCACCGCGACCACCTCGTGCCGGTGCGCCAGCAGTGTCAGCGCCCGCTCCCAGCCCGGCTCGCCGATGAAGTCCGACAGCACCAGGAACAGCGACCGCCGCCGGGACGTGGTCGCCGCCAGCCGCAGCATCGCCGCCAGGTCGGTCGTGGCGCCGTGCGCGTCGGCGGGGACCGGCCGGTCCAGCTCGTGGGCCAGCCGCAGGATCTGGTTGCGCCCGGCCCGGGGCGGGATGACCCGCTGGTGCCGGTTGTCGTACAGGATCGCGCCCACCCGGTTGCCATGCTGCGACAGCAGCCGGGCCAGGCAGATCGCCAGCTCCGTCAGCACCGACTCCTTGCCCGGCGCGTCGCCGCCGCCGACCCGCATCGACGCCGAGCGGTCCAGCACCAGCCACGCGGTCAGCTCGCGGTCCTCGGTGTACTGCCGCACGAACGGTTCGTCCATGCGCGCCGTGACGTTCCAGTCGATGTGCCGTACGTCGTCCTCGGGCGTGTACGCCCGCAGGTCCGCGAAGTCGATGCCGACCCCGCGCCACACGGTGCGGTGCCCGCCCTGCAGGCGCCCGTCGAGACGGCGCAGCACCTGCCACTCCAGGCGCCGCAGCAGCCGGTCGGAGGCCGCCGTCATGTTCAGCGGCCCTGCAGCGCGAGCTCGGGCACGGGCAGCGACGCCAGCACCCGGTCCAGGATCGCGTCGGCGCTCACCTCGTCGGCCAGCGCCTCGTACGACAGCACCAGCCGGTGGCGCAGGATGTCCGGCGCCAGGTCGATCAGGTCCTGCGGCAGCGCGTAGTCGCGCCCGCGCAGGAACGCCAGGGCCCGCCCGGCCAGCACCAGGTTGATCGACGCGCGCGGGCTGGCCCCGTACGTCACGTAGCGGGCCAGGTCACCCAGGCCGACCAGGGCCGGTTCGCGGGTGGCGTTGGTCAGGCGCACCGCGTACTCGATCAGCGACGGGTCCACGTACACCCGGTCGGCCAGCGCCTGTAGCGCGATGAGCTGCTCCGGGTCGATGACGCGCTGGATCGCGGCGGTCGCCTGCACCGCCCGCTCCACGATCACGAACTCCTCGGTCGGGCTCGGGTAGCCGACCAGGACCTTCATCATGAACCGGTCCACCTGCGCCTCGGGCAGCGCGTACGTGCCCTCGTTCTCGATCGGGTTCTGGGTGGCCAGCACCAGGAACGGCTCCGGCACCTTGTACGTCTCCCGCCCGATCGTCACCTGGTGCTCCTGCATCACCTCCAGCAGCGCCGACTGCACCTTCGCGGGCGCCCGGTTGATCTCGTCGGCCAGCAGCAGGTTCGTGAACACCGGCCCGAGCGACACCTGGAACTCGCCGCTGTGCTGGTGATACATCCGCGTGCCCACGATGTCGGCGGGGACCAGGTCCGGGGTGAACTGCACCCGGTGGAACTGCCCGCCCACCGCCTCGGCCAGCGACCGCACGGCCAGGGTCTTGGCCAGGCCCGGCACGCCCTCGACGAGGATGTGGCCGCGCGCCAGCAGCGCCACCATCAGCCGCTCCAGCAGCGCGTCCTGGCCGACGATGACCTTCTTGACCTCGTACAGCACCTGCTCGACGGTGCCGGGGCCGGGGGTGGCGGGGTTGCTCATCTGTCCGTCCTCAGTGGTTACGCGGATGGGGGATCACAGCTGCGGGCGGGGGCCGTCGGCGCCCAGCGCCGTGCCGATCGGCACGGCGAAGCCGACACCGATGAAGGTGCCCGCCTCGGTCGGGTTGGCCAGCGCGACCACGATGCCGACGGTCTGCCCCCGATCGTTGACCAGCGGCCCGCCCGAGCTGCCCGGGTTGACGGCGGCGTCGAACTGGATCAGCCCGTCCAGCTCGCCCGCCTCCTTGGCGACGATCGAGCGGTCCAGGCCGGAGACGACGCCCGAGGTCGTCGACTGGACCAGGCCCAGCGGGTTGCCGATGGCGACCACCGCGTCGCCGATCGCCGGGCCGCCGCCCATCACCGCAGGCACCAGCACCGACGGCAGCTGTGCCGGGGTCAGCACGGCGATGTCGTGCGCCGGGTCCTGCGCGGCGATGGCGGCCTTCGCGGTGGTGCCGTCCGCGAAGGCCAGCTCGATGGCGGTCGCGCCGCGGACCACGTGCAGCGCGGTCAGCACCGACCCGTCCGCGTTGGCGACCACGCCGGTGCCGGTCGCGGTGCCCGCCTTGCCCGCCGCCTTGATGAACACCACCGACGGGGCGAGGGTCTGGTAGATCTCGCCGACGGTCAGCGGCGCGTCCGGCGACGGCGACGGAGCCGGCACCGCGACGGTCGTTTCCGGAGACGAGGAGGAGCCCCACTGGAAGGCGACCACCGCGGTCAGCGCCAGCACCGCCGCGGCCAGCGCCGCGATCAGGACCCGATGGGGGGTACGCGCACGCGGACCCGGTGGACCGCCCTCGGCCACCACCACCTGCGGGGCTGGCGGCGCGGCGGGCTCGGTCGGCACGACCCTGAAGCGACCCGGCATCACCTGAGCCTAGGGGTGTTACCGAACCGAGACCAGAGCCGTTCGCTGAACGTTCAACGAGAATCACCTCGGAGCAGCCTCGGAGAGCGCCCCTGCCGCCCGCATCCGCGCCGGTCCGGCGACGTGCCGCCGCCCGACGCCTGAAGATCGCGATCTCGTGTCAAAACCAACGCCGTTGACTTAAGGATTTGAGCGGGCTGTCAAGCCTTCTTCGAAGATGGTGACGGTGGCGTGGAAGGTGTAGGTCTGGGTCTGCTGCGGGTGTTTGCCGGCGTTGGGGCCGTATTTGCTGGTCGGGTTCTTGCGGCTGCGGGCTTTGGCGCGTTGGCGTCGTCGGGCGGGTAGCAGGTTGTCCTGCACGGCCTGTCCGATGGCGCCGACCAGTACGGCGTGGCCGGGTGGTGGTATGACGGCTTCGGCGGTGACGACCTGGTCGCGTGCGGTTTCGAGGGCGACGGTGAAGCTGGCCCGGTGGTAGTCGACGTCTGGCAGGGCGTCGACCGCGTCGACGGTGATCCGGATGATCGTCTGGTAGACGGTCAGCAGGGCCCAGAGTTCCTGGTCGATGTCGGCGGGGTGGTGGGAGCGCAGGACCCGCTCGTCCAGGATCGTGGACTTGATCGACAGGTAGGTCGTCTCGACCTGCCAGCGCTGGTGGTAGAGCTGCACGAGGTCGGCCGCGGGGTAGCGGGTGTGGTCGAGCAGGCTGGTGATCAGCCGCCACTGCTCCGTGCGCACGACGCCGTCGGCGTGGGTGATCTCGACCCAGGTCTCGATGACGCGGACCTTCAGCCGGCCGTGGCCGAGAACGGACAGGTAGGAGCCGTCGGATAGCCGGGTCAGGATCAGCGGGACGCGGCCGGCACCGGAGCGGCACAGATACTGCACGCGGGTGGCCGCGATGTCGGCCAGTAGCTTCCAGCTGTCGTAGTAGGCGTCGGCCAGCAGCAGCATCCCGGCGTCGAGTTTGTCCAGCAGCCGGCGGGCGTAGACATGCTCACCGGCGCTTTCGGGCCCGAACGCCGCCCCGAGCAGGGCGCGGGTGCCGCACTCGACCAGCACGACCAGCCGCAGGTACGGGTAGCTGAACGTCATCGCCGGACCCTGGCGTTTGGGGTAGCGCGTCCTGGTGCCGGGCCGGTCGGGCACGTGCAGGGTGGTGGCGTCCACGGCGACGGTGCGAAACCCGCGCCAGAACGCCGGCCCCGTCGTGGGCCAGGCCACCGGGCCGCAGACCGCCTCGAACAGCGCGCGCAGCGGTTTGGGGCCGACGCGGCGGCGGGCGCGGGTCAGCGCCGACGCGCTCGGGCAGGCCACCGCGAGCCCGCGCAGACCGGCGACCAGTTTCGCCCACACCTGCCGGTAGGCGCACGGCTCGAACAGCGCCAGCGCCAGCACGAAGAAGATCAGCACCCGGGTCGGCAACAGCCTGACCCGCCGCTGCGTGGTGCCGGTCTCGGCTGCCACGGCATCGACCAGGTCGAAGTCGAGAACCTGGGTCAGCTCGCCCAGATGGCCCGGCGCGAACGCCCCGGCCGCTACCGTGATCGTGCGCGTGATGGCAGACTGCTGCTGCAACGGGACTCCTCGGGTCAATTCTTGGTCGAACTGATATTGAGGAGTCCCGTTCCATATCGCCAGCCGAGACGGCCTTGACGCGGCGATCAAATCCTTAAGTCAACGGCGTTGGTGTCAAAACCTGTGGTATGGCTGCACATAGTGACACGAAACAGCGATCTTCCAAGGCGGGTCAGGGTTGGTGGCCGTGTTCGGCCGCCTTGACCGAAGCTCCGGCGGCATGGCGGGAGCTTCGGTCAAGGCGGAGGCAGGCGGCGGCTACTCTGCGCGCAGGGCCGTGGCGACGCGGGTGCGGGCCGCCCAGCCCGCCGGGAGTAGCGCGCCGAGCACCGCGAGCACGATGCCCGCGCCGCCGAGCAGGATCAGCTCGCCGATGCCGTACACCTCCATGGCGGACTGCGGCAGGGCGGTGGACGCGCCCTCACCCATCACCGGGATGACCGCGTGGTGCAGCGCCACCCCCAGCGGCACGGCGATCACCCCGGCGAGCAGCCCCAGCCCCACCATCGAGGTGACCACCATGATCCGGGTCTGCCGCGGCGTCATGCCCAGCGCCTTCAGCACGCCGATCTCGTGGATCCGCTCGCGGGTGGTCAGCACCACCGTGTTCAGCACCCCCAGCGCCGCGATGACGCTGAGCAGCACGGTGAGCATCACGATCAGCGCCTGGATGATCAGGAACGTCTCGCTGTCCTCGCTGACGGCCCGGTCCTCGACGTACACGCCGGACGTCTCCTCCGGGTACTTCGCCTGCAGCGCCTGCGTGTACGCGGCGGAGTCGGCGCCCGCCGCGAGCCCCACCTCGACCCGCGCCGAGAACGCCTGCTCCACCAGCGACGCGTCGCCGATGACCGTGTAGTTGTCGCTGCCGTTGATGACCTCCCCGACGATGGCGACCGCGCGCCCGCCGGGCAGGGTGAGCCGGTCGCCGAGCGCGAGGCCGGTCTGCCGCAGGGTGTACGACGAGAGCACGACCTCGCCCGTGCCCGCGTACCAGCGCCCGGCGGCGAGGCGGTGCCCGGCCCAGCTCGCGTCCCCGGCGTATCCGATGAGGAGGACCTCCTCGGCGATGCCCGCGACGCGGACCTCGGCGTCCTCGCGCAGCACCGAGTGCGCGGTGCCCGGCATGGCGGCCACGGTCGCGGCGACGTCCGCGGGGTCGGGCGGGTCGATCGGGGCGCGCGGGCCGCCCGGGGCCTGCGGCGCGCCGCCCTCCGGCGGGGGTGCCGGTCCGAACGCGCCGGGCACCATGACGTTCACCTCGACCACGACGGCGTCGATGCGGCTGAACGCGGTGTTGACCTCGATCATCGACGCGGACAGGCCGCTGGAGAAGACCAGGGTGATCGCGCCGAGCAGCAGCGCGACCACGGTCGCCAGGGCCCGTGACGGCCGGGCCAGCGGCATGCCGAGGCCCAGCGCGACCGGGCGGGGCAGCGCCGACGCGGTCAGCGCGCGGCGGGCCCGGAAGCCCCGGCCGGTACGCGGCGCGCGGCCGACGCTGATCGCCTGGTTGGCGGCAAGCCGCCCGGCCCGCAGCGCCGGCCCGAGCGCGGCGAGCGCGACCAGCAGCGGCGCGGCGGCCAGCACCAGCCCGACGACCCAGAGCGGCACGCCCGCGCCGTCGCCGGGTATGCCGTACGCGTCGTCGGTCTGCGCGAGCATCGGCACGGCCAGCACCGCGCCGAGCCCGACGCCGACGGCCGCACCGGCCAGCGCGGGCACCAGCACCTGCACGACGTACACGGCGACGACCTGCTCGGGGGTGAAGCCGAGGGTCTTGAGGATGCCGATGGTGCGGAAGCCGGAGACGACCGCGCCGTTGACGACGTTGACCGTGATCAGCACGGACAGCACGATGCCGAGGATCGCGAACGCCACCACGAACGGCGCGATCGCCGAGATGGACCGGTTGAGCGCCTGCCGGATGGTCACGTACGTGGTCGCGCCGGTGACCGCGCCCTGCGGGAGGCCGCTGGTGGCGGTGGCGAGGGCGGCGCGCAGCGCCGCGTCGTCGGCGCCGGGGTCGGTGAAGCGGTAGAGCATCTGCCGGGCGGTGTTCTCGCCGGTGAGCACGTCGCTCTGGGTGGGGTGGACCCACCCGTCCGCGGTGCCGGTGACCGACGCGGCGACGCCGACGACCCGCAGCGACACCCCGTTGATGGTGAGCGTGCTGCCGACCTTGGTACGCGGCCCGGCGACTCGCCGGGTCACCACGATCTGCCCGGGCCCGGTGAGCCAGGCACCGTCGGTGAGGGTGAGCCGGTCCACGGGGCCGTGCTGCTCGCCGCGTCCCACGATGACGAACTCCAGGCCGGGCGGCCCGAACATGCCCGAGATCGGTGCGGTGACCACGTCGAACGGGCCCGCGACCGCCGCGACGCCGGTGGCCGTGGCGGTCGCGGCGAGCCGGCTCGCGGGCACGTCGGCGCTGATGGTGGCGGCGGCGTGGGCGCCCCGCGCTTCGGCGAACGCGTCGTCGAACGGCCCGTGCGAGGCGACGAGCAGCCCGACGCCCAGCACGGACGTGGCGGCCGAGAGCAGCACGACGATCCCGACGATCACGGTCTGGAGCCGCCGCCGGGCGACCGCGGCGCGGGCGGCCGCCAGCACGGCGCCCGTGCCCCGGCCGCGCCGGGGCTCCGGCGGGCGGGTGCGCTCGTCCCGCTCAGCGGCGGGGGAGACACCGGTCAGGGCGCTCATGCCTTCTCCTCGCTGCGCTCGTCGGCGGCACGAGTGCTGGTCCGCATGATTCGCTCGCTGCGCTCGCTCATGCGGGCACCGCCTCGGTGGCGCGGCCGTCGCGCATGGTGATCAGCCGCCGCCCGGCGGCGGTGGCCAGCTGCGGGTCGTGCGTCACGAGCAGCAGCGTGAGGCCGCCCTCGGACAGCTCGTGCAGCAGGTCGCGCACCCCGGCGGCGGCCTCCTGGTCGACGGCGCCGGTGGGTTCGTCGGCGAGCAGCAGCTGGGGGCGGTTCATCAGGGCACGGGCGATGGCCACCCGCTGGCGCTGGCCGCCGGACAGGCGGGCCGGGTACTCGTCGGACTTGGCCGCGATGCCGAGCCGGTCGAGCAGCTCGTCGGCGCGGCCGCGGGCCTGGGCGGTGCGCATGCCGGCCAGGCGGGCGGGCAGCAGCACGTTGTCGCGCACGGTCATCTCGTCGAGCAGGTGGAAGAACTGGAAGATGATGCCGATGTGGGCGCTGCGGAAGCGGGCCAGCGCGGTCTCGGTCAGCTTGTCGACGCGTACGCCGGCCACCTCGACGGTGCCGCCGGTCGGCCGGTCCAGCCCGGCGATGACGTTGAGCAGGGTCGACTTGCCGCTGCCGGACGGGCCCATGACGGCGACGGCCTCCCCGGCGTGCACGGTCAGGTCGACGCCGGCCAGGGCGGGCGGCCCGGCGGCCTCGTACGCCTTCGCCACGTCGCGCAGGCGGATCAGTTCGGTCATGGTCGGGTGCCCCCTCCAGGTCGGATACCGGTCCTGGCGACCGTAGGAAGCGGGGGTACGCGGGCGCGTCCGGCGCGGGAGCGAACCTGGCGGGGTGCCGTCCGCCACGATGATGAGGCGGGTAGTCATCACGGTGGACGCCGCGGCCGGGTGAGCTGGGCACAATGGTCGGCGTGCCGACCGTCCTGCGCCGCCTGGCCGCCCGCCTCGGAGTGCCCGCCGCCGATCTCGCCCTCGCGGTGGCGCTCGTGCTGGCCGGGTTCGGGTGGGCGGTCACGGTCAGCGGCGAGGGCGGTGACGCCCCGGCGCCCGTGCGGCTGGACATCCCCGGCGTGTCCCGGATGGAGGAGCGGCCGGCGATTCCCGACATCCCGCCCGTGCCCGACCGGCCCCGCGTGGGTGAGGAGCCGCGGGCGCCGATCGGGCCGCCGCTGCTGCCCGAGCGAGCCGACGGCGGCGGGCTCGACGACGGCATGCTGCTGGTCAACCTGATCGCGGGGGCGGCGGTGGCGGTGCGGCGGCGGTGGCCGATGCGCGCGTTCGCCGTCGCCGTCGGCGGGGTGTTCGTGCTCCAGGACGGCCTGCTGTGGCCCGGCTTCCTCGCGGTGCTGATCTGCGCGTACTCGGCCGTGGCGTACGGGCGCAGCGTGCGCCGGGCCGGGGTGCTGCTGGCGGTCGCGGCGGTGATCTCGGCCTCGCTGTTCTCCCAGTCGATCCCGCAGATGCCGGGCTGGGCCAGCCCGTTCGCGGTGCTGCTGCCCGCCGGGCTGTTCGCCGCCGCGCTGCGCAGCGCCCGGGAGCGGGCCGACGCCGCCGCCCGCCGGGCCGCCGCGCTGGAGCAGGAGCAGGCGGCGACCGCCCGGGCGGCGATGGCCGAGGAGCGGGCCCGGATCGCCCGCGAGCTGCACGACGTGGTCAGCCACCACGTCAGCGTCATGGTGGTGCAGGCCGGCGCCGCTGGGAAGGTCATCGACCAGCGCCCGGACCTGGCCGCTGGGGCGCTGAGCGCGATCGAGGACAGCGGCCGGGCCGCCATGGCCGAGCTGCGCCACCTGCTCGGGCTGATGGCCCCCGCCGACGACCGGCTGCACCCGCAGCCGGGCCTGCGCGAGCTGGACACCCTGGTCGACGCGGTACGCGCCGCGGGCCAGCCGGTGACGCTGCGCCACGACGGCGCCGACGTGCCCGAGGGCGTCGACCTGACGGCGTACCGGGTGGTGCAGGAGGGGCTGACCAACGCGCTGCGCCACGCGCCGGGGGCCGCGACCGCGGTGCACATCCGCCGCGACGGCGCCGACCTGCTGGTCGAGGTCAGCAACGAGGCCGCCGCGGGTGAGCCGGGCGGGCCGGGCGCCGGACGCGGGCTGCTCGGCCTGCGCGAACGCCTGCGCCTGCACGACGGCACGCTCCACGCGGGAGCCGCCCCCGACGGCGGCTTCCTGCTCACCGCGCGCATCCCGGCCGCGTCGTGAGCGCCGCGCGAGGGAGGCTGAGGGCATTAGCGAGCGTGGTGGGCGGGTCGGGTGCCGATGGCACTCGTGCTGGAGCCGAGCGAAGCGGGGGAAGGCATGAGTGAGCCGCTGCGCGTCGTCGTCGCGGACGACCAGGCGCTGGTCCGCAGCGGGTTCACCATGATCCTGGCCGCGGCCGGGATCGACGTGGTGGGGGAGGCGGGCGACGGCGAGGCCGCGCTCGCGGCGGTGCGGCGGCTGCGTCCGGACGTGGTGCTGATGGACATCCGCATGCCGGGCATGGACGGCCTGGAGGCGACCCGGCGGCTGCTCGCCTCCGGCGCGACCACCACGGCCGGAGACCCCACCCGTGTGATCATCCTGACCACGTTCGACCTCGACGAGTACGTCTACGCGGCGCTGCGCGCCGGGGCCAGCGGCTTCCTGCTCAAGGACGTGACACCGGACCACCTGGTGCACGCGGTGCGGCTGGTCCGGGACGGGGACGCGCTGCTCGCGCCGTCGATCACCCGGCGGCTGGTGGACCGCTTCACGTCGGGACGGGGCGTGATCGAGGACCACGGCGCGCTGCCCACGCTGACCGCCCGCGAGCGGGAGGTGCTGGTGCTGCTGGCGCGCGGCCTGTCCAACGCCGAGCTGGCGGCCGAGCTGCAGCTCGGTGAGGCCACGGTGAAGACGCACGTGGCCCGCATCCTGGCCAAGCTGCAGCTGCGCGACCGGGTGCAGGCGGTCATCTTCGCGTACGAGAGCGGCCTGGTCAGCCCCGGCTCGTGACGGCAGAAAAAATAGCGCGGCCCATGGTTGAAATCTGTCGTGGTGGTTATAGAATTTGTGTCGGGCAAGCGAGATGTCTTGCTCGAGGCAATCACCTGGGAGGTGTGTTGATCATGATGCGTTTCGACCCGTTCCGCGACTTCGACCGGCTCGCCGGCGAGGTGTTCGGCACGGCGCGCACTCCGTCGCCGATGCCGATGGACTGCCTGCGCACGGGCGACACGTTCGTGGTCCGGTTCGACATGCCGGGCATCGACGTCGAGAGCCTCGACGTCGCGGCCGAGAACGGCACCCTGACCGTGCGCGGCGAGCGGCGCCGCAACGACCCCGAGGACGCGTCCTACCTGGTCTCGGAGCGGCCCGCCGGGCGCTACAGCCGACAGCTCGTGCTGGGCGACGGCCTGGACGTCGAGGCGATCACCGCCGACTACCGCGACGGCGTGCTGACGCTGACCATCCCGGTCGCCGAGCGCGCCAAGCCGCGCCGGATCGAGGTCACCCGCGGGCGCGACGCCGCGCTGGAGTCGCACGAGGGGCACAAGATGATCAGCGGTCAGGCGAGCGACGACCGCGTGCCGGCCACCGCCGGTGCCGCGCGCTGACCGCGCGGGACACGACCGGCGCCGGGCGGCGGAGCACCCGCCGACCGGCGCCGGTCCCGTAGGAACGGATCGGGCGATGAAGGAACCCACGCAGGGCACGGGCCACACGCCGGTGCTGGGCGACGCGGACTTCCCTGGCTACTCCATGGGCACCGCGGCGCAGGCCATCGGGGTGACCCCGGCCTTCCTGCGCGCCGTGGAGACCGCGGGGCTGTTCGAGTCGCACCGGTCCGGCGGCGGGCACCGCCGCTACAGCCAGGACGACCTGCAGCGGGCCGACCGCGCGCGCGGCCTGGTCGACGACGGCATGCGGCTGGACGCGGCGGTGCGCATCGTCGGTTTGGAGTACCAGCTGGCCGCGGCCAACGCGATGATCGAGATCCTGCGCCGCCGCCTGGGCGACCCGCCCGGCCGCGCCTGACGTCGCCCGCTCAGGCGGCGACCACGGCCACGCCGGTCCGGCCGCCGTCCACGTCGAGCACCGTGCCGTGCACGAACGCGGCCTCGTCGGACGCGAGGTAGACGGCCGCGTACGCGATCGACTCCGGCCGGCCGCTGGCTCCGGCCGGAGTGCCGCGCATCATCGCCTCGGCCATGTCGTCGGCGGACTCCGGGCGGACCACGCCGGGGGAGACGGCGTTGACGCGTACCCCCTGCGGCCCGAACTCGGCGGCCCAGGCCCGGGTCAGCGTCTCCATCGCGCCCTTGGTGGAGCTGTAGAGGGCGCTGACCGGGACGCCGAGCCGGGCGATCCAGGAGCCGAGGTTCACGATCACGCCGGAGCCGCGCTCGGCCATCCGCGGCGCGATCGCGGCGGTCAGGAAGAACGGCGCCTTGACGTTGACGCCGTACACCTCGTCGAACATCTCGCTGGTGACGGTCGGCGTCGTCGACGGCGGGTAGATGCCCGCGTTGTTGACGAGCACGTCGATGTGCCCGCCGAGCACGCGCGCCGCCTCGTCGGCCAGCGCCCGCGAGGTGGCGGGGGAGCCGTCGAGCGAGGCGGCGACGAAGTCGGCCCGCCCGCCCGCCGCGCGGATCTGCGCGACGACCTCGCCGCCGCGCTGCTTGTCCCGGCCGGAGACGGCGACGTGCGCGCCCTCGGCGGCGAAGGCCAGCGCCGTCGCGCGGCCGATGTTGCTGGTGGAACCGGTTATGAGGGCCGTCTTTCCGGCCAGGCGAGTGCCCACGGTGCGAACCTTCCTCGATGTCGCGGCCAAGATTGGACCGCTCAGTCCAGACCGTAGCACAGAGAATGGACCGGCCGGTCCAGTTCCGGTAGGCTGGCCGCCGTGACCACTGCTTCCCCGGCCGCGCGGCTGACCAGCAAAGGCGTCGCCACCCGCACGCGCATCGTCGCGGCCGCGGCCGATCTGGTGCTGGCGCGCGGGGTCGGCGGCACCAGCCTCGACGACGTCCGTGCGGGCACGCTGACCAGCAAGAGCCAGCTCTTTCACTACTTCCCCGGCGGCAAGCGCGAGCTGGTGCTCGCCATCGCCGCCCTGCAGACCGAGCGTGTCCTCCAGGCGCAGCGGCCATACCTGGACAGCCTCGACACATGGGAGTCCTGGGAGGGCTGGCGGACCGCGCTGGTCGCGCACTACGCCGCCCAGCCGCACTGGGGCTGCCCGATCGGCACACTGGTCAGCGAGCTGACCGGCACCGACGCCGCGGCCGCCGCGGAAGTCGCCGCCCACCTGGACCGCTGGCGGGCCTATCTGAGCGCGGGCCTGCGCCGGATGAGTGAGCGCGGGCTGCTGCGCCCGGACGCCGACCCCGACCGCCTCGCGCTGGCCGTGTTCGCCTCCGTGCAGGGCGGCCTCCTGCTCAACCAGGCCACCCGTGCCAACGAGCCCCTGGCCGCCGCCCTTGACGGCGCCCTCGCCGCCCTCCACGCCGCCGCCCCCTCGGACTCCCGGGAGTAGCCCGATCGGTGGACGGCGATGCGCCGGGCGGGTAGGGGGCGCGACGGGAGTTATGTACCATCGGAGAGCGCTCTCCGATCGACGCCGCCCGGAGCGCGTGCGTGCACTCTAGCCCCCAGGATGCCGCCGCGTCCGCCGAAAGGACAGCTGCCGTGAACTCCCGCCTGCCGTACCTCGACCCCGCGCTGCCCACCGAGCAACGGGTCGCCGACCTCATCGGACGGATGACGCTGCCGGAGAAGGTCGGGCAGATGCTCCAGCTCGACGCCCGCGACGGCGTACGCGCCCTGGTCGAGGACATGCACGTCGGCTCGATCCTGCACACCTCCCCGGAGCGGGTGCTGGAGGCGGCCGCGCTGACCGAGCGGAGCCGGCTGCGCATCCCGCTGCTGGTCGCCGAGGACTGCATCCACGGCCACTCGTTCTGGGTCGGCGCCACCATCTTCCCGACCCAGCTCGGCATGGCCGCGACCTGGGACCCGGCGCTGATCGAGCGGGCCGCCCGCGCGACCGCCGTCGAGGTCGCCGCCACCGGCATCCACTGGACCTTCTCCCCGGTGCTGTGCATCGGCCGGGACCTGCGCTGGGGCCGGATCAGCGAGACGTTCGGCGAGGACCCGTTCCTCATCGGCGAGTTCGCCTCGGCCATGGTCCGCGGTTACCAGGGCGACGGGCTGGACGACCCGACCGCGATCCTGGCCTGCGCCAAGCACTTCGCCGGCTACTCCGAGACGCAGGGCGGCCGCGACGCCAGCGAGGCGGACATCTCCCGGCGCAAGCTGCGCTCCTGGTTCCTGCCGCCGTTCGAGCGGGTCGCCCGGGAGGGGTGCCGCGTCTTCATGCTCGGCTACCAGTCGATGGACGGCGTGCCGATCACGGTCAACGACTGGCTGCTCAACGACGTGCTGCGCGGCGAATGGGAATACCGGGGCACCCTGGTCACCGACTGGGACAACGTCGGGCGCATGGTGTGGGAGCAGCACATCTACGCCGACTACGCGCAGGCGTCGGCCGCGGCCGTGAAGGCCGGCAACGACATGGTGATGACCACGCCCGACTTCTTCCAGGGCGCGCAGGACGCGATCGCCAAGGGCCTGCTCGACGAGTCCGACCTGGACGCCGCCGTGGCCCGCATCCTCACCCTCAAGTTCGAGCTGGGCCTGTTCGAGAACCCGCGCCGCCCCGACCCCGCCCGGCAGGCCGAGGTCATCGCCTGCGCCCCGCACACCGACCTCAACCTGGAGGTGGCCCGGCGCTCGCTGGTGCTGCTGCGCAACGACGGCACGCTGCCGCTGTCCGGCGGGCTCACCGCCGGGGCCGACGGCCGCGCCGCCGCGCCCGCCGACGCCCCCTCCCGCCGGATCGCGGTGGTCGGGCCGAACGCCGACGACCCGCACACCATGCTCGGCGACTGGGCCGGGGCCTCCGGCCAGTGCGACTGGCTGCCCGACGGGCATCCCCGCGAGATGATCACGACGGTGCTCGACGGCCTGCGCGCGCAGGTCCCGGCGGGCTGGACCGTCAGCCACGCACGGGGCGCGGACATCCTCACCGCCGGGCCGGACCCCGAGGGCGACACCTTCCCCGACGGCCAGCCCCGGCCGCACGTGGTCATCCCGTCCGCGCCGGACGCGGCGATGATCGCCGAGGCGGTGGCCGCCGCCCGCGACGCCGACCACGTCGTCGCCGTCGTCGGCGACCGGATCGAGCTGGTCGGCGAGGGCAAGTCCACCGCGACGCTGGAGCTGGTCGGGGCCCAGGTGGCGCTGCTGGACGCGCTCGCCGCCACCGGCACCCCGATGACCGTGGTGCTGGTCAGCTCCAAGCCGCTGGTGCTGCCGCCGTCGGCGCTGAACGCCGCCGCGATCGTGTACGCCGCCAACCCGGGCATGCAGGGCGGCCGGGCCCTGGCCGAGCTGCTGCTCGGCCTCATCGAGCCCACCGGGCGGCTGCCGATCTCGTTCGCCCGGCACGCCGGACAGCAGCCGACCTACTACAACCAGGTGCGCGGCCAGCACGGCACCCGCTACGCCGACCTCACCCAGAGCCCGGCGTTCGCGTTCGGGCAGGGCCTGAGCTACACCACCGTCGAGTACGCCGACCTGCGCGTGCTCACCCCCACGGTGACCGCCGCGGACACCGTGCGCGCGCAGGTGCGGCTGGCCAACACCGGCGCCCGCCCCGTCCGCGAGACGGTCCAGGTCTACGTCAGCGACACCGTCACCTCGGCGACCTGGGCGGACCGGGAGCTGAAGGCGTACACCCAGGTGGACCTCGCGCCGGGGGAGAGCCGCACCGTCGAGCTGACCCTGCCCGTCGCGGACTGCACCATCGTCGACGCCCGGGGCGTGCGGGTCGTCGAGGCGGGCGCGTTCGAGCTGCTCGTCGGCTGCTCCTCCCGCCCGGAGGACCTGCTGCGCGCAGGGTTCACCGTCGTCAGCTGAGCACGGCGGTCGCGGACCGCAGGGCCGCCACGACCCGGATCACGGTGTCGCGGCGGCCCTGCGCGCACGTCACCGTCCATGACGGAGCCCCGCGACAGGGCATGTCGCGCCGCCACTAAAGTGAGCCCGCACCTGGATCGATCGCCCCCTCCCCGCGTTCGAAGGACAGCGAGCCATGGCCCGTCGAGTCGGCTACCGCGCCAAGTTCCGCTACTGGTTCGACAACACGCTGTCGCGCGGCACGACCGGGCTGATCGGCTGGCTGGGCGTGGCCTCCGTCGCCATGATCCTCGTCATCACCGCCGCGCTGGAGCTGGTCGACACCGAGGGCAGGCATCCCGAGCCGCTGCGGCTGCTGTGGGAGACGTTCGTGACCACGTTCAGCCTCTCCGCGCCGACGGACCAGGCGTTCGTGGCCACGCTGCTGTGGTTCGTGCTGGCGCTGGGCGGCATCTTCGTCGTCGGCGCGCTGATCGGTCTGCTCACCAGCGGCGTCAACCGGCGGCTGGAGCAGCTGCGCAAGGGCCGCTCGCAGGTGCTGGAGACCGACCACACCGTGGTGCTCGGCTGGTCCGACCAGATCTACACGGTGCTCGGCGAGCTGGCCGAGGCCAACGCCAGCCGCCGCCGCGCCGCCGTGGTCGTGCTCGCCGAGCAGGACAAGGTGACCATGGAGGACCGGGTCCGGCACCGGCTGCCCGACACCGGCCGCACCCGGCTGGTGTTCCGCACCGGCAGCCCCTTGGACCTGCGCGACCTGGAGCTGGTCAACCTCAACGAGGCCCGCTCGATCATCGTGCTGGCCCCGGACGGCGTGCCCGCCGAGGACGCCGACGCGTTCGTGCTGAAGATCCTGCTCGCCATCAACAAGGGCCCGGCGTTCCGGGGCCGCCCGCACCACGTGGTCGCGGCGGTGCGCGACAGCCGCAACCTCGCCGTGGCCGAGCTGGCCGGCGGCGACGCGGTGGTGCTCGACGGCGACGACATCGGCGCGCGGCTGCTGGTGCAGACCGCCCGGCAGTCCAAGCTGTCCGTGGTCTACCACGACCTGTTCGACTTCGGCGGCGACGAGATCTACATGACCGCCGAGCCGACGCTGGTGGGCCGGCCGTTCGCCGAGGCGCTGCGCGCGTACCAGGTGTGCTGCCCGCTGGGGCTGCTGCTGGCCGACGGCAAGACCGTGCTCAACCCGCCGCCCGGCACCGTGATCAGCCCCGGCGACCGGATCGTGCTGCTCGCCCGCGACGACTCGATGATCAAGCTGGCGACCCGGCAGTTCCCCGTCGACGAGACCGCGATCGTGCACGGCGTACGCGGCCCGGCCGCCCCCGAGAGCACCCTCATCCTCGGCTGGAACCGGCGCGCCACCCGCATCATCGAGCAGCTCGACGCGTACGTCGCCGCGGGCTCGTCGGTCGACGTCGTCGTCGACCGGCCCGACGCCGGCCCGGCCGTGAACCGGCTCGCGACCCGGCTGCGCAACCTGACCCTGCGCGCCCGCACCGGCGACACCCGCGACCGTGGCCTGCTGGAGACGCTCGACATCGTGGCGTACCACAACGTCATCGTGCTCGCCGACGACGACCTGGACGCGCTCACCGCCGACTCCCGGGTGCTGGTCACGCTGCTGCACGTACGCGACATCCTGGCCGGGCGCGGGCCCGGCTCGATCGTCAGCGAGATGCGCGACGAGCGCGACCGCGCCCTGGCGCAGCTGACCAAGGCCGACGACTTCGTGGTCAGCGAGCAGCTGGTCAGCCTGCTGATGACGCAGATCTCGGAGAACAGGCACCTACGGTCGGTGTTCGCCGACCTGTTCGACGCCGACGGCGCCGAGATCTACATCCGGCCCGCCAGCTACTACCTGCGCCCGAACGCGCAGGTCACCTTCGCCACCGTGGTCGAGGCGGCCTACCGGCGCGGCGAGGTCGCCATCGGCTACCGCATCGCCGAACCCGGCGACGGCCACGGCGTCGTCCTCAACCCCGACAAGGAGCAACTCATCCCCGCCATCGACCGCGTGATCGTCCTCGCCTCCAGCTGACCGTCCAGAACTTTTGCTGGTGCGATCAGAAGTTGTGTCAATCTCGCATTAACATCTAGACATTCAAAAAGAAGAATCATAAGGTTCCACTCGCCAGGCAACGGCGTGCCGGGCTGATCACCGGACGTAGCGCGACGAAGTCCGTCCAGGTCCAGGCACGCCGCTCCGCGGGCTGCCGCGCCGACGACGGGTCTCGTCGTCCCCCGCTCCCGCTGGAGGAACCGTGTCCAAACCATCCCGACGAGCGCGCCTGCCCCTTGTGGGCGCCCTCGCCACTCTGCTCACGGCCGCGAGCCTGGTGGCGCTGCCCGCCGCCGCCGCGGCCGCCCCGCCGCCCCAGGAGCCCGGCGTCACGCTGCGCGTCTTCGACATGCCGGCCGGTATGACCAAGCTGTGCACGCTGAAGGCGGGCCAGACGCCCAACATCGACAAGCTCATGCCGATCGTCAACTGGACCACCACCACCGACTTCGGGCTGGCGGACAACTTCCTGGTCCACGTCCTCGGCAACGTCAACATCAGCACCGCCGGCAGCTACACCTTCCGCCTGATCAGTGACGACGGCTCCCGGCTGCTCATCGACGACAACCTTGTCATCGACCACGACGGCCTGCACGGGGCGAGCGCGAAGGACGGCGCCGTCACCCTGAGCACCGGCTACCACTCGCTGAAGATCGAGTACTTCGAGGCGACCGTCGACAACCAGCTCACGCTGCAGTGGCAGACGCCGGGCTCGACCACGTTCGTCAACGTGCCCAACTCCGTGCTGAGCACCGACGCGGGCGTCGTGCGGGTCACCGCGCCGGGCAAGAAGGAGTGCGAGGCCAGCGGCGACTCGCCCGGCGACGGCCTCCCGCTGACCGGGGTGCACCCGAACTACACCCTGATGAACCTGCGCCCGAGCGGGTTCAACCCGCAGGTCACCGGGTTCGACTGGTTCCCGGACGGCCGCCTGGCCCTGCTCACCTGGGGTGGCTCGGAGACCGTCGCGGGTGAGGTCTGGATCCTCAACGGCGTCACCGGCAACACCAGCCCGAGCCAGGTCACCAGGACCAGGGTGGCCAGCGGGCTGCGCGAGCCGATGGGCATCAAGATCGTCGACGGCAAGATGTACGTCTCCGAGAAGCAGCGGCTCACCGAGCTGAACGACACCAACGGCGACGGAATCATCGACAACTACCGCACCGTGGCGACCTGGCCGTTCGACGGCAACTTCCACGAGTTCGGGTTCGGCCTGCTCTACGAGGCCGGCTTCTTCTACCTGAACCTCTCGGTGTCGATCAACTACGGCGGCGCCACCACCGACCCGCAGGGCTCGCCCAACCGCGGCACCACCATCAAGGTCGACCGCAACACCGGCGCGGTCACCTACATCGCGGGCGGCCTGCGTACGCCGCACGGCATCGGCTGGGGCCCGGAGAACGGCATCTTCGTCACCGACAACCAGGGCGGCTGGCTGCCCTCGTCGAAGCTGCTGCACGTCAAGCAGGGCCGCTTCTTCAACCACTACATGAACCCGGCCGGCCCGTTCGACAACGCCGCGCCCACCCCGCCGGTGCTGTGGATGCCGCAGAACGAGATCGCGAACTCGCCGAGCACCCCGGTGCTGATGAACAGCGGCCCGTTCGCCGGTCAGCTCGCCATCGGCGACGTCACCTACGGCGGCCTGCAGCGGGCGTACCTGGAGAAGGTCAACGGCGAGTACCAGGGCGCGCTCTACCGCATGACGCAGGGCCTGGAGATGGGCGTCACCGAGGTCAGCATCGGCCCGGACGGCGCCTTCTACCTCGGTGGCCTGCACGGCGGCGGCAACTGGGGCCAGGAGGGCAAGCTCACCTACGGCTTCCAGAAGCTGATGCCCAACGGCGGCAACGCCTTCGACATCCTGGCCACCCGGGCGCTGACCAACGGCTTCGAGATGGAGTACACCCAGCCGATCTCGGCGGCCACCGCCACCAGCCTGGCCACCAAGTACAAGGTCAAGCAGTGGCGTTACGTGCCCACCGCGGCGTACGGCGGCCCGAAGGTCGACGAGGAGACCCTGACCGTCTCGTCGGCGACCCTGTCCGCCGACAGCAAGAAGGTCACCCTGGTCATCAACGGCCTCAAGCCGGGCCGGGTGGTGCACATCCGCTCGCCCAAGCCGTTCGCCGCGGCCAACGGCCAGTCGCTGTGGAGCACCGAGGTCTGGTACACCCTCAACAGCATCCCCGGCCAGC
Source organism: Catellatospora sp. IY07-71 (assembly GCF_018326265.1). Taxonomy (GTDB): domain Bacteria; phylum Actinomycetota; class Actinomycetes; order Mycobacteriales; family Micromonosporaceae; genus Catellatospora. The sequence continues at coordinate 3,768,300 of NZ_AP023360.1, forward strand.
AGACCGCCACCAACCTGGCGCTCGGCAAGCCCGCCACCGCGGACAGCTCCTGCGCCACAGCCGAGGGCCCGGCGAAGGCGGTCAACGGCAGCGTCACCGGCGGCACCCTGGACAAGTGGTGCTCGCTGGGCGCGACCAAGTGGATGCAGGTCGACCTCGGCTCGACGCAGTCCGTGAACAAGTTCGTGGTGCAGCACGCGGGTGCGGGCGGTGAGGACGTCGGCTGGAACACCCGTGACTTCAACATCCAGGTGAGCACCAACGGCACCTCCTGGACGACGGTCTCCACCACGACCGCGAACACGGCAAGCACCACCACGCACAACATCACCGCCGTGTCGGCACGCTACGTCCGGCTCAACATCACCACGCCGACCAACAACGGCAACGGCGCCGCTCGCATCTACGAATTCGAGGTGTACGGCGGAACCGCACCACCGTCCAACAACCTGGCCCTGGGCAAGACCGCCACGGCCGACAGCTCCTGCGGCACCACCGAGGGCCCGGCCAAGGCCGTCAACGGCTCGGTGTCCGGCGGCAACAGCGACAAGTGGTGCTCCTCGGGCGCGACCAAGTGGCTCCAGGTCGACCTGGGCGCCAGCGCGTCGCTGAGCCGGTTCGTGGTCAAGCACGCGGGTGCGGGCGGGGAGAGCACCGCCTGGAACACGCGTGACTTCAACATCCAGGTCAGCGCCAACGGCACGTCCTGGACGACGGTCACCACGGTGACCGCGAACACGGCCAGCACCACCACGCACGACATCGCGGCCACCTCGGCGCGCTACGTGCGGCTCAACGTCACCACGCCGACCAGCGACGGCAACGCCGCGGCCCGCATCTACGAGTTCGAGGTGTACGGCACCGGCGGCACCAACCGCATCCAGCTGTTCGACGGCACCAACCTGAACAACTTCGAGAAGACCGACGGCACGGCCGCGACCTGGCCCGTGTCCGGCGGCTCCGCGGAGGTGCTGGGCGGCGACATCCGCAGCAAGCAGGCGTTCGGCGACTTCAAGCTGCACATCGAGTTCTGGCTGCCGAACCTGCCGCCGGACGTCACCGGGCAGGCCCGTGCCAACAGCGGCATCTACCTGCAGGACCGGTACGAGCTGCAGGTGCTCGACTCGTGGGGCGACACCACCCCGGCCAACAACGAGTGCGGCTCGATCTACCTGAAGCTCGCGCCGTCGTCGAACGCGGCGACCGCGCCGGAGACGTGGCAGACCTACGAGGTCACGTTCCGGGCGGCCCGCTACAACTCCTCCGGCGTCAAGACGGAGAACGCCCGGGTCACGGTCGTCTGGAACGGCGTGACCATCCACAACAACGCGCAGATCGACGGGCCGACCGGGGCCGGCGCGCCGGAGGGGCCGTCCGTCGGCCCGATCCGGCTGCAGGACCACGGCGACCCGGGCGCGAACGTGCGCTACCGCAACATCTGGGTCGAGCCGATGAGCCTCTGACCTGGTGAACCGGCGGGAGGCGGCCTTCCTGGGGCCGCCTCCCGCCCCTTTGTCCAGCATCGGGACCCGATCTCGCCACCTCAACCCACCCACCCACCCACTCTCAGCGCGCCGATCTTGCGCGAACTGTGGGTGCGACACGCTCGAATCAGGCTCAATCGCCCTCGTCAGCTGCAAGATCGACCTGATCTTGTGGGAGGCGGGGGTTGATGATCGCTACCTCGTGTCCAAAGGTGCGGTAGAACCGCAGATCATGACACGAAGGCGCGATCTTGGCCCCCGGTCGCGCGACGTACCCCCCACTGAGTACGGCGGTTCCAGCAATATGCGACCGGGCCGGACGGGAAGATGCAGTGGTGACCGGCGAGTGCGATGCCCCGGATCTGCCCGCGGGCGCCGACCTGCTCGCGCTCGTGCGCCGGTTCGAGCCGGTGCTGCGCTACACCGCCGGTGAGCTGTTCTTCCCGATGCCCGTCGAGCAGTACCTGGCCGGCGCGGCCCTGTGGTCGTCTCGCCGGGACAGCCGGGGCACCGCCACGCTGCTCGTCGACCACGGCAGCCTCGACCCGGACAAGCTCGCCGAGCAGGCCCGCGCCAACCCGGACGCGCCCCTGTTCCTGCGCTACGCACCGGCCTCGTTGCAGCGCCGTGAGCTGCGGGAATGGCGGCGCCGCCCGGACCGGCCCACGTTCACCGGGGTATCCCGGCTGGCGGCCGTCGGCCTGCTCGGCCGGGTGATCGACTCGCTGATGCGGCTGTCGCTGACCCTGCGCGGCCGGGTGCCGGGCGGCCTGACCGCGGCCGTGCAGCGCCAGTACGCCGCCGTCGCCGACCCGTACGACGCCTACCACGCCCACGTCAGCACCGACGGCGGATACGTGGTGATCCAGTACTGGTTCCTGTACGCGATGAACGACTGGCGGACCAGCTTCGCCGGGGTCAACGACCACGAGTCCGACTGGGAGCAGCTCACCCTCTTCCTCGTGCCGTCCGGCCCGGAGCCGGAGCCGCACAGCGGCGACGGGTACACCGTGGCGTGGGTGGCGCTGTCGTCGCACGACGAGGTCGGCGCGGACCTGCGCCGCCGCCCCGACGACCCGGACCTGACCTGGTCGGGCGGCACGCACATCGTCGGCAACGCCGGGGCGGGCTCGCACTCGGGGGCGTACCTGCCCGGTGACTACCTGGTCCGGGTGCAGCCGCCCGCGCTGGCCAAGCCGTTCGCCGTGGTCAACGCGATCAGGTGGGCGCTGCTGCCGTGGACCCGCAACCAGCCGCAGGCGGGTCTGGGCATCCCGTACGTCGACTACCGCCGCGGTGACGGCGTGCAGATCGGGCCGGGCACGGGCCGCCCGTGGACCCCGATCCTGATCGACTCGGCGACGCCGTGGGTACGCGATTACCGGGGCCTGTGGGGGCTGGACACCGACGACCCGTTCGGCGGGGAGCGGGCCCCGGCCGGGCCGCGCTACGAGCGCAGCGGCGCGATCCGGGCGTCCTGGGCCGATCCGGTGGGCTGGGCGGGCCTGGACCGGGTGCCGCCGAGCGCGGTCGCGCCCCGTGCTCGCCGGGACCGGGTCGCCGAGCTGGACGAGATCGTCGCCGACCTCGACGGGCAGATCGCGACCGGGCAAGAGGAGCTGCGCCGGGCCGCGTCGGGGCTGGAGGTGCTGCCGTCGACGGTCACCGACTCGCGGCGTGGCGGCGACGGCGCGGCCGTGCAGGTGACCGAGCGGGAGCAGGCGCTGGCCGCGCTGCGGACCCGCCGCCGCGCCGCCGTCAACGAGCGCGACCAGCTGCGCGAGGTCGGCGCCCTGGTGCCCGAGCCGCCGCCGCACGCCCACCTGCGGCACCGGGCGGTGCCCGACGTGACCACCCCGGCGGGGACACTGTTGCGCTTCTGGACCGGGGCGTCGCTGTCGATCCTGCTGATCCTGCTGGGCTTGGGGCTGCTGTTCGACGTGGGCGGCGGGCTGTGGGTGTTCGTCGCGGCGGTGCTGCTCGTGATGGGCGTGGAGGCGCTGCTGCGCGGGCGGCTGCTGCTGTTCCTGCTGAGCCTGGCCATCATCGGCGGCTCGGTGTACCTGATCTGGCTGCTCGCCACCAACCTGCGGATCGCCCTCGGCGTGCTCGCCCTGACCGCCGCCGTAGCCATCGGCGTGGCCAACCTGCGCACCCTTCTCGAACGCCGTTGATCACGAACCGGATGTGCCGTCCGCCGGCACGCTCCAGCCGCGCGAGCACGGCGGCGTGTACGCGAATGCGCACTTTCCATGGCCGGTGACCGGGACACGGCAGGCGCGCGAAGACCGTCGGCTCCCGGCCCGCAGGCCGGGAGCCGACGATGTTCCGTCAGGTGGAGGGATCTACCTGTTGAACGCGACCCACTCGGTCAGGCTGGCCTGAAAGATCGTCTTGCTCGTCTTGTGCTCCGGTTCATGGAGGTTGAAGACGTTCCCCGCGGAGTCCTCCACGTAGGTGAAGTTGGGGGTCACTGCATGTAGCGAGTCGCCGGCGTCGACCGGCGCCTGGGTGAACAGCACCAGCTTCATGCCGACCTGGTACTGCTCGGGCGCCGGGCCGAACTCGTACTCGGTCTTCTCGTTGCCGATCTGTCCGCCGATGGCACGAACGACGATCTCCTGACCGGGAACGAAGCCCTTGCCCTTGGTGACCTTGTCGATCTTGACGACCACGGGAGTGTAGATGAACTTGATGGCGCCGCCGCTTTCGGTGGCGCGGTCGACCTTGCGGGGAGCCTCGTGCCGGATGACCTGCCCGGAGAAGATGAGGACGTTGCCCTTGTACTCGATGGCAGACTTCGGGTCACCCTTGAGCTCGTAGCCGGACACGGTGGTCACGACCACCTGGTCAGCGCTCTCGGCCGGTGGCGCCGCAGGCGGCTGCGCGCAGGCACCGAGGGCCGCGGCTACGCCGCCCACGACGAGGATTCCGACCATACGACGTGAGTATGACTTCATTCTGAACTCCTTCCTCGTCAGTAGTGGGAGGCCATGCCGGCTTTGTCGTCGGCCGTCGTGTTCTGCTTCTTCGTCCAGTTTACGTACATGACCGATGCGATCTCGGCGCTGTCCGGCGCACCGCACGCGTCGGGATGGTGCAGCCCGTTCGCATGGCCGATCTCGTGCACCGCGATGGTGCGGACGTCGACCTGCCGGTTTGCCTGGCTCATCGTGCCGGAGGTGTTCCAGCTGAAGTTGGTGTTGAGATAGACCTCGGCGTGGGTGTGTGTGCCGCTGGTCGCCGGTCCGAGCGTGATTCCGGGAACGTCCGGAAGCCCGTACGACGGGAAGTAGACGCGGTCGACCACGAACTCCGGATTGGCCGTCCCGCTGTTCCAGATCGGTCCCCACAGCGCCAGCGAGGAGTTGGTGATGCCGTTCCATTGATGCATCGCGCCGCTGACGGCGGACTGCCAGCCTGCGGGGATGCTGCTTCGCACGTGCATCGTGTAGGTGGTGTACTGCCAGCGCGAGATCTTGCAGTAAGCCTGCGCCGGCTGGCCCGTCAACACTGCGGCGGCGGTCGCCGCCAGCATGGACATGGCGATTACCGCGGCTCGAATGCCGCGGCGAGTCCCCCGTGTCAAATTGTTCCTCCCCTATATTGAGGTTGGACCATCAATATAAGGAGCGGTCAATGCGAGATTCAAGTCTGAATTGGACGATTGGATCGTCGGTCCCGAAATATCCCGAGGTCAGGCCCGGGAAGGGAGATGGCGAGAATTCGGGACGCCGCGGGCACTGCCGAGATCGCTTGTGCCGGTCCTGTGTGGCGGCCGGGCAGCCGAGCCGTGCGGGGGAGCGCGCCCGGGCTGAAGAATCGATGGACTGAGCCATTGCCGGATCGCCGCGCCGGTAGGGCGGCCCGTTCAGGTGCGGGTCTGCGCCAGCCGCAGTGCCGGCTTACGCGATGAGCGACCAGCCGCCCGGCTTCGCCACCTCTACAGAGTCCGTCGGCCGTTCCCGGTGGGGTGGTTCAGCGGCCGGCGGGGGCGGGTGTGCGGGGGAGGCGCCCCGCCGCGACGAGACCGCACACGGCCACCACGGCGAGGACGGCCATCGCGAGCGCGTACGAGCGCTCCGGGGTGACCGTGATGCCGGCGACGATGATGGTGCCCGCGATCGCGGTGCCCAGGGACGAGCCGAGGTTGGACACGCTGCGGGACAGGCCGGAGATCTCGCCCTGCTGGCTCTCGCCGAAGCTGGACTGCACCACGTTGACCGACGGGGTCAGCATCAGGCCCAGCCCGAGGCCGATGAACAGCAGGCCGGGCGCGAACGCCCACACGTTCGGCGACCACGCGACCATCGCCAGCAGGAGCGCGACGCCGACCGCGGTGAGCACGAACCCGGCCTGGATCAGGGTGCGCTGCGGGCGGCGCTTGGCCAGGCGCTCGGCGGCCAGGGACGAGACGAGCAGGCCCACGGTCGCGGCGGTGAAGATGATGCCGGTCTCGATGGCGTCGTAGCCGCGTACCACCTGCAGGTAGGCGGCGACCGTGAACGAGGTGCCCATCAGGATCAGCCACTGCGCGTTCTGGGTGACCAGGCCCAGGTTCGAGGTGCGGTTGCGGAACAGGGACGTGGACAGCAGCGGCTCCTGCCCGGCGCGCTCCTTGGCCCGCACCGAGCGGAAGAACAGCACCAGGAACAGCACACCGGCGGCGATCAGGGCCAGCATCAGCCAGCCGTTGTCGTCGGCGGCGAGGATGCCCGCGACGAGCAGGACCAGACCGGTCGCGGACAGCACGGCGCCGCGGGTGTCGAAGGGCCGGGTCGGGTCCGGCGGCAGCGGGTCGGGGACCCGGCGGCTGAGCACCACGATCGCCGCGATGACGGCGGCCTGGAACACGAACGCCCAGCGCCAGCTCGCCGCCGAGGTGATCAGGCCGCCGATGAGCGGGCCGGCCGCGGCGCCGACGCCGCCTGCCGCGCTGATCGCGCCGAACGCGCGGGCGCGCGCGGCCACGCCGGTGAACAGCAGCGTGGTGAGGATGTAGACGGGCGGGATGAGCAGCGCGGTGCCGACGCCCTCCAGGATCGAGTTGCCTAGGATGAGTACGCCCAGGCTGGGCGAGACCGCGCTGATCAGCGCGCCGACGCCGTACAGGATGAGCCCGGCGGTGAAGCAGCGCTTGCGGCCGTAGCGGTCGGTCAGCTTGCCGCCGGGGATCATCAGCGCCGCCATCACCAGCAGGAAGATCGTGATCGCGACCTGCACGCCCTGCACGGTGGTGTTCAGGTCCTGGCTGATGTCGTTGATCATCACGTTCATGTTGGAGCCGGCGAAGCTGCAGATGAACTGGGCCAGCGCCAGCGGGACGAGTGCCCGGCGCAGCTCGGCGGGCGGTCGCCCCGTCACGTCCACGGCACCCGTCACGCTGGTCACAGCTTCGCGGTCAGCGACGGGCGCAGGCGGCTGACCGCCTCGACCCGCACCCGGCCCCGGCCGAACGCGTCCACCCGCCCCCACCGGCCGGGGATGCCGAGCAGCTCGATCCGGCCCATGCCGGCCGGCAGCGCCGCGTCGACGACCAGGCTGTCGCCCAGCGGCTGCAGGCCGAGCATGGTCCGCAGCAGCAGCAGCGGAGCGCCCGTGGACCACGCCTGCGGGCTGCACGCCGTCGGGTACTGCACCGGGTAGCGGGTCGCCTCGCGCGGGTAGCCGCCGAACGCCTCCGGCAGCCGGCCGTCGAAGTACTCGGCCGCGTCGAGGATGCCCGCGGCGATCTGCGCCGCCTCCTTCTTGAAGCCGTAACGGCGCAGGCCCCAGGCGATGAACGAGCAGTCGAACGGCCACACCGTGCCCACGTGGTAGCCGATCGGGTTGTAGCGGCCCTCGCCCACGGCCAGCGTGCGCACGCCCCAGCCGGAGTACAGCCGCGGCCCCATCAGGTGCCGGGCCACCGCCCGCGCCTTGGACCGGTCCACGATGCCGCTCCACAGCAGGTGCCCGATATTCGACGACAACGCGTCGACCTGCTTGCCCTCGGTGTCGCGGGCCAGTGCGAAGTACTCCCCGTCGGCGACCCAGTAGTCGCGGTTGAAGCGCCGCTTCAGGTCGGCGGCCTGGCGCTCCAGCTCGGCGGCGTACTCCGGGTCGCGCCAGATCTCGCGGGCCATCCGGGCTCCGCGCACCCGCGCGTCGTAGGCGTAGCCCTGCAGCTCGCAGGTGGCGCGGGGGAAGCCGGGCAGGCGGCCGTCACGGTAGGAGATGGAGTCCCAGGAGTCCTTCCAGCACTGGTTCTCCAGGCCGGTCTCCTCGTTGCGGCGGCGGTACCAGATGTATCCGTCGCCCATCAGGTCGGCGTACTCGTCGATCCAGCGCAGCGCGGCGCGCGCCTCCAGCTCCAGGTCCTTCACCAGGGCCTTGTCACCGGTCCAGCGCTCGTACTCGTCCAGCAGCACCACGAACAGGGGGGTGGCGTCGGCGTTGCCGTAGTAGGGCGTGTGCGGCTGGTCCCGGAACGCCGCCGACTCCCCGTAGCGCATCTCGTGCAGGATCCGGCCCGGGTCCTCGTCGCGGAAGTCGTCGAGCCGGGTGCCCTGGCGTGAGGCCAGCTCGCGCAGCGTGGTGGCGGCGAGCTCGGGCACGAACGGCAGCGCCTGCAGGCTGGTGAAGATGCTGTCGCGCCCGAACATGGTCATGAACCAGGGCAGGCCGGCGGCGGGCAGGCTGCGCCCACCCGAGGACAGCGGCGAGAAGCGCAGCGCCGCCAGGTCGATCAGGCTGCGCCGGTACGTGTTGTGCAGCGGCTCCCAGTCGCTTTCCAGATGGGGCGCGTCTGCCAGCCATTTGTCCAGCTCGCCGCCCAGGTTCTCGGCCGGCGGGGCGAGCAGGATCGGCTTGTCGTCGTAGCCGCGTACGCCTGGGACCACCTCCAGCTCCGCGGTCCAGGCCTGCTGCGGCTGGATGCGCGCGGTCCAGGTCATGCCCTGCTCGTCGTATTCGGGCCGGGGCTGCGCGGTGACCGTGGTGTAGCGATGGAAGGTCTCGCGCCGGTAGCCGAACGTCAGCCGGTCACGCTCGGCCTTGGCGTAGAGTTCGCCCTTCTTCTGCTGGGCGTTCTTCACGTCGAACAGGTCGGCGAAGTCGCTGCCCGCGTCCAGCCGGATGGACAGCTCGACCGGCTCCTCGCCGTGGTTGAGGATCTCCAGGCGCTCGCGGAAGCCGTCGCTCACCTCGCGCAGCCGCATCACCGACAGCTTCGCGTCGATGTAGACGGTGCCGGTGCCGGGCACGAGGAAGAACTGGGTCTGGAAGTACTGCAGGTCGTCGACGCTGAGCATGGCCAGCCGCTGCCCGTCCACGGTCAGCACCCAGCTCGACAGGAAGCGGGTGTCCCAGGAGAACAGGCCGGTGGGGTCGGTGGGCGACGCCTCGATGTCTCCCTTGTCGTCGCTGACCACGAACGTGTTGCCGTGCAGGATGCGCACCTGGTCAGCCATGGCCGTTCCCGGTACGTTCCGGGCCCGCGAACAGGCGCTGGGTGAGCATGAGCAGCTCCGGGTCGCCCTCGGCGCCGATGGCGCCGCGCAGGTAGGCGGCCATGGTGTTGTCGGAGCCCTGCAGGATGCTGTCGAACGTGGCGGTGTCGGTCCGTACGGCGCAGTCGCCGCCGCGGGCGCGCTTGGACACGGTGACGTCGCCGCGGTCGATGTCCACCAGCCAGCGCTGCACGGCCCGGCCTTCGCCGATGTCGAACCGAATACTCCCGGTGACCCGGCGCAGCAGTGGCTCATGGCCGCGTCTGCCGAGTTCGGCAAAGAACGTCTCCGTCGCCGTGGGCATGGCGATCAACTCCTCCGAGAGGGGCGGGTTGTCCTGAGCATAATACTGGCAGCCGGTTGATGAGCTTTTATTGCGATTCACGGCAGAGCTGGCAACTTCGCCACATCAGCCCGATTAAAAGCGCAAGGTGTACGCATGAGCAGTGTCTCCGGGAACGGCCGGTCCGGCCCTCGTTTGCCCTCACCGGTGGCCGACCTCGCCGGCAACCCGCTCGCCCCACGGGGGAAGGTCGCCGGGCTGACCTGGGTGCCGTGGTGGGTCTTCCTGATCACCGGGGTCTTCTGGCTGGTCGTCGCCTGGGTCGTGCTCGCCTTCAACACCAGCAGCCTGAAGACCGTCGCCGTGCTCGCCGGGATCGTGATCCTGGTGGCCGCGGTCGCCGAGCTGTTCGACATGTTCTTCGCGCCCGGCTGGCGCTGGCTGCACGGCATCCTCGGCATCGTCTTCCTGCTCACCGGGTTCTTCGCGTTCATCAACCCGGGCAAGACGGTGTTCTGGCTGGCCGCGATCCTCGGCTGGTACCTGCTGTTCAAGGGCGCGGCCGACATCGTGCTGGCGTTCCTGAGCAAGCGCGAGCACGACCTGTGGTGGGTCGGGCTGCTCGTCGGCATGCTGGAGCTGCTGCTGGGCCTGTGGGCCGCCGGCCGCTTCTTCCGCTCGGTCACCCTGCTGGTCGTCGTCATCGGGGTGATCGCGCTGATGCGGGCCATCACCGACTTCGTGATGGCCTTCCGGGTACGCGACATGGTCCGCGCCGCCCGCGAGCAGTGACCTCAGCCGAACTCGGTGCCGAACCACTCGCCCGTGCCGGGCCCCGCCAGGCAGTGGAAGATCCACCGGTCCCGGCCGAGCTGCACCGGCCACGGCTCCAGCTCCCAGCCCACGGTGCGGCGCGGGTCGCGGCTGCACGCCGCCAGCACCCGGGCGTTGCACACCGCGGCCACCACCGGATGCTCGATCAGCTCCTCCTGCCGCAGGTAGACGGCATCCTCGGGCAGTTCACCCGCGGCGAACGTCTCCCAGTAGTGCTCCTCGTCCGGGCGGTAGCGCTTCGGTGTCCGCCCCAGGCCGCCGGGGATCACCAGGCCGCCCCAGCACATCGGCGACGCGGGCACGTAGTAGCCGTCCCGCGCCACGAAACCGGCGGGGACGGTCGGGGCACCGCCGGACGGCGACGGGGTGGGGGTGACCACGACGGTCGCGGCGTTGCCGGGCTCGATCAGGGTGGGCGTCGGAGTACGCTGCTGCACCACGGTCGGCTCGGCGCCGGGCGGCGGCGCGACGGTGCCCCGCAGAGCCGCCGCGACCTGCGCGATCGCCGCGCCGAACGCGGCCGCGCTCGCCCAGCGCGCCTCGGGGTCGGCCGCCAGCGCCCGCTCGATCAGCGCCGCCACCGGCGCGGGCACCTCCGGTCCCAGCGGCGGGGGCGGCTGGCTGAGCCGCATCATCGCCGCCGCGAACGGGTTCTCGGCGAGGAACGGCCGCCGCCCGGTCAGGCACTCGTACGCGACCACGCCGAGGGCGTACACGTCGCTGCGGGGCGTGGCCGGGTGGCCCAGCACCTGCTCCGGGGCCAGATAGGACAGGGTGCCGATGACCGCGCCGGTCGCGGTCAGCGCCGTCGCGCCGTCGCGCCGGGCGATGCCGAAGTCGGTGAGCAGCAGCGTCCCGTCCGGACGGACCAGCAGGTTGCCCGGCTTCACGTCGCGGTGCACGATGCCCCGGCCGTGCACCGCGTGCAGCGCGTTCGTCGCCTGCCCCACCAGGTGCAGCGTGGCCGGAGCGGACAGCCTGCCGTAGCGGGTGAGCACCTTGGACAGCGGCTCGCCGTCGACGTACTCCATCACCAGGTAGGCGCCGTCTGGCCCGTGCTGGAAGTCGTGGATGGCGACCACACCCGGGTGGCGTACCCCCGCCATGGCCCGCGCCTCGGCCAGGAAGCGGCGGGTGAAGTCCTCGTCGTCGGCCAGCGCGGCCAGCACGGTCTTCACCGCGACCGGGCGGCCCAGCACCACGTCGGTGGCCCGCCACACCTCGCCCATGCCGCCCGCGCCGATGCGCTCGTCCATGCGGTAGCGGCCGTTGAGCAGTCCGGGGTGGGTCGCCGTCATGCCCGCCACAGTAGGCTGCGCCGGTGACGCTGGCTCTGCCGCCCGGGGACTTCCGGGCCTACCTGTTCGACTGCGACGGCACCATCGCCGACAACATGCCCCTGCACTTCCGCGCCTGGCAGCAGGCGCTCGGCGAGTACGGCTGCGAGCTGTCCGAGGAGCTGTTCTACGCCTGGGGCGGCCGCTCGGTGCTCGACATCATCGTCGACCTCAACGCGGCGCAGGGCCTGGACATGCCGGTGCCGGCGGTCGACCGCCGCCGCGAGGAGCTCTACCAGGAGCTGCTGCCGGAGCTGACCGCGGTGCCCGAGGTGGTGTGGCACGTCGAGGACGGGCACGGCCGCGTCCCGATGGCCGTGGTGTCCGGCGGCACCCGCGAGCCGGTCTCCCTGTCGCTGCGCACGCTCGGCCTGCTGGACCGCTTCGACGTGCTGGTCTGCGCGGGGGAGTACACCCGCGGCAAGCCCGACCCGGAGTGCTTCCTGCTGGCCGCCGCGCACCTGGGGGTGGCGCCCGAGCACTGCCTCGTCTTCGAGGACACCGAGCTGGGCATGCAGGCCGCGGCCGCCGCCGGCATGGCCGCCGTGCGGGTCCCGCCGCCGTGGGAGCGGACGGCATCCGCCGCGCTGGGCAACCCCTGAGTTGCCGAGGCGGCTTCTGGGTTGCCGTCTCAGGCATGAGGTGTGCTCGCCGGGGCCACAACTTCTGGGTTGTAGGTACAACCCAGAAGTTGTGGCCCCGGCATGGACCTATGCCCGGCTGGGCTCGCGCCTGGGGAACAGCGTGTACCAGACCGGCCAGCCCAGCAGCCAGATGACCAGCACGGAGGACAGGCGCCAGATCCAGCCCGCCAGCTCGGCGGTGCGCGCGGCGTCGCCGACGTACCAGATGGCCGTGGCCAGCAGCACCACCGCGATCAGCCAGGCCACGAACGCCTTGCCCCACTCGCGCCACTCGTGACGGGTGCGGGCCGCGCCGTAGCGCGGCGGCGGCACCGGGGCCGGTCCGCCCGCGAAGCGGTGCGCGAACCGCACGTCGGCCCAGCGCACCATCGAATGCCCGAACGCCACCGAGAAGCCCAGGTACGCCGCGGCCAGGCCGTGCGCGAACGTCGCGGTGGCGCCCCGGTGCAGGTCGATCGCCGTCGCGGCGAGCAGCACCAGGTCGGTCACCGGCACCGCGACCAGCAGCACCGTCGAGACGGTCTGCCACCGCAGCAGGTAACGGGCGGCCAGTCCCGCGCCGAGGATGACCCAGAACCCGATCTCGCACGCGGCGATGACGAACAGCAGCATGGTTCGATCGTCTCCGTGGGGCGGACCCCGCGCCTCGGAGCACGGCACGAGACCGGCGTACACCGAAGGATGTAGGCGGCCTCCGTCCCCGGCCGGTCGCCGGGCCGCCACGCGATGTGTTGTGATCAAGCGGTGACCGCACGCTGGCCCTCCTGGCGGACCGACCTGGTGATCAGCCTGGTCTCGTTCGCGGGCGGCCTGCTGCTGTACGCCGCGGGCGGCTGGCGCATGTTCCTCGGCGACGGGCCCTGGTCCGGGGCGCCGGACTGGCTGCTGCTCGTCCCGATGACCGTCATGGCGGGCTGCTGCCTGCTGCGCCGCCTCGCCCCGGGCACGGCCGAGGGCATCGGCCTGGTCGCGCTGGCCGCCGACACCATGCTCGGCGGCTCGCTGGGCACCGCGCTGATCTTCACACAGGTGGTGTACGACGCCTGCGTCTACGGCCGCGCCTGGCTGTGGCGGGCCAACCTCATCGGCGGGGTGGCCGGTTCGGTGCTGGCCGCGGTGGCGGGCGTGCTCGCCGCCCGCGACTGGCGCGGCATCGTGCTGGGCCTGGTCGTCGCGCTGATCGTGGTGCTGCCGACGGTCACCGGCATCAGCGTGCGTCAGTATCGCGAGCAGGCTCGCATCCAGCGGCAACGCGCCGAGGAGACGGTCCGGTTGGCCGCCTGGGAACGCCGCCAGGCCGTCGCCGACGAGCGCGCCCGGATGGCGCGCGAGCTGCACGACGTGGTCGCCAACCAGCTCAGCGCGATCGCCATCCACGCCACCGCGGTGCTGTCCGCGCCCGACCCGAGCCCGCAGCTCGTCCGCCGCGCCGTCGAGCAGATCCGGGAGAGCAGCGTGTCCGGCCTGGCCGAGATGCGGCAGATGATCGGCCTGCTGCGCGACACCGGCGACGGCGAGAGCGCCGATCCGGCGGCCCGGCCCGGCCTGGCCTCCCTGCCGCAGCTGGTCGCCCAGGCCGAGGCCGCCGGGCTCGCCGTCGAGGTGCACACGGCCGGCACGGACCGGCCGCTGCCGGTCAGCGTCGACTTCGCCGCCCACCGGATCGTGGGGGAGAGCCTGACCAACGCCTGGAAGCACGGCAGCGGCACGGCCGTGCTGCGCGTCGACGCCGACGACGATCGGGTGCTGATCGAGGTCGACAATCCAGTGCGGCCGAGTGCGGCCGTCACCGGCAGCGGGCACGGCCTGATCGGTATGCGGGAGCGGGCCGCTCTGCTCGGCGGCACGCTCACGTCGGGCACCGGGGACACCGCGGGCGCGGCGAGCGGCCGCTGGCGGCTGCGCGCGGAGCTGCCGCTGCGGCATGACCCGGGAGCCGCCGCGTGAGCGCGCTTCGGTGCGGGCAGGCCGCACCGGACGGCGCGCTCCGGCGGGCACGGTCGGGGAGGGCAGCGTGAGCATCCGCGTGGTGGTCGCCGACGACCAGCCCGCCGTGCGCTCCGGCATCGTGCTGATCCTGGGCACGCAGCCGGACATCGAGGTGGTGGGCGAGGCCGCCGACGGGGCGCGGGCGGTCGAGCTGTGCCGCCGCGAGCGGCCCGACGTGGCGCTGCTCGACGTGCGCATGCCGGTGCTCGACGGCATCGCGGCCACCCGGGAGATCGTGGCGGAGCAGCTCGCCCAGGTGCTCATCCTGACCACGTTCGACCTCGACGAGTACGTGTTCGGCGGGCTGCGGGCCGGGGCGGCGGGCTTCCTGCTGAAGGACATCGAGGCGGCCGCGCTGGCCGAGGCGGTGCGCACGGTCGCCCGCGGCGACGCGATCATCGCCCCGGCGGCGACCCGGCGGCTGCTTGACCGCTTCCTGGCCGCGCCGGAGTGGACCGACCCGGCTGCCGCGCCCGACCTGGACACGCTGACCGGACGGGAGCGGGACGTGCTCGGCTGCCTCGGCGCCGGGCTGTCCAACGCGGACGCGGCGCTGGCCCTGCACATGGCGGAGGCGACGGTGAAGACGCACGTGAGCCGGATCCTGGCGAAGCTGGGCCTGCGCAGCCGCGTGCAGGCGGCGATCCTGGCCCGGGAACACGGTCTGCGGCCGCCGTCCTGACCGCCGCGCGGCGCGTAGGGTGGCCGGGTGACCGTTGCACTCTCCGAGCTCGCCAAGCGGCTCATCGATGCCGACACCTTCGCCACGCTGGCCACGGTGAACCCGAACGGGTCGCCGCAGAGCAGCGTCGTCTGGGTGACCCGTGACGGCGACCACGTCGTCTTCTCGACCATCCTCGGCCGCCGCAAGACGCGCAACATGCAGCGCGAGCCGCGGGTGTCGCTGACCCTGTTCGACCCGGCGAACCCGTACCAGTACGTCGAGGTCCGGGGCGAGGTGACGATGACCGAGCAGGGCGGCCCGGAGCTGATCCAGGAGCTGTCCCAGCGCTACACCGGCAAGCCGTTCACCGAGCACAGCCCGGACAACGTACGCGTGGTGTGCCGGCTGACCCCCGCGAAGGTGTTCTCCCGCTGACCTGGACGCGTTAAGAAGGGCACCTTCTACAACGGAATCCGTTAAGAAGGTGCCCTTCCTTGCTTCGGTCAGCGGCCCTGGAGGGCCTTGACGTTGTCGCCGAAGGTCCAGTTCTTCGACCCGTCCCAGTTGATGGACCACGTCATCAGGCCCTTGAGCTGGCCGTTGTACGTGTTCCAGGCCTGGGACACCAGGGACGGCGACATGTAGCCGCCGCCCGCGCCGACCTGCGCGGGCAGGCCGGGGACCTGCTTGTCGAACGGCACCCGGATCGTCACGCCCTGGATGACCAGGCCGGTGTTGAGGCAGTTGGTCTGCGCGACGAAGCCCTGCACGGTGCCGGCGGAGTACGAGTCACCGGCGCAGCCGTACATGCTGCCGTTGTAGTACTGCATGTTCAACCACCAGAGTCGCCCGTTGTCGGCGTACTTCTTGATGATCGGCAGGTACGAGCCCCAGATCGAGCCGTAGACGACGCTGCCGCCGGTGACGTACGCGGTCTCCGGCGCCATGGTCAGGCCGAAGTTGGACGGCATCTGCGCGAGCACGCCGTCGATGATGCGGATCAGGTTGGCCTGCGAGGTGGACAGCGTGTTGATGTTGCCGCTGCCGGACAGGCCGGTCTCGATGTCGATGTCGATGCCGTCGAAGTTGTACTTCTTCAGGATCGGCACCACGGTGGCGACGAACCGGTCGGCCACGGCGGAGGAGCTGAGGTCGATGCCGGCGGTGGCGCCGCCGATGGACAGCAGGATGGTCAGGCCGGCGGCCTTGGCCTCGCACATCTCGGCCGGGGTGGCGACCTTGACGCCCGCGTCCATGCCGTCCTCCCACTTCACGGTGCCGTCGGAGAGGATCACCGGGAAGGCGGCGTTGATGACGTTGTAGCCGTGCTGGCGGATGGCGGCGTTGGTGATCGGGGTCCAGCCGAACGGCGGGTGCACGCCGTTGGCCGAGCCGTCCCAGTTCTCCCAGTAGCCGTGCAGCACCTTGCCGGTGGGCCGGGACTTGACCGGGCAGGTGGTGCCGCCGGGCGAGGTGGACGGCGACGGCGGGGCCGAGACCGACGGGGAGGGCGACGGCGGCCGCGAGGGCGAGGCCGACGGGGACGGCGACGGCGGCCGGGACGGCGAGGCCGACGCGGACGGCGACGGCGGGGTGCCGTCGCAGGCGCCGAGGTCCTTCCACAGCGACGGGGTGGCCGCGGGGTTCCAGCCGGCGCCGACGTACGCGGTGTGGGTGACCAGGGCCTGGTAGAGGCGGCCGTTGTAGGTGACCTGGGTGCCGGCGGTGTAGGTGTTGCCCTCGGCCCAGGCCGGGGCGGTGCAGACGGCGAGCGCCGCCACCGGGGTGGGGGCGGCCTGGCCGTTCGGGGCGGAGACCATGGCCACGGCCAGGGTCGCCGTCACGCTGGCGGCGACGGCGATCGCCCAGCGCGCCGAGCGGCGGATCGAGCGGGTGGGAGTGTTCGGCATGGCGCCATTATTAGGAAAGCTTACTGTCAATGTCCATGGGTGCACGGATGCCAATGTGGTGTTTAAGCCTGAGTTAATGAAAGGCCCGCCACCGGCGCGGTGACGGGCCCTCCGATCAGGAGCGTCGTCGGCTCAGCGGCGGCGCACCGGCTGCTGGCGCGTGGCCTGGGGTGGCACGTCCGCAACCATGTGCTGCTCCACCTCGGCCAGCGACGGCTCGTCGGCGTCCAGCGCCTCCAGTTGCCCGCTCATGAACTTGCGCAGGCGCGCCCGGTACTCCCGGTCGAACTGCTGCAGGGCCTCGATGCGCTGCTGCAGCGCCGCCCGCTTGCCCTCCAGGCTGCCGACCACGTCCTCGTACTGCTGCAGCGCGTCGCCCTCCAGCCGGTCGGCCTTGGCCTGGGCGTCGTCGAGGATGTCCTCGGCACGGTGCCGCGCGTCGGTCAGCACCTTCTCGCTCTCGCGCCGCGTCGTCTCCGCGTGCGCCTGCGCCTCACGGGAGACCTCCACCGCCTTGGCCTGCGCGGCGGCCTGGATCCGGGCGGCCTCCTCGCGCGCCGCCTCGACCATCGCGCGTGCCTCGCGCGCGATCTCCTCGGACTTGGCGCGCGCCTCGGCGTGGATGCGCCCCGCCTCCTGCTGCGCGGTGGCGATGTGCTCGTCGGCGGTCCGCCGGGCCAGCACCAGCACCTGCAGCGCCTGCCGCTCCGCCTCCGGGTCGGCGAGCACGGGCTCGGCGTGCTCCAGCACCTCGGCGTCCGCGGCCGCGCCGCCGAACAGGCCCTTGACGCGGCCCTTCAGCCGGTTGTCGGTCATGGGACGATCTCCTCACCGTAGCGTTCGGACCGCGCGACCGACGTCGGCCGGGCACGTCCCCCAGGCGCGGAACACCACCGTCGAGGGCAGGCAGAATCGTAGCCAACCAGCCGTTTCGGGGGAAGGCTGTTCACCCGGCCCGCCGACCCCGGGCGGGTGTTCCCGCCGCCGGGGTCGGTTCACCTGACCTGCCCCGACGCCACGGAAGGCGGAGCAGGCGCCGCCACCGGCCGACTCCGCCGCGCCGATTGTCGCCATTCTGCTCCTGCTCAGGGCGCTCGGCGCGGTCCGGCTGTGACGCCGCCGCGCCGAAGAAGTCGCCGCCCTTGCGGCGTACGTCGTCGGTGCCCCAGGCGCGCTCGCGCGGCGCCTTGACCATGCGCGGGATGTGCTTGGCGCAGTGGATGTACGCCTCCACCACGTCCACCACCACCCAGCGTTCGGCCCGGCGCCCCGGCACCGGGTCCACCGGCAGCTCCGGGCACTCGGCGCGGGCCTGCGCGTCCTCCATGATCGTGGCGCGGCCGTTGACGTGCAGCCCGATGACGTCTTTGACGAAGTCCATGAACAGCAGCCCGACGTGCGCGTTCTCGCTGATGTTGCCCAGGCTGGCCAGCACGCCGTTGCCGCGGTACTCCGGCCACATCAGCCGGGTCGGCCCCACCACGTGCATGAACCCGGCCGGCCCGGCGCGGAACGTGGCGTCGCACTCGCCGCGCGCGTCGGCGGTGGCCACGAAGACCATCTCCTGCGCCCGTACGAAGGTGATCATGCGCTCGTTGAGGTGGTCGAGGACCTGCTGGTCGTAGAAGCGCTGCGCCCGTTCGGCCGTGCCGTGCGCGGCCTGCAGCACACGCTCCCCGGCCGAGCCCTGGACCACGGCGATGCTCGTCATTGCCGCCTCCCTCCGCCGACGTGCGCCGGCGCACGCGATCGAGGTTCGCGGATGGGAGGGCGCCCGCGTCGCACATCAGGTGCGACACGGGCCCCGTCAACGGGTGGTACGCCGCTGGTGCTGCAGCACGCCGACCCCGGCCAGCACCGCGATCAGCGCGCCGAGCACCCAGTACGGCCAGGTCGTGGAGGTGGGGGCGAGCGGCGCGTCCGGCGAGGTGGCGCTGACGGTCGCCACCGACCCGGCCGTCGGGCCGTGCTCGTCCAGCGCCGGGTCGGGCTGGTTGGTCGGCGCCTGCCAGTCGGCCGGGGCCTGGGTGAGCCTGCCCTGGTAGTCGAAGCGGATCTCGCCGGAGACCCGGTCGCCGTCGGTGGCCACCGACTTGTAGGTGATCGTGTAGACGCCGGTCTGCGGCCAGTACCCCACCGGGATGACCGTGGGGAACCCGACGGTGTAGACCTGGGATTCCCAGTTGCCGTTGACCAGGTTCAGCTCCTGCACCGGCGTGGGCAGCGGCTTCGGCTCGCCGCCGGACCAGCCGCGGTCCACCCGGGTGCCGTCCGGCGCGGTGATGCTGAAGAACGCGTTCGAGGCGGGCTTCTCGGTGAAGTAGAGCCGCACGTCCACCAGCGGCTCGGTGACCGTGCTCTTGTCGGCCGGGTCGGAGAACGCGAGCTGGCCGTGCGCCTGCGCGGGCGCGGGCACCAGCGCGACGGCGGCGACGACGGCGAACACGACCGCGATCTTTCGAAGCATGGCGATGAACCTAAGGGATCGAAGTCCGCCGCACCACCCTGTCCCAGGTGGAGGTCACCACCAGGACAGGCTGCCCTGCCAGCCGCCGAGGGCACGGCCCGGATCGTCCTGCAGGACGCGGTCCAGGACGGTGGCGTACACGTCGCGGAAGTCGGTCGTGAACTTGAGGTCGCCGTCGTCGAGATCGGTCAGGCTGGGCTGCTCGCCGTACAGGCCACCGGGCACGGACTCGCCCAGCAGGAAGACGTTGGACGCGGTGCCGTGGTCGGTGCCGTCGGAGGCGTTGGCCCGCACCCGCCGCCCGAACTCGGAGTAGATCAGCACCACCACGTCCTTGCCCGCCGGGTGCCCGTTGATCCGCTGGTAGAACGCGGTGACGCCCCGGTCCAGGTACGACAGCAGCGTCTCCTGCAGGTTGCGCTCGTCGGCGTGCGTGTCGAAGCCGCCCAGCGACACGGAGAAGACCCGCGTCGACACGCCCGCCTCGATGCACTGTGCCACCAGGTCGAGCTGCGCCTGGAGCCCGGCCAGGCCGCCGGTGCCGGTCGCGGCCGGGGTGTCGTCGCCCCCGCCGGCGCCGTCCTCCTCGTCGGCGGCGTCCTTCACCTGCTGTGCCATCTCGCGTACGCGGGCCAGGTCCCCGAAGCACGCCGCGGCGCGGGCCTGCAGCGGCGGCTCCCCGGCAGCGGGCGCGGCGAGCCCGGCGAGCACCTCGGCGGTGACCGCCTTCGGCAGCTTCGCGTCGGCCGCGCCGATCACCGCCCCGGCGCAGTTCTGCCCGGCGAGCAGCGGCGGCAGCACCTTCTCGAACGACACGGCCAGCCGGGGGTCGGCGCCCGCGCCGTCGAGCCAGCGGCCGATCCAGCCGGTGTTGCCGGGCCGCTCGGGGGAGGCGGTCTGCCAGATGTCCATGGAGCGGAAGTGGCTGCGGTCGGGCTTCGGGTAGCCGACGCCGCGCACGATCGCCAGCCGCTTCGTGCCGAACAGCCCGTGCAGGCCCTTCAGGCCCGGATTCAGGCCGGTGGTGTCGTCGAGGCGGAGCACCTCGCCGCCGTCGTACGCCAGCTCCGGCCGCGCGTCCTGGTACGCCCGGTCGGCGTACGGGATCACGGTGTTGAGGCCGTCGTTGCCGCCGTACAGCGTGATCACGACCAGGGTCTTCGCGCCCTCGGGCCGCTCGCCGGCGGTGTCGAACAGGTCGGTCAGGCTCAGCGTGGCGGCGCCCGCCGCCAGCGCGCCGCCGCCGACCACCCCGCTGGCGATCAGGAACCTGCGCCGGGTCGTGGTGTCCATGCTCGGTCCTCCCCGGGTCTCAGTGGACGGTGTACTCGGGGCTGATCAGCCCCAGCACGGTCAGCCTGCGTACGTCCTTCGCGGCTTCGGCCAGCACCGCGCGGGTGCGGTCGGTCCACGCGTCCACCACCAGCAGCCGGGCCAGCGCCTCCGGCCGCCCGGCGGCGGGCGCGGCGGACAGCCGCTCGGTGAACGCGGGGCTCGCCGCGGCGGCCAGCGCCTGCGCCAGCTGCACCTTCGTCTGCGTGCTGAACGTGTTGAGCCACGCGGTGCCCGCCGGCCACCCGCCCACGCTCGGCGGCCGGAACGGCACCTGGTCGAGCCGGTTGAGCCCCTGGTAGACCTGCTTGCGCTGCTTCTGCCCGGCCGCGGTGCCGGCCGCGCCGAGCTGGCGCACCGCGCCCACCAGCCACTCGACCGGCTGCTTGACCAGCTGCCCGCCGGTCGCGCCGAACGCCTCGTCGGTGAACAGCGCCCGCAGCAGCGCGGACACGTCACGCCCGGCGAACGCGGCGGACAGCCGGTCGCGTACCGCGTCGGGCATGGGCTCGCCGGAGGCGAACCGGAACCACAGCCGCGCGGGCAGGAACGTGCCCGCCGCGGGCTGGTCCAGCAGGATCGCGGCCAGGCCGTCGGCGTCCAGCGGGCCGGTGCGCCCGAGCACCGTCTTCTCCGTCTTGTCGTGCCGCGCGGGCTGGAACACGGCCCTGCCGCTGTCCCGGTTCACCGTCCAGCCGGTCAGCGCCCGAGCGGCCGCTTTCACGTCGGCCTCGGTGTACGCGCCGATGCCCAGCGTGAACAGCTCCATCAGCTCGCGGGCCAGGTTCTCGTTGGGCGCCTTGCGGGTGTTGCGCTGCCCGTCCAGCCAGTGGATCAGCGCCGCATCGCGCAGCATGGCCCGCACCAGGCCGCCGAAGTCACCGCGCCCCTCGCGCCGGAACACCTGCTGCTGGGCCAGCATCAGGTGCGCCGAGTTGACCTTCTGCACGCTGGTGGCCCAGTGCCCGTGCCAGAAGAACACCAGCTTCTCGCCGAACTGGTGCTCGGCCGCGATCATGCGGTCCACCCACCAGTGGGTCAGCTCCTGCACCTGCGCCTTACGCGCCTGCCGGGCCTTCTGCCGCTGCTCCCGCGAGGCACCCTTGGCCAGGCTCTGATACGGATCCGCGCCCAGCTCCGGCTCGGGCGTGCGCGCCGCCCCCGCGTCGGTCCCGCCCGGCCGCAGCAACCGCTCGACGGTCGCCGCGTACCCGTCGCGCTCGGCCCGGTCCACCTCGTCGGCGGTCGGCCCGAACGTCGCCCGCCGCAGCAGGTGCGCGACCTTTTCGCGTTCGCCCATACCCGCGATCCTAAAAGCACAAAGATCAGCCCCACCCCCACGCGATGTTCGGGCTACGTAAATCCGCGCCCCGCCCGCCCAACACCACGACGATCTTGCGTGAACTGTGGGTGCGACACGCCCCTTTCGGGCATATCCCTAACAGTTCACGCAAGATCGTCGCGATCTTGGGTGGTCCGGGTCAGTGGGCCGCCTCGCGGTTGTAGCGGGAGCGGGCCCAGAAGAAGCAGAGGACGGTGAGGGCCGCGCACCAGGCGGTGGCGAGCCAGGCGCTGTCGCCGATGCCGGTGCCCAGGAGCAGGCCGCGGATGGTCTCCATGACCGGGGTGAAGGGCTGGTACTCGGCGGCCCAGCTCACTCCGGCGGGCATCGAGTCGGTGGGGACGAATCCGCTGCCCAGGAACGGGAGCAGGATCAGCGGCATGGGCAGGTTGCTGGCCGACTCGACGGTGCGCGCGGTCAGGCCGCAGGCCACGCCGAACCAGATCACGGCGAGCGAGACCAGGGTCAGCATCCCGGTGGCGGCCAGCCACTCGACCGGCGTGGCGTTCGGGCGGAAGCCGACGAGCAGCGCGACGCCGATCACGACGGCCAGGGCGAGCAGCATCTGCACCAGGTTGCCGACGACGTGGCCGGTCAGCACCGAGGGCCGGAAGATGGCCATGGTGCGGAACCGGTTGATGATGCCCTCGGTCATGTCCTGCGCCACCCCGATCGCGGTGAGCTGCGCGATGCTCGCGATGGCCAGCAGCAGGATGCCGGGCGTGACGTAGTCGGCGTACGCGGCCCGCCCGCCGCCCGCGGCGATGCCGTCGCCCAGCGTGCCGCCGAACACGTACACGAACAGCAGCAGCATGATCACCGGGATGCCGACCAGGAAGCCGATCAGCGGGTAGCGGCGGGCGCGCAGCAGGTAGCGCCGCAGCATGGTGGTGGAGTCGCGCAGGGCGTAGGCGGTCATCGGGGGGTTGCTCCGTCCAGGGCGGCGGCGTCGGGGCGGCCGGTGAGGGTGAGGAAGACGTCGTCCAGGTCGGGGGTGTGCACGGTCAGCTCGGCGACCTCGACGGCCGCGCCGTCGAGCCGGTCCAGCACCTCGCGCAGCGAGCGCACCCCGCCGTCGCTGGGCACCTGGAGGGTGAGCGCCTCGTCGTCGCGGGTGACCGGGCCGAGCGCGCGGGCGGCGGTCTCCAGCTCGGCGAGTGCGGCGAAGCGCAGCCGGATGTGCCCGCCCGGGATGAGCCGCTTCAGCTCCGCAGGGGTGCCCTCGGCGATGATGCGGCCGTGGTCGAGCAGCGCCACCCGGTCGGCGAGCTGGTCGGCCTCCGCCAGGTACTGCGTGGTGAGCAGGATGGTGACGCCGCCCGCGACCAGCGCGCGGATGCTGTCCCACATGGTGCGGCGGCTGCGCGGGTCCAGGCCGGTGGTCGGCTCGTCGAGGAACACCACGCGCGGGTCGCCGACCAGGGTCATCGCCAGGTCGAGCCGCCGGCGCATGCCGCCGGAGTAGGTCGCCACCGGCTTGTCGGCCGCCTCGGTGAGGTCGAACCGGCCCAGCAGGTCCGCGACCCGGCGGCGGCCCTCCCGCTTGCCCAGGTGGTTCAGGTCGGCCATGAGCGCCAGGTTCTCCCGGGCGGTGAGGTAGCTGTCCACCGCGGAGAACTGGCCGGTGAGGCCGATCGCGGCGCGCACCGCGTCGGGGTCGGCCGCCGGGTCGTGCCCGGCCACCCGCAGCTGCCCCGCGTCGGGGCGCAGCAGGGTGGACAGGATGTGCACGGTGGTGGTCTTGCCCGCGCCGTTCGGGCCGAGCAGGGCGTAGACGGTGCCCGCGGGCACGGTCAGGTCGAGGCCGGTCAGCACGGTCTTGGCGCCGTACGCCTTACGCAGGCCGCGCACCTCGATGGCGGGGGTGGGCATGGTGGTGTCCTCTCAGGATCGGTGGATGGTGATGTCGCCCCAGTGGGTGCGGGCCCGCACCTCGACCCGCTCGTCGGCCTCGGCGGGCCCCGGCGCGCTGTCCAGCGAGTTGCGGATGGCGCCGGAGGTGCGCAGGTCGAGCCAGGCGGCGGTGCCGTGCGGGATGCCGATCTCCAGGCGGCCCGCGGCGGTCACCAGCGACACCGAGCCGCGTACGGCGGATCCGACGCGGATGTCGCCGTGGGCGGTCTGCGCGGTGACCCCGCCCAGCGCCCGCTCCACGGTGATGGAGCCGCTCGCGCCGTTGATCCGGGCCAGGCCGGTGACCTCACCGAGCACGCTCTCGCCGTTGGAGCTCTTGACCACGGCGTCGCCGCCGACGCGCCCGAGCCGGATCCGCCCGGTGCCGGTGGACACCGTGGCGTCGCCGAGCACGTGCTCGGCGCTGATGTCGCCCGCGCCGGTCTCCGCGCGCAGCGGGCCGGTCTCGTCGAACCGGATCCGGCCGTATCCGCTCTGGTAGCGGCACTGCCCGAGCGGGCCCTCGGCGGTCAGCTCGCCGATCCCGGCGTCGCCGTCCACCGACGAGCCGGCCGGCAGCGCGATGTCCACCTCGATGGAGCCGGGGCGGCCCCACATGGAGTTGAGGTGCTTGGGGGTGCGGATCAGCAGCCGGCCGTCGGCGTACTCGACGCGGGTCTCCTCGGCTGCCTTGGCCGCCTTGGCGCTGTTGTTGGCCGGGCGCACCTCGACCACGGTGTCGGTGCGCTCGCCGGCGGTGATGCGCACGTCGGCGGCGAGCAGGCTCAGCGTCACGGCGACGGGCTGGGGGGTGTCGAAAACGGGCATGGTGGTGCCCTCCCTCGGTTCTGGTCGATCAGGTGGGACCGCCGGACGGCGGGGTACGTCTGCGCGCCGGAGCGCGTGTTGCGGGCGGCGGGCTAGCGCACCCAGCCCGTGAAGCGCTGGCCGAGGTCGGGGCCCCGCTCGGCCGTGGCGCGGCGCTCGGCGGGTGCGTCCAGGGCGCCGGCGGCGGCCCGCACCAGCCAGGTGTTGACCGACAGGCGCTCGCGCCCGGCCGCCTCCTCGATGCGGGTCTTCAGATCGTCGGGCAGGCGCAGGTTGATCCGCGAGGTGGCGGCGCCGCCGGCGGACTCGTCCCAGGCGGGGGCCGGGGCGGCCGGGGCGGGTGCGGCCTCGGTCTCGGCCTGCGGCAGGTGCACCACGAATCCGGGGTTCACCCCGCGCAGCCGTACGTCGACAGAGCCCGGAGCCAGGTCGCGGGTGATCTCGTCGGCCGCGGCGGACAGCGCCTCCAGCAGGGTGAGCCGGATGGCCGACTCCAGCGGGGCGGTGAGGCGCTCGGCCAGCGCGCGGGCCTCCGCGCCACCGGCCTCGGCGGCGACGGCGAGCTCGGCGCGCAGCTTCTCGACATACGGCGTCAGGTCCATGGCATCACTATGGCACCACGGTGGCACCACGTGCAACCACTTTGGCGCAGGGTGGTGTCATCGGGGCCATCACCGCAGGTTCAGCTGATCGGCGGAGGTCGAGGTACCCGGGGCAGGGTGACGAGGTGCCGGGGTCGCCGATACCCTCTCCGGATGTGCAGGCGGGCGGTGGGTCCGTCGGCCATGCCGCGTACCCCCGCGCGGTGTGGCTCATCCGCCGGCATCGCTTTCGCGATCTATGGAGGATGACGTATGTCTCTGGGCGAGCAGCACGGCCAGCGTGACGACCTGGCCGCACGGCCGAACTTCGAGGTCACCCTGCGCGGGTACGACAAGCGCCAGGTCGACCACTACCTCGCGCAGCTCGACAGCGAGATGTCCACGCTGTCGGCCGAGCGCGAGCGCGCCGTGGTGCAGGTCCGCGAGCTGACCGAGCGGCTCAAGCGGCAGCACACCGACCTGGCCGAGCTGGCCGAGCTGCGCCAGCGCCCGCCGCAGGTGGAGCGGGCGTCGTTCCGCCACCTCGGCCCGATGGTGGACCAGATCCTCGACCTGGCCGAGAAGCAGGCCGAGCAGATCACCACCACCACGGCGCAGCAGATGCAGCACCACAAGGCCGAGGCGGAGAAGATCCTCGCCGAGGCCCAGGAGCGGGCCGACCGGATGCGGGTCGACAGCGAGGCCGCCATGGAGCGCGCCGAGCAGGAGCTCAAGCGGGTGCAGGAGGCCAACGCCCAGCAGGCCGAGCACGCCCAGGCCGAGGCCGAGGCGATGGTCGAGGCGGCCCGGGTGCGCATGCAGCAGGAGATCGAGGCGGCGCGGGCGCAGACCCAGCAGGAGATCTCGCAGTGGAAGGCCAACGTCGAGCGCGAACTCGGCGAACTGCGGTCCAGCGCCGAGCGGGAGATCGCCGGGCAGCGCACCGCGACCAACCAGAAGAACGCCGCGCTGCAGGCCGAGGCCCAGCAGTACGCCACCGACCTGCGCCGCCGCGCCGACGACCAGAACGCCGCGCACCAGCAGCAGCTGACCGTGGTGCAGCAGGAGATCCGGGCCCGCCGTCAGGCGCTGGCCCAGCTGCAGGCCGAGCTGGACATCGCGCAGCAGCGCCTGGTGCAGTCGCGCCAGGAGGGCGCCGTCGCCGAGCGCGAGGTGGCCCAGCTCCAGCAGCGCCTGTCCGAGATCAACAAGGACCTGCACACCGAGATGCAGCGCCTGGACGAGGCGCGCCGGGCGGCCGAGTCGGCCGAGCGCCACGCCGTGGCGGTGCGGGCCCGGGTGCAGCGTGAGGCCGAGCGGGTGGCCAACCTGGCCGCCGCCGCCGTGATGGCCGCCGCCGTGGGCGGCGTGGAGACGGGGGAGTACCCGCGGGTGCAGGTGCGCCAGCCGGGCTCCGCGCGGCACTCCGCGGCGGAGGTCGACGTCGAGGACGTGGCCGCCGCCGTGGTGCCGGACATCGCCGAGCACGTCGCCGCCGAGATCGTCGCCGAGGCGCTCGACGCCGCCCACGAGGAGCTGGACGAGTCGGACGCGCGCGGGTCGCAGGACGGCCACCCGCTGCACGACGAGCGCGAGGAGCACGCTCCGCACGCCGCCGAGCAGCACGAGGAGTATGAGCAGCACGGCGCCGAGCACGAGGAGCAGCGGCACGCCGAGCACAACGGCCGCCACAACGGCCACCCGATCCCCGTGCAGCGCGCGGCGGAGGAGCGGGTCGGCGCCGAATAGCAGCAGCTCACGAGGGCCCGTTCGCGTCATGCGAGCGGGCCCTCGGCATACCCCCATGTCTCGGTATTTGGGAATTAATAGTAAGGCTTATTGACTGTTAATTATCGAGCGGCGACGATCCAGGAACCCTCCATGCTCCCCGTCCTCAGAACGGAGCAGCTCGATATGAACAGATTGCGCGCCGCCGCCGCGGCCGCCGCGACCGCCCTGGTCGCCGCCCTTGCCGTCACCGCCCTGCAGACCCCCGCCAGCGCCGCCGAGGTGCTCGTCAACGGCGGTCTGGAGTCGGGTTCGCTCTCCCCGTGGAGCTGCACCGGCGGGCTCGGCAGCGTGGTGTCGACCCCGGTCCGCACCGGCACCAAGGCGCTGCAGGGCGCCGCCAGCTCCTCCGACAACGCCAAGTGCACGCAGACCGTGTCCGTGGTGTCCGGCACCCAGTACACGCTGTCGGCGTGGGTGCGCGGCAGCTACGTCTACCTCGGCGTGAACGGCGGCACCTCGACCTGGACCCCGAACGCGACCAGCTGGACGCAGCTGACCCTCACCTTCACCGCCGCCAGCAGTTCGATCCAGGTGTACCTGCACGGTTGGTACGGCACCGGCACGTACCACGCCGACGACATCTCGCTGCAGGGGCAGGGCGGCACCGGGCCGCAGGTCCCGGGCGCGCCCGGCAACCCGTCGGCCGGCTCGATCACCAACACCTCGGTCGCGCTGTCCTGGGGCGCCTCCTCCGGCACCGTGAGCGGCTACCGGGTGTACGAGGGCAGCACCGTCGTCTCGTCGCCCACCGGCACCTCGGCCACCATCAGCGGCCTGGGCGCGTGCACCACGCACACCTACTCGGTGGCCGCGTACAACAGCGCGGGTGAATCGGCTCGCTCCGGCTCCGTCACGGTGACCACCACCGGCTGCGGCACCGGCGTGCCCGGCGTGCCCGGCAACCTCCGGGTCACCGGCGCCACCGACACCTCGCTGTCGCTGGCCTGGAACGCCTCCTCCGGCACCGTCACCGGCTACCGCGTGTACGAGGGCGGCACCCTGCGCACCACGGTCACCGGTCTCAGCGCCACCCTGTCCGGCCTGGGCACCTGCTCCAGCCACACGTACACGGTGCGCGCCTACAACGGCACCGGCGAGTCGGCCGCGGCGACCGTGTCCGGCACGACCACCGGCTGCACCACCGGCACCCTGCCCAAGCACCTGCTCACCGGGTACTGGCAGAACTTCGTCAACGGGGCCACCCCGCTGCGGCTGTCGTCGGTCCCGACCACGTACGACATCGTCGCGGTCGCCTTCGCCGACGCGGTCGCCGGCACGCCCGGCGCGGTGAGCTTCCACGTGGACGCGGGGCTCTCCTCCGCGCTGGGCGGCTACACCGCCGCGCAGTTCAAGGCGGACGTGGCCACGCTGAAGTCGCGCAACCAGAAGGTGATCCTGTCCGTCGGCGGTGAGCTGGGCAGCGTCTCGGTCGGCAACGCCACGGCCGCGACCAACTTCGCCAACACCCTCTACAACCTGATCACCGAGTACGGCTTCAACGGCGTCGACATCGACCTGGAGAACGGGCTCAACGCCACGTACATGGAGCAGGCGCTGCGCAACCTGCGCTCCCGGGTGGGCAGCGGCCTGATCATCACGATGGCGCCGCAGACGATCGACATGCAGTCGACGGGGGCGGGCTACTTCTCGCTGGCGCTGGCCATCAAGGACATCCTGACCATCGTGCACACCCAGTTCTACAACTCGGGCAGCATGCTGGGCTGCGACCAGCAGTTCGCGTACTCCCAGGCCACGATCAACTTCCTGACCGCGCTCGCCTGCATCCAGCTGCAGAGCGCCCTGCGCCCGGACCAGATCGCGCTCGGCCTGCCCGCCACCACCCAGGCGGCGGGCGGCGGCTACGTCAACCCGACGGTCGTCAACAACGCGCTCAACTGCCTGGCGGCCGGCACCAACTGCGGCAGCTTCGTCCCGCCGGCCCGCTGGCCCTCCATCCGCGGCGCCATGACGTGGTCCATCAACTGGGACGCGGCCAACGGCTACAACTTCGCCAACACCGTCCACAACCACCTCGTCACCATGCCGTGACGAAAGGAAGGGCACCTTCTTATCGTTATATGCATAAGAAGGTGCCCTTCCTAACCTTCTGTCGTCGGTTAGTTGTCAGCGCTGGATCTTGATTTGGCGGCGGCTGCTCGGCACGATTTCGGCCATGACGCTCCGGGCACCCCTCGCCGCGCTGGTCCTCGCGACCACGCTCGCCACCGCCGCCTGCACGGGCGAGACCCCCTCCGCCACCTCTCCGGCGCCCAGCGGCACCACGGGCGCGACCATCGCCGCCGTCGACCCGCCCGCGGCCGGGGACCGCGACGCCTGCCTGGCCGGCAAGTGGTCGGCCGACGTCGACGCCATGGCCGAGAACGTGTCCAAGATGGGCGGCATGACGAACGCGACCGGCTCCGGCACCGGCAACCTCACGCTGGAGTTCGGCGACCAGATGACCATCACGTACGACGACGTGGTCTTCTCGCTCACCATGGAGATCTCCGGCTCGAAGGCCGTCGGCAAGAACACCGTGAACGGCTCCGCGACCAGCACCGAGTACCACGCCAAGGACGGGAAGATCACGGGTGTGATGCCCGGCGGGAAGATCTCCACGAAGACCGTCGTGGTCCTCAACGGCGTCGAGACGCCGACGACCACGGGCGGCTACGACGGCAACCTCGACCTGTCCAAGGGCACCCTGGCCTACACCTGCTCCGGTGACACGGCGACGCTGAACAACGGCTTCTTCGCCATGCCGCTGAAGAAGATCTCCTGATCCGTCGCGCTTCGGCGCCGGCCCGCCTGGATGACAGGCGGGCCGGCGCCGTTGACGGGCGTCAGCCGATCTCGGCGACCACGTTGCCGTCGGCGTCGCGGATCTGCGAGCGCACGATCCGCACCACCAGCCCCGGCGCCCCGGGCACGGTGTACGTGCCCGCGACCGGGCGCAGCGTCTCCGCCAGCGCCACGGCCGCGCCGGCGGGCAGCACCACCTCGATCGCGCCGTCGCCCACCTCGGCGACGCCGTACGCGTCCCCGGTCCGGAACAGCACGGCCCCGTCGGGCCCGTCGACGACCAGCCCCCGGTCGTAGGCCAGCCGCGCGCCCAGCACCCCGGCGAGCCGCGTCGCCGCGTTCGCGCCGAACCGGACGGTGGTCACCCCGCCGTCGAGCTGCCAGCCCACGTCCGACACGAACAGCGCGCCGGTCGACGAGCCGTCGCGGCGCACGCCCTCCTCGATCGCGGCCGCGATGCCGGGCTCGCCGGTGAGGTCGCCCCGGTCGAGGTCGGTGACGAGCAGCGGCAGCCGGGGCAGCAGCACGTCGAGCAGCCGGCCCGTGTCCCAGCGCTCGATGACGGCGTACTCCTCCAGGGTCAAGCCCACCACCTGCAGGAACACGACCCGGCCGTGCGGGGTGTCGATGGTGCCGAGTTCGGGGTCCTCGGCGAAGGCGGCGGCCTGGATCGCCGTGTCGGGCCGGGCGAGCGAGATCGGGCCGTTCAGGTTCAGGTGGTGCCCGGGGCCGAAGACGTTGCCGGAGTTGAAGACGTACCGCGCGAGGTTCTGCAGCAGGCTGACGGCCCAGAGCGGCGGGTCCTCGTCGCCGGGCGCGCGGGCCGTCCGGAAGGTGAACTCGAAACCCCAGCCGGACTGCTCCGGGTCCTCCCACTCCTTGCGGTACAGCTCGGACATGCCGTAGCTGACCAGATGCCAGTGGTCGTCGCGGCGGTAGACGCTGACGCCGTCCAGGGGGTCGGGGCCGCCTATTCGCCATTTGATCACCGTGCCGTAGTGCAGCGGGTCCACGCCGGGATAGAGCGGGGCGAGCGCGGCGTCGATGGCGTCCCAGCCGGGGTAGGTCTCGTCGTCGTCGGTCATGGGCGGTCAATCTACGGGTGGTTCACGACATCGGGGGTATGGGTTGCATGCGCCCCCAGTGACGTGCATACTCAACTTGTCGGTTGATTAACCGAACGGTTGAATAGAGAGGCGGTCATGGACCGACTGAGCCTGGTCTTCGCGGCGCTGGCCGATCCGACCCGCAGGGCGATCCTCGCCCGGCTGGCCGACGGCGAGGCCACCGTGAACCAGCTCGCCGAGCCGTTCCCGATCAGCCTCCAGGCGGTCTCCAAGCACCTGAAGGTGCTGGAGCAGGCGGGCCTGATCACCCGCGGCCGGGACGCGCAGTGGCGCCCCTGCCGGCTGGAGGCGGCCCCGCTGCGCGACATCGCCGACTGGGCTGACCAATACCGGCGCTTCTGGGACGAGCGCTACGACAGGCTGGACGAATACCTGCGGACTCTGCAGGAGCAGGGTCCCGACACCGAGGAGAAGTGAGATGGGCGAGACCAAGACCCTGGACGTCAAGCTGCGGGGCGACCTCGAGATCGTGATGACGCGCAGCTTCGACGCGCCGCTGGAGCTCGTCTGGGAGGTGCACACCAAGCCCGAGCACCTGAAGAAGTGGTGGGCCCGCGGGCACGAGGCCGACATCACCGAGCACGACTTCCGGCCCGGCGGCAAGTGGCGCATCGTCGAGCACGGCGACAACGGCGAGGAGTGGGCCTTCCGCGGCGAGATCCGCGAGATCGTCCCGCTGGAGCTGATCGTGCAGACCTTCGAGTTCGAGGGCATGCCCGGCCACATCTCGGTGGAGCGGCTGGTCTTCGAGTACAAGGACGGCAAGACCGTGCTGACCGGCACCTCCACCTTCGCCAACAAGGAGGACCGCGACGGCATGGTCGCCTCCGGCATGGAGGGCGGCGCGAACGAGTCCTACCAGGCCCTGGACGCGTACCTGAAGACGCTGGCCTGAGCCCGGCGCGGCGGCCCCGCCGACGGCACCCGCCGCCGGTGGGGCCGCGCCATGTCCCGTGGTGGCGCGGCCGGCGGCGGCGCGGTCAGTTGCGCGCGCCGCCGAAGCCGAGCAGTGCGGCCAGGCCCAGGGCGCTGCGCGGCGCGTACGGCATGCGCCACAGCCCGCCGTGCGCGGCGCCCGCCGCCTCCTCCTGCCACACGTGCTCGCGTACCGGCGGGGGATTGCGCAGGTCGTGCACGAGCAGCGCGGCCATCAGCGTGTTGCTCACGGCCGGGTCGAACACCTCCACCCCGAACGCCGGGGCCCCCGCGTAGGCCGCGGCCAGCACCCGGTTCTTCACCACCGATCGGGTACGCGTCGGCGGCGCCACCGTGAAGCTCACCGTCGCGCCCTGCGCCCGCGCCGTCGCGGCCCGCCACCGCTGCAGGCGCTTGGCCAGCGCGTAGTTCGGCCCCTGCTGCGCCACCAGGCTGTCGCACACGCCCGGGTCGGCGTCCGGCGGGTAGTTGCGCCGCAGCAGCCGCCCCGCCGACACCATGCGCAACGGGCCGCGCAGCGTACGCAGCACGCCGCCCGACTCCCGGTACTTCGCGTCCGCATGCGCCACCGCCTCGGCGGGCGCGGCGAACACGTCCGTCGGCGTGGCCAGGAACGCCAGCGCCGTGTCCGGCCGGCTCGCGCGCAGGTGCTCGGTCAGCGCGTCCACCGCGGCACAGACCCGGAGATTGGTCGCTCCGTCAGCGTAGACGTAGTTGCCGACGGCGAGCCTGCCCTCGACGCCGAGCAGCCACTCGGCCACGACCGGCAGGTCGTGCAGGAGATCCGCCCCCGCCACCTCGGCCAGGTCGTCGCGGCTCTGTCTCGCCGCCGACACCGGCACGCGCAGCCGCCCGCCGTAGCGCGACGCGGTCTGCAGCAGGTTGCGCCACAGCCCCGGCCGCGGCAGGTCCACCGCGACCACGTCGCCGCCCCAGCGCAGCAGCGAATGGGTCGGCCCCATCTCCGCGCCCGCGCCCAGCGCCACCACGCGTACATCGGACAGGTCCAGCCAGTCCGGGTTCGCCTGCACCGCGCGCACCGCCTCGGCACACCCCGGCTCGATCACCCCGGCCGCCACCCAGGCGTCGAGCTGCCGGGCCAGCGCGTCGCCGCGCAGCCGCTCGCCGCGGTACGGCAGGGACAGCTCGCGCTCCACCTCGCCGTCACCGGTCACCGTCACCGTGTCCAGCCGCTCGCCGGGCTCCGGCGCGCGGTCGAAGGCGTCGCGCAGCCCCACCTCGCGGTCGGCGTACACCACTCGCATCCGGTCGTGCAGGGACGCCAGGCCCGCGGCCGCACTGCGCCGCGCGGCCCCGCCGTCGGGCAGGCCCGCCTCCACCAGCCGCCGGAAGTGCACCAGGTAGTCGGCGCGCCAGTTCGTCTCGTGCTCGGCCGCCCGCGCGCCGATCGGGTCGATCTCGCGCAGGGCGTCGGCGACCACCGCCCGACCCAGCGCGGACGTGCTGCGGTCGGTGCCGCTGCTGACGGGGAAAACCACCCCGGACGATGCCATGGTGTTGCGCCTCCTTCGCCGGCCGGTGCGGCCGCCGTGCGCCGCGGACACTAGCGGGTGCCCCACCGGTCGGCAACGACCGGCACCGCGGCGCACGCCGTGCCGCAGCGGCCGCCTAGAACGGCCAGCAGTCGCTGTCACCTGCCTCGACCAGCGGGATCATCCGGAAGGCGGCATCGCTCAGCCCGCCGAACGTGTGCCGGTGCGCGGCCGACGGCGCGTGGCCGAGGCGGTAACCGGCCAGGTTCCACGTGTACACGGGCACCCGGCCCGGCACCGAGGCCGCCACGTTGCGGTCGCCGTGCCAGGACGCCTGCTCGTCGGTCAGGATGACCACCCGGTCGTGCCCGTCGTAGTGCCGCTGGACCGCCGCCCTGGTCTCGGTGCCCTGCGCGAGGAAGTACCCGGCCTTGAACCGGTCCAGCCCGGCCAGCAGCGACTCGCCGGCCACCTCCGGGAAGGCCCGGCTGCCCGTGGAGAACGACACCACCGTCGGCTCGGCCGCCCGCGCGGCCACGGCCAGGCCGAACACCGCCGCGGCGTCCCAGAACCGCAGCGAGCCGTCCTTGCTGAACGGCATCGACATGGAGCCAGAGGTGTCTATGAGGATCAGCACTCGCCCGTCCAGCGCGGGCACGTTGACCAGAGCATGTTGCAACGCGGACGCGAGCGGCTCCGCCCAGCGCGGGCTCGGCGCCGCCCGGTACGCCGACAGGAAACGCATCGGCAGCACCCGGGCGCGGGCCACCTCGGCCGGGTCCGACAAGCGCGCGGCGACCACCGCGGCCGTGTCGTCGCCGACTCCGGCCTCGTCGAAGTTGCGCAGGTTGCGCAGCAGCGCGAAGTAGCCCATGTTCGGGATCATCGACGTCCAGGCCGCCGCGTCCATCGTGGACTGCCGCCAGCCCGCCAGCGCCTCCCAGGTCATGCCCGCACGGGCCAGCACCGCCGGGTCGGTGACCGCGCGCCGCTGCTCGACCGGCGTGGCCATCAGCTCGGCCCGCGCCCGGACCACCGGCAGCGTGTCCGGCACACCCCGGTCACGGCCCAGGCAGCGGTCGACGGCGTGGCGGAACAGGTCACCCTGCCACGGCGCGACCGCGACCGGGTGGGTCAGCCGGACCACGTCCCCGAAACGCACCGCGGCACCCGCGCTGTCGTACTTGAGCAGGTTCTTCTCCGTGTAGAGGCGGCGCACGGCGTCGGCGACGCCCCGCTTGACCGGCTTCGGGATGGTCCGGCCGTGCCGGGACAGCCAGTACGCCAGCGCCTCGCCCGGCTCGTCGGCCCGCTGCAGCGCCGCGTCCACCAGCGCACGCGAGCCCGGGACACCGGCCTGCACCTGCGCGTACGCGCCCTCCAGCGCCGCCACGACCGACGCCGAGCGCAGCATCGCGCCGAGCCGCAGCCACGGCACGAACCGGGCGAACCAGTCGGCGTCGGTGACCGCGACGGTGCGCACGAGCTCGCGGAAGCGCTCGTGACGGCTGCCCGCCCGCTCGTAGAACGCGTCCTCGCCCACCATGTACGACACCGCGAGCAGGTACAGCTCCAGGCGGGGCGTGCGGACGAAACCCGGGGCGCCCTCCTCGGTCACCCACTGCGGGACGATCCGCCGTGCGCCGCCCGCCGCCGTGCGCAGCGGCACCACGGTGACCTCTTCGAGCTCGTGACGGTTCTCGCGCACCTTGAAGTTGAACCGGGCCAAAAGGACGTCCCCCATCCGGCGCCGGAACGGTCACGGCGCACCACACACCCGAAATCACGATCGACGGCGACACTGTGCTGCTCTGTCGCCTGAGCGGCGCGGACCGGCGGTCGACGACCCCGGCCCCTGGCCCGGCGGGCGGCTCGCCCACGGACGGGATTGCGGCGTGACAGCACCTCCCGAGACAAGGTGGGCGACGGCGTCTTTGTTCGAGGAAGTAGCCGTCACCAGCGCACCGGGAGGTGTGCGGAGAAGCTATCGGCGTACCGGTTCGTGGCGCAATCGATTTATCTTTTCCTGGTCGCGCGGTGCGGTGCCGGGTATGCCTGCCAGGTCCGCCGGACGCGGCGACACTGCTTGTCGTCCATGGAGGGAGGGTGTGAGGTGCTGCGACGACGGCCGGCCGTGTCGGGGGTGCCGATCTGGCTGCTGGACATCGACGGTGTGATCAACGCGGTGACCGACGAGCCGGACCGGCGGGTGTGGCCCGAGCGGGAGTGGATCCGGACCACCGCGCCCAGCAACCACGACCTGGAGTGGCCCATCCTGGCCGCGACCCCGGTCCTGGACTTCCTGCGCCGGGTCCACGAGCAGGGCCGGGCCGAGATCTGGTGGCACAGCACATGGCAGCACAACTCGGTCAACGTGGGCACCGCGCTCGGCCTGCCGGTGTGGCCGGTGCGGGAAAGCCCCGAGTTCGGGACCCAGGAGACCGAGCTGGCGACCCCGCTGGCCAGGACCCGGCAGACCTGGTGGAAGCTGCCCGCGGCGCAGCGGGTGCTCGCGCAGGGACGGCCGCTGCTGTGGACCGACGACGACGCGCGCCGCCAGCTGCGCGCCGCCGACACCCGGCCGTGGGGCGCCAGCGCGCTGGTGGTCGCCCCGCCGGTGGAGGCCGGCCTGACGCCCCGGCAGCTGCGCCGCATCGACCGCTGGCTCACCAACTGGTCCTGACCCGGCTTCTCGATCATCATGGCGGGTGCCGGCCGGCAATGCGATCGGCCACCGCCCGGTCGACCGGGCCGTCGGCCCGTGGCGGCGTCCTGCGGGCGGAGCCGGCCGCCGGCGTTCCGGCTGCCGCCGTGCCCGCACGGCCCGGTGGCTACGATGACGTCTGCTGCTCAGCAGGGCAAAGGTCACACGGGGAGGGGAGCGCGGTGGGCTCGTTCGCGGTCGACACCGGGGTGCTCGACGACCCCGCCGGAGCGGCGCTGGCCGGGCCGCACGCGGGTTTCGTCCGCAGGCAGGGCCGGGCCGCCTGCTACGACCCGGAGGTGACGCCGTTCGCCGCGCTGCCCCCGGGCGCGGACGGGCGGGACTGGGCTGATCTGGCGGCGCTGATCGGTGCCGACGGCCGGGCCGTGGTCATCGGCGACCACCCGGTGCCGGACGGCTGGCAGGTCGGCTGGCAGGACGAGGTCGTGCAGCTCGTCGACGCCGGAGTCGAGGTCGCGGACGAGCCCGAGGCCGTGCGGCTGGGCCCCGCCGACGTGCCGGAGATGCTGGACCTGGTCTCCCGCACCCGGCCCGGACCCTTCCTGCCCCGCACCATCGAGATGGGCACCTACCTGGGCGTACGCCGCGACGGCAGGCTCGTGGCGATGGCGGGCGAGCGCGTGCACCCCCCGGGGTTCACCGAGCTGAGCGCGGTCTGCACCGATCCCGAGTACCGCGGCCAGGGCCTGGCGACCCGGCTGATCCGGGCCGTCGCGGCCGGGGTGCGCCAGCGTGGCGAGACGCCGTACCTGCACGCGGCCAGCGACAACACCGGCGCGATCCGGCTCTACGAGGCGATGGGCTTCGCGGTGCGGCGCAGCCTCACCTTCGCCGTGGTCCAGCCTCCGCAGAGCTGACGGGCAGCCCGGCGACCCACGCGTCCAGCTCCTCCGGCGTGCGGAACAGCAGCACCCGCGGGCCGGGCGAGTCGGTGGCCCACTGCCGCATCCGGCGGCGCTTGCGGCCGAACGAGCCGAGGTGCCACAGGATGATCGACTCAGTGGACAGCACGCTGCTCAGCGTCTCGCGGTTGCCGTTGCAGATGGTCTCGCCGGTGGACACCAGGCGCGCGGTGCGGCGCAGCAGCCGCCGCATCGTCAGCCAGCGCCCGAAGTCCAGTGCGACGATCAGGTCGGCCGAGGCCATCGGGATGTCGAGCCAGTCGCGGTACGCCCCGTCGAGGATCCAGGACTTCCGGCGGCACAGTTCGGCGATGCGCTCGCGCTGGATCCGCATCGGCACCTCACGCCAGCCGGGCTCCCACGTCAGGTCGTCGACGGGCCGCCAGGCGATGCCGAGCAGCCGCGACAGGCGTACAGCCAGGGTGGTCTTGCCGGAGCCGTACACCCCGTAGATCAGGATCCGCGAGGGCAGCGGTTCAGCGGGAGTCACGCGCAGAGCGTAGTAGCCGGGCGCACCTGCTCACCCGGTGCGCAGGTGGCCGGCCAGGTCGTCGATGCCGGTGTAGAGGTAGGCGGTCTGGTAGGCAGGGTTGCCGAACAGGCGGGCCTCGCCGCGATGGACCGCGAGCAGCGTGCGGTCGCCGTGCCACCACTCGTCGGCCAGCCCGTCGACCTCGCGTACGCGCCGCAGGCCGTACCGCCCCGGCAGCTCGTCGACGCGGGGGCCGGTGGCCAGGCCGACGTCCGCGGGCAGCGCGGTGGCCAGGTGGGCCAGGGCGGCGGCCTCGACCCAGCCGTCCACCGAGCCGTGCAGCGGCACCCAGGTGTCTCCGCCGTGGATGCCGAAGCGGCCCTGGCCGTCGACCCGGAACGTGTACGCGTTCGCCCCGCGCGCCGGTCCGGCGGCGAAGCCGTCGTGCTCGGTGAGCGCGGCCGCGTCGAGCAGCCGCGGGCCGCCCTCGTACTCGGTGGTGGGCGGCAGGGCCAGGCCGCCCCAGCGCATCTGGAACTCGGCCAGCGGCTCGATCGCGGCGTCGGTGCGGCCCTGCCGGTGCCAGTGGCGGCGGTGCTGGTCGGCGGTCCACACCTGGTGGCGTACGCCGTGGGCGGCCAGGTAGGCGCGGGCCCGCGGGCTGAGCCTGCCCGGGGCGTCCAGGATGTGCCGCACCCTGCGCACCACCGGGACAGGCTACCGCCGCGCACCGACGATCAGGCCGTGGTGCGTACGGTGAACGAGCACCACGGCGCCCATGCCGACACCTCGGCGCCGTCCTCGGCGCGCACCCGCCACCGGTACTCGCCGTCGGTGAGCACGCCCGGCGGGACCCCATAGGCCAGCACGTAGTCGCTGGAGTGCGGGGCCAGCACGCTGAGGAACGCCGCGCCGTCCGGCAGCGCGATCTCGAACCTGCCCACCAGGTCGGGGTAGGGCTGCGCCGGGCCGGGATAGCTGCCGTCGGGCTCGGTGGGAGACGCGGCGAGGGTCGGCGTCAGGCTGGTGGACACGGGGTGCCCGCCCGCGCAGAACTGGAAGCCGTCGTAGGGGTAGGACGACAGGCGCAGCGTGTCCGGGACCCCGGGTGCCGTCGGGACCGGACCTGGCGTGCTGGTCGCCGACGCGGTCGGAGCGGGCGTGCCGGTGGCCGTGGGAGAGGGTTGCGGCGCGGGTGTCGGACTCGCGCTCGGTGATGCGGTGGGGTGCGGCTTGGGCCGGTGCGCCGGACGGCCGTACGCGGTCGAGGTGACGACCAGGCCGAGGGCCAGCGGCAGGCAGAGCGCCGCCGTGCGCCCGGCCCAGGCCAGGGGTGTGGAGTGTCCTACAGGCATGACGTCCCCGTTTCGGTGGATCCTGCGGAAGCCTGCGGCGGCTTCAGGGGCAGTCCACAGTAGAAGCGGGAAAGTTGTCAGCCCTGCCGGCCAGGCTGTAAGGGGACGTTAAGAAACCGGTGTGCCCCGGCCAGCAGTGGCCGGGGCGCACCGGTGCGGTGCGATCAGCCCTTGCGCCACTTCTGGGCGCCGGTGCCGTTGCAGGTGTACAGCTGCAGCTTGGTGCCGTTGGCGGTGTTGTTGGCGGTCACGTCCACGCACTTGTTGGCCTGGATGTTGACCAGGTCGCCGGCGCCGCTGAGGACGAACTTCTGCGCCCCGGTGCCGTTGCAGTCGTAGAGCTGGATGGCCGCGCCGTCGGCGGAGGAGCCGGCCGCCACGTCCATGCACTTGCCCAGCGCGCGCAGGCTGCCGTCGGCCTCGAAGCTCCACTTTTGCGCGCCGGTGCCGTTGCAGTCCCAGATCTGCAGCCGGGTGCCGTTGGCGGTGTTGGAGCTGGGGATGTCGATGCAGCGGTTGCTGCTCTGGCCGATGAGCGAGGTCGCGCCGGACGGCGTGCCGCCGTCGTGGGCGAACACGCGCACGTAGTCGACGAGCATCTGCTGCGGGAACACGGTGCTGGCGTCGGGCGAGCCGGGCCAGTTGCCGCCCACGGCGACGTTCAGCAGCATGAAGAACGGGTGGTCGAACACCCAGCGGTTGGTGCCGGCGTCGGCGCGGGTCTTGCGGGAGTACTGGATGCCGTCGATGTACCAGGTCACCGAGTCCGGCGCCCAGTCGACGGTGTACGTGTGGAACGCGTCGGCCAGCCGCTGCCCGCCGGGCATGGTGTACGAGCCGGTGAGCGAGCAGCAGCCGGAGTAGCCGGGGCCGTGCAGGCTGCCGTGGACGGTGCCGGGCTCGCGGCCGATGTTCTCCATGATGTCGATCTCGCCGCTGTTCGGCCACGGGTTGGTGGCGATGTCGCTGCCCAGCATCCAGAACGCGGGCCAGATGCCGTTGCCGCGCGGGATCTTGATGCGCGCCTCGAACCGGCCGTAGGTCTGGGTGAACCGGTCGGCGGTGAGCAGCCGTGCCGAGGTGTACTGGCAGCTGCCGTACCAGCAGCCGTAGCCGGCGGGGTTCTCCCGGCGGGCGGTGATGACCAGGTTGCCGGCCCCGTCGTGCACGGCGTTACTGGTGCTGTTGGTGTAGTACTGCAGCTCGTTGTTGCCCCAGCCGCCGCCGCCGATGTCGAACTTCCACTTGCTGCCGTTGACGGGAGTGCCGGCGGCGGCGTTGAACTCGTCGGACCAGGTCTGCGGGCCGACGGCGAGGGCGGGCGTGGCGGTGATGACGGTGGCGGGCACGGTGAGCGTGGCAGCGGCGAGCGCGGCCACGGTGACGCGGGCCATGAGCCGTGTTGCTCTGCGCATGGGACCTACCTCCAGGGAGCGGGCGGAGCGTGCTACCAGGCGGTCGAGCGGGACACCTTTTCGGTAAGCACTCTTTATAAATCGATACGCGTCACGTTAAATCCGCGTGACGCCGCCGTCAAGAGAGCGCTCTCTGCGTATGCGGGCGCGAACGGCGGGTGACCGTCCACTGTGGATCATCCTCTACCAGGTTGACGGGGTGCTGTCGTCACCGCTTCCGGCGGGTCCGGCGGCCGATCGAGGAGAGGCGCGCCGTTTGAGGACATGCGCCGGGCGAGTGGTGGTCGCCGGTGCGGCGGTCCCGGTGTCCGGAGGGCCGCCGGACCCCGTCGTCGCGGACGGTATCGGCGTGCCTGGCCGGGGCCGTAACGTCGCGGAATCCACCATGGACGGACAGTGAGGAGAGCGGATGCGCGCGGTCATCAGCGCGGAACTCGGGGGAGCGGCGCGGCTGGCGGAGCTGGAGACACCGTCCGCCGGGCCGGACGAGGTGCGGGTCAAGGTCGCCTCGTCGTCACTGAACGGCTTCGACACCGCTGTGGTCAGCGGCTACATGGCGTCATTCATGGAGCACCGGTTCCCGGTCGTGCTCGGCCGCGACTTCGCGGGCACGATCGACCAGGTCGGCCCCGGGGTCGGCGGGTACGCCGAGGGCGAGCGCGTCTTCGGCGTGGTGCTGGGATTCCCGCTGCAGGCCGGCGCCTTCGGCGAATACGTGGTGGTCCCGGCGGCGAGCCTGGCCCGGGTGCCCGAAGGGCTCGACCTCACCACGGCGGGGGTGCTGGGCCTGGCCGGGTCCGCCGCGGAGACCGCCGTTATCGCGATCGACCCGCAGCCCGGCGACACCGTGCTGGTCGCGGGCGCGACCGGCGGCGTGGGCTGCATCGTGGTGCAGCTGGCCGCCGCGCGCGGCGCGGTCGTGCTGGCCACCGCCTCGTCGCCGCAGGGCGCCGAGCTGGTACGCCGTCTCGGCGCCGCGCACGTGATCGACTACCGGCACGAGTTCATCCCGCAGGTCGCCGCCGTGGCGCCGGGCGGGGTGCGGGCCGTGGTGCACCTGGCCGGGGAGCCGTTCGAGCTGGCCGACCTCCTCGCGCCCGGCGGCCGGTTCACCAGCCTGCTCGGCGTCGGGCCGGACCAGATGCTCGGCCGTGACCTGGTCGCCGTGCCGGTGAACGCCGTCCTGGCGCCCGCCGCGATGGAACGCCTGGCGGGCGAGGTGCGCGCGGGCCGGGTGACCGTGCCGGTGCAGCGCGTCTACGAACTCGACGAGGTGCCGCAGGCGTTCGCCGACTTCGCCGGGGGCACCATCGGCAAGCTCGCCGTGCGCGTCGGCTGACCGCACGGCGGCACATCGCCCGGCCGGGGCCCGTCCGCACCGCGGGCCCCGGCCGGGTCCAGGTCAGCAGAACGGCGTGCCGCTGGGCCGTACGCACAGGTCGCCGCCCGGTCCGCCGTCGTAGACGTCCGTGCCCGGTGCGCCGATGAGCAGGTCAGCCCCGGCCCCGCCGTACAGGGTGTCGTCACCGGCGCCGCCGATCAGCAGGTCGTTGCCGTCGCCGCCGCGCAGCTCGTCGTCGCCGCCCAGGCCGAGCAGCGTGTCCGCGCCGCCGAGCCCGCACAGCACGTCCGCACCTGCGGTGCCGATCAGCACGTCCGGGCCGGGCGTGCCGGTCTTCGTGCAGGCCGGTGCCGGCGGGACCTCGCTGACCTCGACCGCGCCGGTCTCGCACGCGGCGCCCTGCGGGCGGGCGGTGCCCCGCTGGTCGGCGGTGAGCACCGTGCACGCCGCGGCGGGCACCCGGCCGTTGACCGGGCTCGCCGCGGTGGGCAGCAGCGTCTGCGTCGGGCCGCCGTTGGCGGCCAGGCCGAGCAGGCCCGCGTCGGGCGTCGTGTTGAGGTCGCCCGGCCCGGCCACGAACGCGCACGAGCCGTCGCCGCCGACGTTGTACCCGGTGGACGTGGTGGTGCCCGCGATCGCGCACTCGTCGGCGCCGCCGGTGCCCAGTGCCACGACCGAGGCGAAGGCGTGCAGGTCCGCGCCGGTGGCCACGTTGGACGCGACGGGGCCGAAGTTGCCGTACACGGTGGCGTGCCGCAGGAACACGTCGCCGCTGTCCCCGAACAGCGCGCCGCCGGAGACGTCGGCGTTGTTGCCGGTCAGCGTGGAGTTGTCGACCCGGATCTCACCGGTCTCGGCGTACACGCCGCCGCCCCGGCCGTCGGCGCCCAGTGCGCCGTTGGCGCTGAACGTCGAGCCGGTCAGCACGATCTGCGCGGGCGGCGGCCCGTCGGTGTTCTCCAGGATGAACACGCCCAGCCCGCCCCCGGCCCCGTCGCGGGTGTTCCCGCTGACCGTGCTGTTCGTGACGTACACGTGCAGCTCGTCGGTGGGGGTGTCCTGGTCGGCGTTGACCACGATGCCGCCGCCCGGCGACGCCGGCCCGGGGCTGTTGCCGCTGATGGTGGAGCCGGTGACCTCCAGGTGGCCGCAGGCCGAGCAGGTCACCCCGGTGCCGTCGTTGTCGGAGACGGTCGAGTCGGTCAGCGCGAACAGGCCCGAGCCCTGCCCGGTGGTGCTCAGGCCGCCGGTGCCGTTCTGGGTGACCGTGGAGCCGGTGACGGTCAGCGCGCCGTCGATCAGGCCGACGCCGCGCAGCGTGTGCTGCCAGATGACCGAGTCGGTGACGTGCACCGTGCCGAACGAGACGCGGATGCCGGTGCCGGTGTTCGGGCCGAGCGTCGAGCCGGTCAGGTCCAGGCTCGCCCCGGAGACGCCGTCCTCGCTGTTGAGCACCGCGCCGCCGCCCGCGTCGTTGCCGGACACGGTGCTGTCCACCACGTCGAGGTCGCCGGCGTACTGCACGGCCGCGCCGGGGCCCTGGCCGCCGGTGAGGGTCACGTCCTGCACGGTGACCGCGCCGGCCGTGTCGAGGGTGTGCAGCAGACGCTCGTTCGGGCAGGTCTGGGTCACCGTCGCGCCGCCGCCGTCGACGGTGACCGGCTGCGCGGTGGTGACGTCGAGGTCGCCGCCCGCGTTGGTGTCGTCGTCGGCGCACAGGCTCAGGGTGTACGCCCCGGCGGCGAGCTCGATGATGGTCGGCCCGGCGGCGGCGTTGGCCGCGTCGACGGCCTCGCGCAGCGAGACCAGGCCGTCCCCGCCGTTCACCACGTCGGCGGTGGTGGTCACGGTGACGGTGGCGGCCAGGGCCGGTGCGGCGGGCAGCACCACCAGGGCCGGGATTACGAGGAGCAGGGCGAGGGTGCGCCGCATCAGAAGTCCTCTCACGACAGTGCGCATCGATGCGCTTGCCTGCGAGCCTGCTGCGTGCGGCCCGGGCCGCACCAGCCACCGGTCGGCCACGAGCACTGTC
Organism: Catellatospora sp. IY07-71; assembly: GCF_018326265.1. GTDB lineage: Bacteria > Actinomycetota > Actinomycetes > Mycobacteriales > Micromonosporaceae > Catellatospora. Next base: position 3,811,770 of record NZ_AP023360.1, read on the forward strand.
GGCATGCGGTCAGGCCGGGGCGCCGAGGGCGTGCGCGCCAGGTGGGCGGACGAGCCGGAAGTCGCCACGGCGACACCCGGGTCGCACCGCCGGGACGGGCGATGCCGGAAAGCGCCCGCGACGGTGGTCTTGGTGGCGGCCACAACTTCTGGGATGTAGCTACATCCCAGAAGTTGTGGCCGCCGCGCGGTGACCTATGCCGCCGGCAGGCGGATGCCGGACGCCGGCCTGTGGTGGTCCGGGTCCGGCACGGCCGCCCGGGCCCGAGCTCCAGGCAGGGACACCAGGGCCGGTGGCCGAGGCCTGGATCCGTCGCGGTCAGACGGAAAGGAGTTCCACGTCCAGGGCGGCCAGGGCGGCGCGGTCGGCGGTGAGGTCGATCGCCGTGATGCGGCCGTCGGCGACGGTGAAGGAGAGCGCGACGCGCACCTTGCCGCCCGGTGCCCACACCGCGCCGACGATGCCGTCGAGCAGCGCGGGACGGGCCTCGGCGGCCTTGCCGGACCAGTAGCCGGCCACCGTCTGTGAGCCGTGGGCCTCGGCGGTGGAACCCATCTTCACGGCCATCGCGTCGGCGCGCATCACCACGTCGGGGTCGAGCACCGTCAGCAGGTCCTCGAACCGGCCCTCGCGGGCGGCGGTCAGGAACGCGTCGACCACCGCACGGCGGCGGGCCTGGTCGGCCTCGGCCGCGTCGGGCGCCTGGCCCTGCACCCGGCGGCGGGCCCGGCTGGCCAGCTGCCGCGCGGCGTCCGGCGACTTCCCGATGACCGGGGCCACCTCGTCGAACGGCACCGCGAACATGTCGTGCAGCACGAACGCCAGCCGCTCGGCGGGGGCGAGCGTGTCCAGCACGACCAGCAGCGCCAGCCCGACGGAGTCGGCGAGCAGCGCCTCCTGCTCCGGGTCGGGCGTGGCGCCCGCCGCGGGGAGCAGGCCGGTCTCGGCGGCGTCGTCGAGAGTGTCCTCCCGGCGGGTGGTACGCGAGCGGAGCATGTCCAGGCAGATGCGGCCGACGACGGTGGTCAGCCAGCCGCTGAGGTTGCCCACCTCGCTGATGTCGGTGCGGGACAGTCGCAGCCAGGTCTCCTGCACCGCGTCGTCGGCCTCGGCGGTGGAGCCCAGCATCCGGAACGCGACGCCGCGCAGCCGTCCCCGGTCCTGCTCGAAGCGTTCCGCCAGCCAGTCCTGATCCCGCATCTCCCGCATACCTCCGTGAATCGCCATCAAGTGTGATCCAGGCCATATCTGTCACATCTTCGTCGAGCGGCCCGTCATACCGATGACGAACGAGAACGGGCCGATGTGACAGCCCGGATGACCAAGATCCTATGGAGGACGCCATGCAGGCACGGATGACCAACCCCGCCACGCTGCTGCCGGAGGCCGTGAAGGGCATCAACGCCCTCTACAAGGCCGCCCACTCGGCCGGGGTGCCCACCTCGACGCTGGAGCTGGTGCACCTGCGCAGCAGCCAGATCAACGGCTGCGGCGCCTGCGTCGACTCCGGCGCCCGCGCCATGCGCAAGGCGGGGGAGACCGACGACCGGCTGTTCTCGGTCGCCACCTGGCGCGAGACGCCGTACTTCACCGACGCCGAGCGGGCCGCGCTGGAGCTGGCCGAGTACGCGACCCGGCTGGCCGACCGGCCCGACCCGGTGCCGGACCACGTCTGGGAGGCGGCGGCCAAGCACTTCGGCGAGAGCGAGCTGGCCGCGATCGTGCTGTGGATCGCCACCACCAACCTGTTCAACCGGATGAACGTGACCACCCGCCAGCCCGCCCCCCAGCACTGGGGCTGACCGTGCCGGCAGGCTCCACCCGCGTCGGCGGCCGGTGGAGCCTGCGACCGGCGTCAGTGCACGTCGGTGCGCCGCGACGGCTCAGGTGCGGCCGGCCGTGGCGCGGGCCGCTCCGGCGGCGCCGGCCGGGTGTGGCCCGGCACGGCAGGCTGCCGCCGGGGGCGCGGGACCGGCCCGGCCGCGGCGCGGGCGCGCACCGCGGTGAGCACGTGCTCGGCCCACGAGTCGAGTTCGGGGTGGTCCGGCCGGACACCGGCGCGCGGCGCGGGACCGTGGCAGCCGGCGGCGCGGGCGATCGCCTCGGCGAAGGAGGCCGTGTCGTGCGGGTTCACCGTGATCGCGCCCGGCAGGTCGGCGGCGCCGCTGGTCAACTCGCTGACCACGACCGTGGCCCCGCGCGCGCCGCGGGCCGCGGCGAACTCGTGCGCGGCGTGCAGCGTGCCGTGGTGCACCGGGGTGGCCAGCAGCCCGTCGCAGGCCAGGTACAGCGCGGCCAGCTCGCGCCGGTCCGGGCTGGTGCGCACGTAGTGCACCACGGCCTGGCCGACGCTGGCATGCGTGCCGTTGAGCTTCGCGATCAGGCGGTCGGTCAGCTCCCGCTGCTCCTGCTCCTCGGGGGTGCGCGGTTCACCGCAGGCCACGTGCAGCAGCGCCACGGTGCCCGGCTCCGGCCGGTGCTCGGCGAGGAAGCGGTCGAAGGCGTGCAGCCGCTGCTCGACCGCGTCGGCCGGGTCCCACCCGGCGATGGACAGCAGCACCGGCCCGGGCACCCGCAGCGCGGCCCGGATCTCGGCCGCGCGTGCGCGGACCTGCGGCAGCCGGGACAGCCGCCGCATGCCGCCGGTGTCGGCGGGCAGCGCGCAGGCCAGTACCCGCACCCGCCGGTTGCCGACCGCGATCTGGCCGTCGCGCACCGGCAGCCCGTGCACCCGCCCCGCCAGGTCGAGCAGGTTGTCCACGGCCCGGCGGTGCGGCAGCGCCACCACGTCGGCACCGAGCAGCCCGGACAGCAGCTCGCGGTGCTCGGGCAGGCGGCCGAACGCCTCGGCGGGCGGGAACGCGCTGTGCAGGTGCACCGCGGAGGCCAGGTCGGGCCGCATCCGGCGCAGCAGCCGGGGCAGCAGCTGCAGCTGGTGCCCGTGCACCCAGACGATGCCGCCGGATCCCGCGGACCCGGCGACGGTGTGCGCGAGCGCGTGGTTGGCCTGCTCGTAAGGCTCGAACCAGCCGTCCGGGAATTCGGCCCGCTGGTGGTGGTAGAGCGAGCGCAGCAGGCCCGAGCCGAGCCGGGCCCCGGCGCCGTCCGGCATCGCCGTCCAGGTGCCCCGGCGCGCGGCGACGAACGGGCGCAGCGAGGCGAGGGCGACGTCGACGTGGTCGCTGCTGTCGTCGGGGTCGGCGGCGGGCACCCGGTCACCCGCGACGATCAGGTCGTAGGCGCGCTCGTCCCGCGCCGTCGGCTGTGCGCCGCCGCTCACGCGACCACCCGGCCCTGCTGGTACGGCAGGATCTGCAACATGCGGTCGAGCCGGGCCAGCCGCAGGCTGCGCCGGGTGCGTTCGTTGGGTGAGCGCAGGGCGACGGTCCCGCCGTCGCGCACGGCTCGCCGGTGCGCGTCGAGCAGCAGCAGGATGCCCGCCGCGTCGATCGTCTCGCACTCGGCCAGGTCGATCACGATCTGCTGCGGGCGCAGCTCCAGCGCCTCCTCCAGGAGACGGTTCACCCCGGGCGCCGCTTGCGCGTCGAATACGCCCTTGACCTGCACCTCCACCAGCGGCACCGCCTGTGCCGTGGCCGTCGCGACCGTATCGTTCACCTGGCTACCTCCTTACCGGCGGAGGTCCCTATGCCCGGTCCGGTGCGGAGCTAATCCTCGAAAGCATGACAGTTTCGTGACAACCAGCCCACGACGTACGGACCGGCCGGTGGCGCCCTGTCGCCACCGGCCGGCCGGCCGGGTGCCCGTTACGAGGTGATCAGGTCGAACTGCTCCCACGGGCCGATGGAGGTGCGGTTGGCGATCAGCGGCGCGGCGCCCCCGTTCTCCGCGACGACGTACCGGCCGTTGGCCTGTGCCCGCAGGCTGATGCTGCCGTTGCTGTTGCGGATCAGCGCGAACGTCTCCCAGCCGCCGATCGCGGTGCGGTTGGCGATGAGCGGGTTGGCCCCGGCGTTGTCGGCGCAGACGTACCGCGAGTTCACCAGCGCACGGATGGCGATGTTGCCGCTGCCGCGGTCGATGATCTCGAAGCGCTCGGCGGTGCCCACGGTGGTGGCGCTGGCGATCAGCGCCGACGCCCCGCCGTTGGGGGCGGTGACGAACCTGCCGTTGGCGCGGGCGCGCAGGCTGGTCCCGGCCGGGCCGGGGGTGGGCTTGCTGCAGTCGGCGGCGACCGCGCCGGCCGCGATCTGGATGCCGCCGAGCAGCATCCGGGTGAAGTCGGGGTCGGTGAAGCTCGCCTCGGTGTGGCCGAGGCCGGTGTACCAGGCCCGGCCGCCGCCGTACGCCTGGCACCAGGTGATCGGGTGGTCGCCCATGTTGCCGCCGGTGTAGCTGGCCTCGTTGAGGTTCATCAGCACGCGGACGTTGGCACGCGGGTTGGTGCGGTAGTTGTACCACTCGTCGCTGCGGGTCCAGGTGGACGGCAGGTGCGCGGTCGAGGCGTTGACCGGCGCCTCCACCCGCAGCTGGGCGTTCTGGATCGCGGGGTGAGAGTGGAAGTACGCCCCGACCAGCCCGCCGTACCAGGCCCAGTCGTACTCGGTGTCGGCCGCGGCGTGGATGCCCACGTATCCGCCACCTGCCGCGATGTAGCTCTGGAACGCGGTCTGCTGGGTCGTGTTGAGCACGTCGCCGGTGGTGGACAGCCAGATGACGGCCTGGTACTGGGCCAGGTTGGCGGTGGTGAACTGGTTGGCGTCCTCGGTCGCGGTGACCGTGAAGCCGTTGGCCGTGCCGAGCTGCTGGATGGCGGCGATGCCGTTGGGGATGGAGGAGTGGCGGAAGCCGGCCGTCTTGGAGAAGACCAGCACCTTCGTCAGCGGCGCGGCGGACGCCGGGGCCGCCGGCGCGAGCAGGGTCGTGGCCAGCACCGTGATGAGGCCGGCGACCAGGGACAGTAGGCGTTTTCGCATGTGGCTCGCTCCTTGCCTGAGGTTAGCGCGGTGAGCGGGCGGCGACCGGCGTACGCCGCGGCACGCCGGGCCGGTCGGCCGCGGGCGCGAGCGGGGAAGCGGGGCGCGGGCGGCGACCGGGACAGCGCCCCCGGGGCGCGGGCACGCCCCTGGACGGCGTTCGCGGAGGTCACCCGCGAACCGGAGCCGGTCGCCGAACACGGATCCGATATCTATCGGCATCGAATCCTATAGGAATCGTGCGGCTGTGGGAAGTCTCTTCCGTCCGGTTCGGCCCTCCGATTTGTCAACAGCGGCCGAACTTTTGCTAGATCAGAAAAAAGTATGCATCTCTATCTAGAAACTTTTGCTGACATGGATTTAATATGGCCGCCACGAACGCGTTACAGGAGGTCCTGTGCGTACAGGTATATGGCTCGTCGGCGCCCGCGGATCGGTCGCGGTGACCAGCATGGTGGGTGCGCTGGCGATCCGGGCCTCCCTCGCCGAGCCCGTCGGCTGCGTCACCGAGCTGCCCGCGCTGCGCCACCCGGCGCTGCCGGCGCTGTCTGATCTGGTCTTCGGCGGCCACGACGTGTCCTGCGTGGGGCTGGTCAAGAAGGCCCAGGCACTGGTCGCCGCGGGGGTGCTGCCCGCCGCGGTGGTCGCCGCCGTCGCCGACGAGCTGTCCGCGACCGAACCCGAGGTGCGCGCCGCCCCGAGGGCCGCACCCAGCACGAGACGGTCACCCGGATCGCCGCCGATCTGGCCGACTTCCGGACCCGGCACGGCCTGGACCGGGTCGTCGTGGTCAACGTGTCCTCGACCGAGCCGCTCGCCGCCCCGCACCCCGCGCACGCCGACGCCGCCGCGCTGGCCGCCGCCCTGCACACCGAGCAGGTGCTGCCGCCCAGCGCGCGGTATGCGTACGCGGCGTTCACCACGGGCTGCGCGTACGTCGACTTCACGCCGTCCACCGGGGCACGGCTGCCCGCGCTCGACCAGCTCGCCGCGTTCCACCGGGTGCCGTACGCCGGTCACGACGGCAAGACCGGGGAGACGCTGCTCAAGTCGGTGCTCGCGCCCATGTTCGCGATGCGCAACCTGCGGGTGCGCTCCTGGTCGGGCACCAACCTGCTCGGCGGCGGCGACGGCGCCACGCTGGCCCGGCCGGACGCCAACGCGGCCAAGGTGGCCAGCAAGCAGCGGGTGCTCAAGGAGACGCTGGGCTACGAGCCGGAGGGCCACACCCGCATCGACTACGTGCCAGACATCGGCGACCTGAAGACCGCCTGGGACCTGATCACCTTCAGCGGCTTCCTGGGCAGCCGGATGCGGCTGGAGTTCACCTGGCACGGCTGCGACTCCGCGCTGGCCGCGCCCCTGGTGCTGGACCTGGCCCGGCTCACCGCCGCCGCCCACGCGCAGGGGGCGTACGGGCCGCTGCCGCAGCTCGCGTACTTCTTCAAGGACCCGCTCGGCGACGTCCCGCACGGCCTGGCCGAGCAGTGGGAGCTGCTCTGCCGCTGGGTGCACGGGTGGCCGCTCGCGGCCTCCGACTCCGGCCCCGACGAGCCCCGCGGCGCCGCAGCCGACGCCGAGCAGGGCGCGGACCAGGACGGGGAGCAGCCGCGATGAGACTCCGCGACCTCGCCCAGCTGGTGCGCGCACCGGCCGCGCTGTCGGTGCCCGGTGACGCCGTCGCGGGCGCGGTCGCGGCGGGCAGCCTCAGCGCCCGGACCGCCGGGGTCGCCGCCGCCTCGGTCTGCCTCTACTGGGGCGGCATGGCCGCCAACGACTGGGCCGACCGCGAACTCGACGCGAAGGAGCGGCCCGAGCGCCCCATCCCGTCCGGCCGGATCAGCCCGAACACGGCGCTGGCCGTAGCGGGCGGCCTGACCGCGGCGGGCCTGGTGCTGGCCGGGGCCAGCGGCGGGCGGCGCACCCTGGCCACCGCCGCGCTGCTCGCGGGCGCCATCTGGACCTACGACGTCAAGTGGAAGAACAGCCCGGCGGGCCCGGCCGGCATGGCACTGTGCCGAGGGCTGGACGTGCTGATGGGCGGCAGCGGCGGCGACCTGCGCCGCGCCGCCCGGCCCGCGCTCGCCGTCGCCGCGCACACGTACGCCGTCACCGCGCTGTCGCGGCGCGAGGTGTCCGGGGCCGACCGCACGCTGCCCGCGCTGACGCTGGGCGCGACCGCCGCCGTGGCCACGCAGGCCGCCGGGCGTACCGGCGGGCCGCTGCCGGTGCTGCTGGCGGCGTGGTACGCGGTGCGCTTCGGCCGGGCCCAGCGCGAGGTGCTGCGGCAGCCGGACGCGCCGCGGGTGCGCGCCGCGGTCGGGGCCGGGATCACCTCGCTGCCCGCGCTGCAGGGCGCGCTCATCGCGCGCGACGGACGGCCGCTGCTCGGGGCCGTGATCGCCACCGCCGCCCCGGCCGGGGCGAAGCTCGCGAGAAAGGTGTCACCGACATGAGCCTGCGCTTCGGCTACGGCACCAACGGCTTCGCCAACCACCGTCTCGCCGACGCTCTAGACGTGCTCGCCGAGCTCGGCTACACCGGCGTCGCGCTGACGCTGGACCACGCGCACCTGGACCCGTACGCCGTCGATGTCAAGGACCAGGTGGCACGGACCGCACGGCTGCTCGCGGAGCGGGAGCTGGCGGTGGTCGTGGAGACCGGCGCGCGTTACCTGCTCGACCCCCGGCGCAAGCACGCGCCCACCTTCCTGCACGAGGACGCGCCGCGCCGCGTCGACTTCCTCAAGCGCGCCGTCGACATCGCCGCCGAGCTGAACGCCGAAGCCGTGTCGTTCTGGGCCGGGGTCCGCCCCGCGCACGTGTCCGCCGACGTGGCCTGGCAACTGCTGGCCGAAGGGTGCGCGGAGGTGGTCGCCTACGCGGCCGAGCGCGGCGTCGCCCCCGGCTTCGAGCCCGAGCCCGGCATGCTCGTCGAGACCCTCGCCGACTGGCAGCGGCTGCGCGGCCTCGTCGGCGAGCAGCTCAAACTCACCCTCGACATCGGCCACTGCCGCGCCAACGAGCCGGTCACCGTCGAGGAATGCGTCCGGATCGCCGGGCCGCACCTGGTCAACGTGCAGATCGACGACATGCGCCGGGGCGTGCACGAGCACCTGGAGTTCGGCACCGGCGAGATCGACTTTCCGCCGGTGCTGCGCGCGCTGGCCGACACCGGATACACCGGCCTGGTCGCCGTCGAGCTGCCCCGGCACTCGCACGCCGCGCCCGAGGTCGCGGCCCGCTCGCTGACCTTCCTGCGCGCCGCGCAGTGGCTCGGCGACGCGCTCGACAAGCTCGCCCGCGACCCGGCCGCGATCGCGACGCTGCTGCCCGCCGCACGCCGGGGCGTGGGCCGCGCCGCCGCCGAGGACGCCCGGGTGCGCCTGCTGCACGCCGCCGCGCCCGGCGCGGCCGCCGCCGCCGAGCTGTACCGCTACGGCGACAACGACGAGAAGCGTGCCGTGCTGCTGGCCTGCCCCGCGCCGGACCTGGTCCGCGACGCGCTGCGCAGCAACGACACCCGCCTGGTCGCCGCCGCGCTCGGCCCCGGCGCGCGGGATCTGCCCGCCGCCGAGTGGCGCCAGGGCGTGCTCAAGAGCGTGTTCATGGGCCTGCCGCTGTCCGGGGTGGACGGGCTGGCCGAACGCGCCGACACCGAGCTGGGCCGCATGCTCGCGGCCCTGCGCCACGAGCGGGAAGCGGCCGGCCGCACCATGCCCGCCGACGCCGTCGAACTACTGGAGAGGCTGCATTGATGCGCATCTTCGACCCGCACATCCACATGACCTCGCGCACCACCGACGACTATGAGCGGATGGCGGCGGCGGGTGTGCGAGCGCTGGTCGAGCCGGCTTTCTGGCTCGGCCAGCCCCGCACCAATCCGGGTTCGTTCACCGACTACTTCGACGCGCTGATCGGGTGGGAGCCGTTCCGGGCGAGCCAGTACGGCATCCGGCACCACTGCACCATCGCGCTGAACCCGAAGGAGGCCAACGACCCGCGCTGCCGGGAGGTGCTGCCGCTGCTGCCGCGCTACCTGGCCAAGGACCGGGTCGTCGCGGTGGGCGAGACCGGCTACGACTCGATGACCGCCGAGGAGGACGAGGTCTTCGCGGCACAGCTGCAGCTCGCGCGCGAGCACGGGCTGCCCGCGCTGGTGCACACCCCGCACCGGGACAAGGTCACCGGCACCCGGCGCAGCCTCGACGCGGTCAAGGAGTCCGGCATCGACCCGGGGATGGTGGTGCTGGACCACCTCAACGAGCCGACCGTCGGCGAGGTCGCCGGGACGGGCTGCTGGATGGGCTTCTCCATCTACCCCGACACCAAGATGTCGCCCGAGCGCATGGTCGCCATCCTGCGCGAGTACGGCCTGGAGCGCATGCTCGTCAACTCGGCCGCCGACTGGGGCAGGTCCGATCCGCTGCTGACCCTGCGCACCGGCGAGGCGATGCTCGCGGCCGGGTTCAGCGCCGACGACGTGGACCGGGTGCTGTGGCGCAACCCGGTCGAGTTCTACGGCCAGTCCGGCCGGCTCGACCTCGACGAGGATGCCGCCGCCGAGGCCACCTTCGCCGGGAACTCGATCCTGCGCGGGGGTTCGTGATGCGGCTGCGCGACGCCGACGGCACCACCGTGCACCTGGCCTACTGCACGAACGTGCACGCCGCCGAGGACTTCGACGGGGTGCTGTCGCAGCTGGACCGGTTCGCGGTGCCGGTGCGCGAGCGGCTGGGCACGGACGTGCTGGGGCTGGGCCTGTGGCTGGCCGCCCCGGTCGCCCGCGCCCTGGCCGAGCAGCCCGAGCTGCGCAAGCGGCTGCGGACCGAGCTGTCGGCGCGCGGCCTGGAGACGGTCACCCTCAACGGCTTCCCGTACCAGGCGTTCCAGGCCCCGGTCGTCAAGCACGACGTGTACCTGCCGGACTGGACCGACCCGCGGCGGCTGCGCTACACCCTCGACCTGGCCCTGGTGCTGGCCGAGCTGCTGCCCGACGACGCAACGCGCGGCTCGATCTCGACGCTGCCGCTGGCCTGGCGCGAGCCCTGGGACAAGCGGCGCTTCGGCGCGGCGCGGGCCCAGTTCGGCGAGCTGGCGGCCGGGCTCGCCCGGCTGGACCGGACGGTCCGGGTCGCGCTCGAGCCCGAGCCGGGCTGCGTGGTCGAGTCCACCGACCAGGCCGTCGCGGCGCTGAGCGCGGTGGCCGACGAGCATCTGGGCGTATGCGTCGACCTGGCGCACCTGGCCTGCGGCTGGGAGGACCCGTCGGATGCCGTCGCCAAGCTGAAGTCGGCCGGGGTGCCCGTGGTCAAGGTGCAGGTGTCCCAGGCGCTGGAGGTCGAGGACCCGCAGGCGGCCCGGCAGGTGCTCGCGGCGTACGCCGAGCCGCGCTTCCTGCACCAGACCCGCAGCTCGGCGGGGGAGCGCTTCGACGACCTGCCGCTCGCGCTGGCCTCGGACGCGCCCGGCCCGTGGCGCATCCACTTCCACGCCCCGCTGCATGCCGCCGCGCTGGAGCCGCTGCGCACCAGCACCCAGGTGCTCCAGGAGGGCCTGGCCGCGCTGCTCACCAACTCCGACTGCGACCACTTCGAGGTCGAGACCTACACCTGGGACGTGCTGCCGTCGGCGGCCCGCCCCGTCGACGACGCGGGGCTGGCCGCGGGCATCGCCGCCGAGCTGGCCTTCGCCCGGGAACAGTTCGCCGCGCTGGGGGTGTCCTGATGGACCGGATCAATCCGCTGGTGGTGCTGGACGTCGTCGGGCTGACGCCGCGGCTGCTGGCGCACATGCCCCGGCTGCGGGCCGCGTGCGCGGACGGGTTCACCGCCCGGCTCGACCCGGTCGTCCCGGCGGTCACCTGCTCGGTGCAGGCCACCTTCCTGACCGGGCAGACCCCGGCCGGGCACGGCATCGTCGGCAACGGGTGGTACTTCCGCGACCTCGGCGAGGTGCTGCTGTGGCGGCAGCACCACGCGCTGATCGAGGGCGAGCGGGTCTGGGACGCCATCCGCAAGGCCCGCCCCGGCTACACCGTGGCGAACATCTGCTGGTGGTACGCCATGGGCGCGGACGTGGACTGGACGATCACGCCGCGCCCCATCTACCGCGCCGACGGCCGCAAGGAGCCCGACTGTTACACGATCCCGGCCGAGCTGCACGACGAGCTGCCGGAGTTCCCGCTGTTCACGTACTGGGGGCCGGGCGCGGGCCTGCCCTCCTCGAAGTGGATCGCCGACGCGGCGGTGCACGTGATGAAGACCCGCGACCCGGACCTGACCCTGGTGTACGTGCCGCACCTCGACTACGACCTGCAGCGCTTCGGCCCGGCCGACCCGCGCTCGGCCCAGGCCGCCGCCGCGCTCGACGAGGTCCTCGGCCCGCTGCTCGACGCCGCCGCCGCGCGCGGGGCGACGCTGGTCGCGCTGTCGGAGTACGGCATCACCGAGGTGTCGCGCCCCGTGCACGTCAACCGGGCACTGCGCGCCGCCGGGCTGCTGCACGTGCACACCCAGGACGGCATGGAGTACCTCGACCCGTGGACGTCGCGCGCGTTCGCGGTGGCCGACCACCAGATCGCGCACGTGTACGTACGCGACCCCGCCGACCTGGCCGCCGTCGCGAAGATCTGCGCCGAGCTGCCCGGCGTCGGGCAGGTGCTCGACGAGTCCGGCAAGGCCGAGCAGGGGCTGGACCACGCCCGCAGCGGCGAGCTGGTGCTGCTGGCCGAGCCCGACGCCTGGTTCACCTACTACTACTGGCTCGACGACAAGCGTGCCCCCGACTTCGCCACCCATGTCGAGATCCACCGCAAGCCCGGCTACGACCCCGCCGAGCTGTTCTTCGACCCGGCCGCCCCCGGCGCCGCCAAGGCCCGCGCCGCGAAGGCCCTGGTCCGCAAGAAGCTCGGCATGCGCTACCGCATGAACGTGATCGGCCTCGACGCCGGCGCGCAGGCGGTCCGCGGCTCCCACGGCCTGCTCCCACCCACCCCCGACGACGCCCCCCTCCTCCTGTGCTCCGACCCCGGCCCCGCCGTCGACCGCATCGCCGCCACCGACGTCAAAGCCCTCCTCCTCCGCCTCGCCGGGAGCACGCCGTGAGGCCGGGGTGTGGCAGTTTCGGGGAAACCGCAGGGTCGGTCGCGAGGATTCGTGCAGTTTCCCTGAAACTGCAGGCAGGCCGGGCGGGCACGCCCGCGTGGTGGGCGGGGACGCAGGCGGGGGTGCCTGTGGGGCGGGCGGGGGGTGGGTCGTGACGCTCGCGCCCGCGCCGACGCCGCTGGCCGCGCGGATCGACGCGGTGCTGGCCGGGTTCGTGGACGGGCAGCGGCTGCTGTGGCCCGATGAGGACCTGCGGCCGATGCTGGATTCGCTGCGGCGGTTCATCCTGAGCGGCGGGAAGCGGCTGCGGCCGGCGTTCTGCTACTGGGCTTGGCGCGGCACGGCCGCCCCGGCGGAGCGGGCCGACGACCAGCGCGCGGTGACCGCGGGCGCGGCGCTGGAGCTGTTCCACTGCTTCGCGCTGATCCACGACGACCTGATCGACGACGGCACCCGCCGCCGGGGCGCGCCGTCGCTGCACGAGGAGTTCGCGGCGGCGCACGCGCGGCACGGCTGGCGCGGCGACGCGCGGGCGTTCGGGCGCAACACCGCGCTGCTCTGCGGTGACCTGTGCGCGATGTGGGCCGAGGAGCTGCTGGCCGGGTGCCCGGTGGAGCCGGTGCGGCTGGGCCAGGCGCGGCGACTGTTCGCGGTGATGCGCACCGAGGCGGTGGCGGGGGAGTACCTGGAGGTCGTCGCGCAGGCGATGGCCGACTTCGGGCCGGGCGCACCGGCCCGCGCGGCGCGGGTGGTGCAGCTCAAGACCGGCCGCTACTCGGTGGTGCGGCCGCTGCAGATCGGGGCGACGCTGGCCGGGGCGCCGGACGCGGTGCTCGACGGGCTGGCCGCGTACGGCGAGCCGCTGGGCGAGGCGTTCCAGCTGCGCGACGACGTGCTGGGGGTGTTCGGGGACCCGGCACGCACGGGCAAGTCCACCCTGGACGACCTGCGCCAGGGCAAGCCGACGCAGCTGCTGGCGGAGGCGTACGCGCGCGCCGATGTGCGGTCGCGTGCGGTGCTGTCGGCGCACGTGGGGGATCCGCAGCTGGACGAGCCGGGGGCACGGCTGGTGCGGGAGGTGGTGGCCGGCAGCGGGGCGCTGGCGGCGGTGGAGGAGCGGATCGCGGCCGCGCGAGCGGAGTCGCTGCGTGCGCTGGACTTCCTGGATCTCGCGCCGGACGCGCGGCAGGCGCTGGCGGGGCTGGCGGAGTTCGTGGCGAGCAGATCGGCCTGAGGCAACAGGATCGCTCAGAAATCCACTGAGCCCACCAATTTCCATATAAACAGTGACATGTCTTAAGCTGATCTTCCTCTATCCTATAGGATATTTCATACACGGTCTCGTAACAGGCCGGAAACTCTGCCCCCATCTCGCGGAGGTCATACCCCCATGAACCTCAGCAAGTCGTTACGACTGGCCCTGGCGGCGCTCGTCGCCGCGGGCCTGGGCGCGGCAGCCCCCGCCGCACCCGCCCTGGCGTCGCCGACCGACGCCGCGTTCAACAGCTCCACCGGCGCGTTCAACGTCAACTACGCCGGATACCTGTCCAAGCACGACATCGTCTACAACCGCCCGAACACGAACCCGCTGCACGGCCTGACGGTCGGCAACGGCAAGACCGGTGCCATGGTCTGGGCGAACAACGGGATCACCGCCCAGGTGTCCGGCGTGGACCTGTCGCAGCAGTCGGCCTTCGCCGCCGGCCTGCTCAACTTCAACACCAGCCCGGCCCTGGACTCCGGCTCCAGCGCCTTCCAGCAGCGCCTGTCGCTCTACGACGGCACGCTGACCACGAAGTACGACAGCAACCGCACCGTCACCATGATGGGCTCGCCCGGCTCCGAGGTGATGGGCATCCACGTCGACGACACCCGTGGCGGGGTGTCGAGTGCGACGCTGGAGCTGAGCCTGTGGGACCCGAACGGGGTCGGCAACAGCGCCGACGTGCCCGACCTGACCACCTGGCGCACCGTGTCCACCGGCAGCGACTCCTCCGCCGCGTGGTTCAGCCGGGGCCAGGCCGACCCGAACAACTTCGGCTACACCTTCGCCGCCACGGTCGAGGGCGCGTCGTACACGGCGTCGGTGGTCAACGGGACGCGGGTGCGGCTGAGCATCACGCCGACGTCGAGCTACACCATCTGGTTCACCGCGGCCAGCCGGATCAACTCCCCGAACCTCGACTCGGTCGCCCAGGCCAAGAGCCAGCTGAACGCGGCGAAGTCCACGGGCTACAGCACCACGTTCACGAACTACAAGAACTGGTGGCACAACTTCTGGGCGAAGTCGTTCGTGCAGTACTCGAACTCCAACGGCGAGGCCGACTACCTGGAGAACGTGTACTACCTGTCCACGTACATGATCGCGGCGGGCGGGTTCGGCAACTACCCGGTGCACTTCATCAACGGCGTGTTCCGGGCGACCGGCGACCAGACCAAGTGGAGCAACGGGTACTGGTACTGGAACCAGCGCGACGTCTACAACTCGTTCCTGGCCAGCAACCACGCCGACATGATGGCGGTGTTCAACCGGCTCTACAGCCGCAACTACGCCGCGCTGAAGGCGTACACGCAGACCAGGTACGGCACCGACTCGCTGTGGGTGCCGGAGACGATGGGCTGGGACGGCAACGCCCGCGGCACCATCAACAGCGACTACGTCAACGACATCTACTCCACCGGCACCGAAGCCGCCTACAACATGTACCTGCAGTACCGGTACACCAACGACACCGCGTACCTGCAGAACACGGTGTATCCGTACATGAAGGACGCCCTGCGCTTCTACCAGAACCGGTTCCAGCTGATCAACGGCAAGTACCAGATGGTCAACAGCAACGCGCACGAGACCTACTGGGACGTGCGCAACGCGATCACGGACCTGGCCGCGGTGCGGCTGCTGGCCCCGCTGACCATCCAGGTCAGCACGCAGCTCGGCCTGGACAGCGGGCTGCGCGCCGGCTGGCAGAACCTGGTCGACAACCTGTGGCCGTACCAGGTCTCCAACAACGCCTGGCTCCCGCACGACCCGCCGTCTTCGCAGGTGCGCAACGGTGAGAACGTGTCGGCCGAGCTGATCTGGCCGTACGACCGCACCGGCATCGGTTACCCCGACTACAACACCGCGGTGAACACCTGGAACGTGCGGCCCAACCCGTACGCCAACGTGTGGGCCAACGACCACGCGCAGGCCGCCCGGCTCGGTATGGGTGACCAGGCGTTCAACGGCATGAAGCTGATGCTGCAGCGCTACCAGAACTACCCCAACGGCATGACCAACAACACCAACGGGGTGTTCGAGTACCTGGGCATCCACCTGGTCGCCATGAACGAGTCGCTGATGCAGAGCTACAACGACAAGATCAGGGTGTTCCCGGCGGTGCCGAGCGACTCGTCGTTCGTCGGCAGGTTCACCCTGCTGGCCAAGGACGGCTTCCTGGTCAGCTCGGAGCGCGAGGCCGGCGAGATCAAGTACGTGGGCCTGCGCAGCCAGTTCGGCAAGAACGCCACCGTGGTCAACCCGTGGGGCACCCAGCAGGTCCGGGTGCGCCGCACCAGTGACAACGCGATCATCACCACGTCCAGCGCGGCGGAGATCAGCTTCGCCACCGCCGCGAACACGGTGTACGTGGTCGAGCGCACCGCCAAGCCGCTGGCCAACTACACCGCGGCCACGCTGACCGGCACGCAGAACAACGACGCCAAGTCGCTGCGCAACACCGCCTCGACGCTGGGCCTGGGCACCGGCGGCGGGGGCGGGCTGGTCAACAACACCGAGCTCAGCTACGACGCCGGGTGGTACCACACCACCGGCCGGGGCTACGGCGACTACAACGACGACACCCACCACACCAACACCGTCAACGCCGCGGCCAGCTACACCTTCACCGGCACCGGCATCGAGTACCTGTCCGAGCGGTTCAGCGACATGGGCAACGTCGACGTGTACCTGGACAACGTGTTCCAGGCCAACGTCAACCTGAACGTGTCCGGCGCGCGGCAGGCGCAGGTGGTGGTCTGGTCGAAGACCGGCCTGACCAACGCGCAGCACACCATCCGCATCGTCAACAAGACCACCTCGGTGGCGATCGTGGACGCGCTGCGTATCACCACCGGCGGCACCCCGCAGCCCACGGGCTACGTGGCACTGCGGGCCCTGGCCAACGGCCAGTACGTGACGGCGGCCAACGCCACCACGGCGCTGATCGCCAACTCGACCACGACCGGCACCGCCCAGCAGTTCGAGGTGGTCGACCGGGGTGGCGGCAACATCGCGCTGCGGGCCCGCAGCAACGGCCAGTTCGTCTGCGCCGAGAACGCGGGCGCCAACCCGCTGCTGGCCAACCGCGCCACGGCCGGTTCCTGGGAGACGTTCGCGCTGGTCCGCAACTCCGACAACACGGTGAGCCTCCGGGCCACGGTCAACAACCTGTACGTGGTGGCCGAGAACGCAGGAGCGGGCTCGCTCATCGCCAACCGCACGGCCATCGGGCCGTGGGAGAAGTTCGACATGATCACACTCTGATTCGTGCGGGGGGCCGCGTCCGTCCGGCCCCCCGCACCGCCACCTCGGAGCCGGTCATTCGGCGACCCGGCTCCGGACCGACCGTCCGGGCTCCGCGGCACGACCGCGGCGGCCCGGTGGCCCGGCCGGGCACCAGCGTCCCGCCTCCACGGGCGGCCGCGGGCACGTGCCGGGTCCTCGACCCCGAGGGAACGCGTCATGGCCGCACCCGTCGCCGAAGCACCACGCCCTGCGCCGCGCCCGCGGTGGCAGGTCGGCCGATGGGCCGTGCGCACCCCCGAGGTCGCCCGCCCGATCCCCGCCGACCCCCACCGGAGCGTCGTCATGCCACGAAGTCCCCGCCCCCGCCTCGCCGCGGGCCTGGCCATGCTGCTGCTCGCCAGCCTCACGGCCGGCGCCGTCAGCGTCACCGCCGCACCCGCCCCGGCGGCCGCCGCGCCGCCCCCGACCAGCAGCTTCGAGAAGGTGAAGCTGGACGGCGGGCTGTCCATGGGCGAGCCGATCGAGCTGTCCGTGCTGCCCGACGGCAAGGTCCTCTACATCAACCGGGGCACCAGCTCCGGCGGCGGCCAGGTGCGCCTGTTCAACCCGGCCACCAACTCGACCACCGTGGCGCTGACCCTGCAGCTCGACGCCCGGTTCGAGGACGGGCTGATCGGCATCACGCTGCACCCGCAGTTCGCCACGAACCGCTGGGTGTACCTGTTCTACTCGCCGGTGGCCACGCCGCTGGTCAACCGGATCAGCCGGTTCACCTTCAACACGAGCACGCTGGTGCTGGACGCGGCCAGCGAGACCAAGCTCATCGAGTGGCCCACCGAGCGGCGGCTGTGCTGCCACTCCGCGGGCTCGATGAGCTGGGACTCCAACGGCAACCTCTACTTCGCGGTGGGCGACAACACCAACTCCGGCGGCGACTCGGCGGGCATGGCCCCGATCGACGAGCGGACCAGCCGGGACGCGCAGTACGACGCGCAGCGCACCTCGGGCAACACCAACGACCTGCGCGGCAAGATCAACCGGATCCACCCGGAGAACAACGGGACCTACACCATCCCGGCGGGCAACCTGTTCGCCCAGGGCACCGCGAACACGCGCCCCGAGATCTACATCATGGGCGTACGCAACCCGTACCGCATCTGGGTCGACAAGCAGGCGAACAACACCCTCTACTGGGGCGAGGTCGGCCCGGACGCCGGCGCGACCATCCCCAACCGGGGCCCGGCCGCCTACGACGAGTACAACCGCGCCAGCGGCCCCGGCAACTACGGCTGGCCCTACTGCGGCGGCCCGAACGTCGCCTACAACGACTGGGACTTCGCCGCCAACGCGCCGCGCGGCTGGTTCCCGTGCGGCGGGAGCATCGGCCCGGTCAACAACTCGCCGCGCAACACCGGCCTGCAGCAGCTCCCGGCGACCAAGGGCGCGCTGGTGTGGGAGCAGCACGGCGGCAGCGTCGACTGGCCCGCGCTGGACAACCCCGGCGGCTGCGGCTCGCCCAACCACGCCGAGGTCTACCACTACAACCCGAACCTGGTCTCGGACGTCAAGTGGCCGCAGTACTACGACAACAAGCTGATCATCACCGAGTACTGCCGTAACTGGATCAAGGAGGTGCAGTTCAGCAACGGCAACGCGGCCACCGGCAACCCGACGATCATCGAGCCGGTCGTCTCGGGCATGCAACTGGTGCACCCGATCGACATGGAGTTCGGCCCGGACGGCTCGCTCTACCTGCTGGAGTACGGCAACGGCTACTTCTCCGGCGACGTCGCGGCGGGCCTGTACAAAATCAACTACGTGGCCGGCGGGCGCTCGCCCATCGCCGTGGCCACGGCCAACCGGGACAACGGCCTCGCGCCGCTCGCGGTGACCTTCTCCAGCGCGGGCAGCAGCGACCCCGACGGCGACCCGCTGACCTACGCCTGGGACTTCGACAACAACGGCACCACGGACTCGACCGCGGCGAACCCGTCGTACACGTACACCACCGTCGGCGACAAGCGCGCCCGGCTGACCGTCAACGACGGCACCGGCCGCTCCGGCACGACCGTGCTGCCCATCGTGGTCGGCAACAACCGTCCGGTGACCACCGTCGGTTCGATACCCAACGGCGGCGTCTACGGCTGGGGCGACGACATCACCGCCACGGCGTCCTCCACCGACGCGCAGGACGGCACCATCGCCTGCGGCAACGTGGTGGTCCGGGTCGCGCTGGGCCACCAGGAGCACGCACACGAGGAGGGCCAGGGCACCGGCTGCGGCTTCACCTTCAACACCGGCCCGATCCACGCCGGGCTCGACGCGGTGCAGTTCTTCGTGGTGCGCGGCAGCTACACCGACCGCGGCGCCACCGGCACCGTGCCGCTGACCGGCGAGCAGCAGCTCACCCTGTGGCCCAAGCAGTGGCAGGCCGAGCACTACGTGACCCTCAACGGGCCGCGCGTGGTCGCCCAGGCCGCCGCCGAGGGCGGGCAGCGGCTCGGCGACATCCAGAACGGCGAGTCGGTCCGGCACCACGCGGTCAGCCTGAAGGGCATCACCAGCGTCAAGGCCCGGGTCTCCTCGGCCAACGCGGGCGGCGTGCTGTCCTTCCGGTACGACTCGACGAGCGGCCCGGAGGTAGCCAGGATCACCGTGCCGAGCACCGGCGGCTGGGACAACTACACCGAGATCACCGCTCCGGTGACGAAGCCCGACGACGGCACGCACGACCTGTACCTGGTGTTCACCGGCTCGGGCACCGGCGCGCTGTACGACGTGGACAGCTACACGTTCGTCGGCAGCGGCGTCGGCACCACCCCGCCGGGCGGCGGCAGCGACCTGGCCCAGGGCCGCCCGGTCACCGTGTCCAGCACCGAGGCCGGGGCCAACGTCGCGGCCAACGCGGTGGACGGCAACTCGGCCACGCGCTGGAGCAGCCTGTACAGCGACCCGCAGTGGATCACCGTGGACCTGGGTGCGTCGTACGCCATCAACCGGGTCCGCCTCAACTGGGAGGCCGCCTACGCACGGGCCTACCAGGTGCAGGTGTCCAGCGACAACAGCAACTGGACCTCGGTGTTCTCCACCGCGACCGGCGACGGCGGGGTCGACGACCTCAACGTCACCGGCACCGGCCGCTACGTGCGCATGAACGGCACGCAGCGGGCCACCCAGTGGGGCTACTCGCTGTTCGACCTGAACGTCTACGGCACCCCGGCGGGCGGCAGCACGCTGCTGTCGCGCGGCCGCCCGGTCACCGTGTCCAGCACCGAGGCCGGGGCGAACGTCGCGGCCAACGCGGTGGACGGCAACTCGGCCACCCGCTGGAGCAGCCTGTACAGCGACCCGCAGTGGATCACCGTGGACCTCGGCCAGCACCGGTCGATCAGCCGCGTGGTCCTGAACTGGGAGGCCGCGTACGCCACCGCCTATCAGGTGCAGGTCTCCACCGACAACAGCAACTGGACCACGGTCTCGTCCACCACCACCGGCAACGGCGGCACCGACGACCTCACGGTCTCCGGCAACGGCCGCTACGTGCGGGTCAACGGCACGGCGCGGGCCACCCAGTGGGGCTACTCGCTCTGGGAGTTCGACGTCTACGGGTCCTGACCCGGCGCGGGGAGGCGGTGCTGGCGGCCGCCTCCCCGCCATCGCGCAGGCACCACCTCCCGACCTGGACCACCCGATCCAAGGAGCACTGATGCGCAGAAGGTTTCTGTCCGTGGTCGCCGGCGTCGCGCTGGCGGCCGGCATGGCGCTGGCGGCGCCGCTGCCCGCGTCCGCCGCACCGCTGACGAAGGTGCTGGTCTTCTCGAAGACGGCCGGCTTCCGCCACTCCTCCATCCCCAACGGCATCGCCGCCATCCAGGCGCTCGGCGCCGCCAACGGCTTCACGGTCACCGCGACCGAGGACGCCGCCCAGTTCACCACCGCCAACCTGGCCCAGTACCAGGCCGTCATCTGGCTGTCGACCACCGGCGACGTGCTCAACGCGACGCAGGAGGCCGCGTTCCAGAGCTACATCGCCTCGGGCGGCGGCTATGTCGGCATCCACGCCGCCGCCGACACCGAGTACGACTGGTCCTGGTACGGCGGCCTGGTCGGGGCGTACTTCGCCTCACATCCGGCCACCCAGCAGGCCACCATCCGGGTCGAGGACCGCGCGAACATCTCCACCGCGCACCTGCCGCCGACCTGGACCCGCACCGACGAGTGGTACAACTACCGCGCCAACCCGCGCAGCAACGTGAAGGTGCTGTCCAGCCTGGTCGAGTCGTCGTACTCCGGCGGCAGCATGGGCGACCACCCGATCACCTGGTGCCACCACTACGGCGGCGGGCGGTCCTGGTACACCGGCCTCGGGCACACCGAGGAGACGTACGCCGACGCGAACTTCCGCACCATGCTGCTCGGCGGCATCCAGATCGCGGCCGGGGCCAAGCCCGCCGACTGCCGCCCGGAGACCGGCTACACCGCGATCTTCGACGGCACCCAGGCCAGCCTCAACCAGTGGCGGATGGCCGGGCCGGGCGGGTTCACGCTGGCCGACGAGACGCTGACGTCGTTCGGCGGCATGGGCCTGCTGTGGTTCCCGGTGCGCACCTACAGCAACTACTCGCTGAAGGTCGACTGGATGATGCCGGGCGACGACAACGGCGGCGTGTTCATCGGCTTCCCCGACCCGGGCAACGACCCGTGGGGGCCGGTCAACGCCGGGCACGAGATCCAGATCGACGCCACCGACGCCGATCCGAGCCGGACCACGGGCAGCGTGTACAGCTTCCAGGCGCCCAACACCACCGCCCGCGCGGCGGCGCTCAACCCGCCCGGTCAGTGGAACACCTACGAGATCGGGCTGCACGGCCAGCGGGTCGAGATCTGGCTCAACGGCGTGAAGATCAACGACTACACCAGCTCGCGGGCCATCGCCAACGGCTACGTCGGCGTCCAGAACGACGGCACCGGGATGGACATCAACTACCGCAACATCCGCATCAAGACCGACGGCGGCACGCCACCCGCGACGGACATCGCCCAGGGCAAGACCGCGACGGCGTCCAGCGTGGAGTCCGGCAGTGCCCACGTCGCCGCGAACGCGGTGGACGGCAACGCGGCGACCCGCTGGGGGAGCGCATACACCGACCCGCAGTGGATCACCGTGGACCTCGGCGGCTCGTACACGATCAACCGGGTCCGCCTCAACTGGGAGGCCGCCTTCGGGCGGGCTTACCAGGTGCAGACCTCGCCCGACAACGCCACCTGGACGAACGTCTACACCACGACCGCCGGTGACGGCGGCGTGGACGACCTGACCGTCTCCGGCACCGGCCGGTACGTGCGGGTCAACGGCACCCAGCGGGCCACCCAGTGGGGCTACTCGCTGTTCGACCTGAACGTCTACGGCACCCCGGTCAGCGGCCCGCAGCTGCTGTCGCGCAACCGCCCGGTGACCGTCTCCAGCGTGGAGCCCGGCAGCGCGCACAACGGCGCCAACGCCGTGGACGGCAACACGGGCACCCGCTGGGGCAGCGCCTACAGCGACCCCCAGTGGATCACCGTCGACCTCGGCACGGCCAAGGCGATCAGCCGGGTCCGGCTGAGCTGGGAGACGGCCTACGGGCGGGCGTACCAGATCCAGACCTCGCCCGACAACAGCACCTGGACCACCGTCTACTCGACCACCACCAGCGACGGTGGCGTCGACGACGTGAACCTGACCGGCAACGGCCGCTACGTGCGGGTCAACGGCACCCAGCGCGCCACCCAGTGGGGCTACTCCCTCTGGGAGCTCGACGTCTACGGCAGCTGAGTTGCCGGCATGCGCTCTGCGCGTGCGGCTTTCGGCCTCTCAGCCCACGTCGGACCAGGGTTAAGAAGGGCACCTTCCACTACGGAAAGCGATAAGAAGGTGCCCTTCCTTCCCCGTCCCGCCCCGGTGCGTGCCCCGCGCGCCGGGGATCCCACCCCCGGAAGGAAACCCCTCGATGAGACACGTCCCCCGGTGGCGGCTGTGGTCCACCGCCGTCGCCACCCTGGCCGCGAGCGTCGCGGTCTCCGTCGCGGCGGGAGCGCCCGCCGCGACGGCGGCCCCGATCCCGGCCGCCGACTACCAGCAGGTGTCGCTGGCCACCGGCTCGGCCGAGCTGGGCGAGCCGATGTCCCTCGCCGTCCTGCCGAACCGGTCGGTGCTGCACACCGCCCGCGACGGCACGATCCGGGTCACCGACGTCAACGGCAACACCCGGCAGGCGGGCAAGCTGTCGGTGTACACCCACGACGAGGAGGGCCTGCAGGGCATCGCGGTCGACCCGGGCTTCGCCACCAACCGCCACATCTGGGTCTACTACTCGCCGCCGCTGAGCACCCCGTCCGGCGACGCCCCGGTCACCGGCACCGCCACCACCTGGAACACCTGGAAGGGCCACCTGCGGCTGTCCCGGTTCACGCTCAACTCGGACGACACCGTCAACCTGGCCAGCGAGCGCATCACGCTGCAGGTCGACAACGACCGGGGGCAGTGCTGCCACGTCGGCGGCGACATCGACTTCGACGCGGCGGGCAACCTCTACCTGACCACCGGCGACGACACGAACCCGTTCGAGTCCAGCGGCTACACCCCGATCGACGAGCGCACCGACCGCAACCCGCAGTTCGACGCGCAGCGCACCTCGGGCAACACCAACGACCTGCGCGGTAAAGTCCTGCGGATCAGGCCGCAGGCCGACGGCAGCTACACCATCCCGGCGGGCAACATGTTCGCGCCGGGCACCGCGAACACCCGGCCCGAGATCTACGCGATGGGCTTCCGCAACCCGTTCCGGATGAGCGTGGACAAGGCCACCGGCATCGTCTACCTCGGCGACTACGGCCCCGACGCGGGCACCACCAGTTCCACCCGCGGCCCGCAGGGGCAGGTCGAGTTCAACCGGATCACCGCGCCGGGCAACTACGGCTGGCCGTACTGCACCGGCACCAACACCACCACCGAGACCTACAACGAGTACACGTTCCCGTCCGGCCCGTCGCAGGCCAAGTACAACTGCGCGGGCGGCCCGGCCAACAACTCGTTCCGCAACACCGGCCAGGCCACGCTGCCCGCGGCCAAGCCGGCCTGGATCCGCTACGCCGGTGACGCGGGCACCCCGCCGGAGTTCGGCACCGGCTCGGAATCGCCGATGGGCGGCCCGGTGTACCGGTTCAACGCCTCGTCCACCTCCGCGATCAAGTTCCCGCAGTCGATGGACGGGCGCTACTTCGCCGGTGAGTACGGCCGCCGCTGGATCAAGGCGATCGCGCTCAACACCGACGGCACGCCCGGCGAGATCTCGGCGTTCCCGTGGACCGGCACCCAGGTCATGGACATGGCCTTCGGCCCGGACGGCGCGCTGTACGTGCTCGACTACGGCACCGGCTCCAACAACCAGGGCCTGTGGCGCATCGAGTACATCGGCGGCGGCAACCGCAGCCCGGTCGCGCGGGCCACGGCCGACCGCACCTCCGGCCCGAACCCGCTGACCGTGAACTTCTCCTCGGCGGGCAGCTCCGACCCGGAGGGCGGGGCGCTGAGCTACCTGTGGACCTTCGGCGACGGCACCACCTCCACGGCTGCCAACCCGACCAAGACGTACACCACCAACGGCACGTACACCCCGACCCTGCGGGTGACCGACCCGGGCGGCCTGACCGGCACGGCGAGCCTGGTCGTCACGGTCGGCAACGCGGCGCCGACGATCAACCTGACCACGCCCGGCAACGGGCAGCTGTTCAACTTCGGCGACACGGTGCCGTTCACGGTCACCGTCAGCGACCCGGAGGACGGGGCCGTCGACTGCTCGCGGGTCACCGTGACGTACTCGCTGGGCCACGACAGCCACGCCCACCAGATCACCTCGAAGACCGGCTGCTCCGGCACGATCACCATCCCGGTCGACGGTGAGCACGACGCGGCGGCGAACATCTTCGGCGTCTTCGACGCGAGCTACACCGACAACGGCGGGCTGACCTCGCGCAGCACCCGCACCCTGCAGCCGAAGAAGCGGCAGGGCGAGCACTTCAGCTCGCAGTCGGGCGTGCAGCTGGCCGACCACGCGGCGGCCGAGGGCGGGCGCACCGCCGGTTACATCGAGAACAACGACTGGATCGCGTACACGCCGTACAACGTGTCCAACGCGACCCAGATCAGCGTGCGGGCCGCCTCGGCGGGCGCGGGCGGCACCATCGAGGTGCGCACCGGCTCGGCGACCGGCACCCTGCACGGCACGGTGACCGTGCCGGTGACCGGCAGCTGGGAGACGTTCACCAGCGTCAGCGCCGGCCTGACCGGGCTGCCGGCCGGGGCGACCACGCTGTACCTGGTGTTCAAGGGCGGCGCGGGCAACCTGTTCGACGTCGACTCGTTCACCCTCACCACCGGCAGCGCGCCGACCACCCCGGTGGTGGCGTGGCGGGCGCGGGTCAACAGCCAGTACGTCACCGCGGCCAACGCCACCACGGCGCTGATCGCCAACTCGGCCACGATCGGCGCGGCGCAGCGCTACGACCTGGTCAGCCTGGGCGGCGGCAACTACGCGCTGCGGTCCAAGGCCAACAACATGTTCGTCTGCGCCGAGAACGCGGGTGCGGGCAACCTGATCGCCAACCGGGCCACCGCCGGCTCCTGGGAGACGTTCACGCTGGTCAACAACTCCGACGGCAGCGTCAGCCTGCGCGCCACGGTCAACGGCATGTACGTCGCCGCGGAGAACTCGGGCGCCAACCCGCTCATCGCCAACCGCA
The DNA here is from genome assembly GCF_018326265.1 of Catellatospora sp. IY07-71. Classification (GTDB taxonomy): domain Bacteria; phylum Actinomycetota; class Actinomycetes; order Mycobacteriales; family Micromonosporaceae; genus Catellatospora. Next base: position 3,837,100 of record NZ_AP023360.1, read on the forward strand.
CGGCCATCGGGCCGTGGGAGAAGTTCGACCTGATCACCCAGTAGGAGGCTGACCATGAACCGACTACGGCGGACCTGGTCCGCCCTGCTCCTGGCGGTGGGGCTGCTGGCGCTCGCGGGGGTTCCCGCGCGGGCGTCGGCGCCCCCGCCGGTGGCGGCTCCCCTCGCGGCACCGGCCGCGGCCGCCGCGCCGCTGGCGTCCAACGTGCACATCTTCTACTACTCCTGGTACGGCAGCCCGGCCGTGAACGGCTCGTACCGGCACTGGCAGCAGGGCGGGCACACCCCGCCCAACGGGATCGGGGCGAACCTGTACCCGAAGCTCGGCGCCTACGACTCCGGCGACGTCAACTCGATCAACCAGCACCTGGCCTGGATCGCCCAGGCCGGGGTCGGCGTGATCGTGTACAGCTGGTGGGGGCAGAACTCCTACGAGGACCGTCTGGTCCCGCGGGTGCTCGATGCCGCCGCCGCGGCGGGGATCAAGGTCGCCTGGCATCTGGAGCCCTACGGCGGGCGCACCGCCGCGTCCACCGTCGCCGACGTCGACTACCTCAACAGCCGGTACGGGTCGCACGCGGCGTACTACCGCGACACCGCGCGCGGCAACCGGCCCGCGTTCTACGTGTTCGAGAGCCTGCGCATCACCGACTGGGCCCCCATCGGGCCGCTGCGGGCGAACAACATCATCCTGGCGCAGACCACGGACACCTCGAAGGTGGCCCACTTCGGCGGGATGTACACGTATGACGCGATCGCCGGGAACACCGCGCCGGGCTGGGCGAACGCGCACGCGTACTGCAAGGCCAACGGCCTGGTCTGGGCGCCGTCGATCGGCCCCGGCTACATCGACGACCGGGCGGTGCCGGGCAACACGACGCCGACCCTGTCCCGCGAGAACGGGGCGACCTACGACCGCCAGTGGGGCAACGTCCTCGCGGCGGCCAACGGCGGCCCGCCGAGCTGGGTGTCGATCACCTCGTTCAACGAGTGGCACGAGGGCTCGGTCATCGAACCGGCGAGCGCCTCCCCGCCGGGCGGGTTCGGGTATCAGACCTTCTCCGGCGCGTACGGCCTGACCGGCACGGCGGCGGAGACGGCCTACCTGACCCGCACGAAGTACTGGGTGGACCGGCTGAACCCGCCGGCCCCCGCCCCCACGGTGGTCAGCCTGCGCGCCCGGGTCAACGGCCGGTACGTGGCGGCGGAGAGCGCGGGCGCGTCCCCGCTCATCGCCAACCGCACCGCCGTCGGCCCGTGGGAGCAGTTCGACCGCGTGGACCTGGGCGGCGGCCTCATCGCGCTGCGCGCCCGGATCAACTCCCGCTTCGTCCACGCCGACAACACCGCCCCGCTCATCGCCAACGCGACGTCGTCGGGCGCCTGGGAGACCTTCCGCGTCGTCACCAACACCGACGGCAGCGTCAGCCTCCTGGCCACCGCCAACAACCGCTACGTCGCCGCCGAGAACGCGGGTGCCGCCCCGCTGATCGCCAACCGCACCGCCATCGGCGGCTGGGAAAGGTTCGACATAGCCCCCGCCTAGCCCCCGCCCAGCCCGCTAGATCACGTCGATCTTGCGTGAACTGTTGCCCTTTTGCCCGGTACGAGCGTGTCGTACCCACAGTTCACGCAAGATCGGCGCAGCAAAGGGCGGCCGCACCGTCTACTTCGCCGTGATCGCGCACGCCGAGCGCGATCACGGCGAAGTCTTGCTAGGAAAGCGTTTCCAGGTTTCAGTATTCGATCGTGTTCGTTACGGGCGGGGGATTGACTACGGCCGCCGGGCCGAGTAAACAACATCTAGGAAATATCCTATAGGATTTCGACAACCGAAAGTGCCTGACTAGGGAAGGGACTCGGTCATGCGACCGCTTGTTCGACTGGGCTCGGCCGTCGGCGTGCTCGCGCTGATGATCACGGCGTCGGCCTGCACCAAGAAGGAAGAGGAGCCCGAGGGCGCCACCGGTGCGCTCACCGCGGCTCAGGTGAAGGTGGCGCTGGTGCCCGGCGGGGCGCACCCGTACTTCCAGCCGTGGAAGGACGCCGGTGTCAAGGCCAAGGGCGACTTCGCGTTCGGCGACGTCACATTCAACGAGACCGCCGGGTGGGACCAGACCAAGCAGAACGACGTGCTGACCTCGCTGGCGGCGCAGGGGTACAACGCGTTCGGCATCTTCGGCGTCGCGCCGGAGAGCATCAACTCCACCTTCGAGAACCTGAAGAAGCAGGGCTTCAAGGTCGGCTCGCTGGCCTCGTGCCCGGCCGGCGACAAGAACCTCGCCGACTTCTGCCTCTCCACCGACGTGCAGGAGGCGGCGTACAAGGCGGCCAAGGCGGCGGTCGAGGCCATGGGCGGCCAGGGCAACCTGGTCCACCTCACCGGCAACAAGGTCGACTCCAACACCCAGCGCCGCATCGCGGGCGTGCAGAAGGCCGTGGACGAGACCGGCGGCAAGGTGAAGCTGCTCGACACCATCACCGACATCGACAAGGACCTGCAGACCGCGCAGAAGGCCGTCGCCGACCTGCTGGCCGCCAAGGGCAGCCAGGTCAACGCGATCGTCACTACCGCGTACAACCCGGCGGTGGCCGCGGCGGGCGGCGTCAAGCAGGCCAAGCTGCCGATCAAGGTGATCGCGATCGACGACGACCCGACCATCATCCAGGGCATCAAGAACGGCGAGGTCGCCGCGACCGTGCTGCAGAACCCGGTCGGCCAGGCCTACGTCGGCTCGTACGCGCTGCTGAAGCTCGCCGAGGGCTGCACCATGGCCACGCCCGGTGTCATCATCGACTCCGGCTCCTTCGTGGTCAACGCCGCCAACGCCACCACGTACGAGAACGACCGCCAGGCCAAGACGGACTTCCTGAAGAAGGACTTCGACGAAAAGTACCTGACCTGCGCCAAGTGATCCGCTGACGGCCGGGGCGCGCCGCCCCCGCCCCGGCCATCGGCGACGCGCCCCGGCCTCACCCCCCACGCGGCCGGGGCGCGTCCGCGCATCGCGACGCGTCACACCCCCGGAGAGTGCAGTGAAGCAAGACGACAATCCCTCCCCAGCGGAAGCGACGCGCCAGGCGGCGCGGCTGCCGCTGTGGGCCAATCCCCGCATCGGCCTCGTGGTGCTGCTGATCGCACTGATCGCGCTGTTCACCACGCTGCGCCCCGCGTTCCTCAACACGCAGCTCACCCTCGTCCCCATGCAGTCCGACATCAGCGTGTACGCCGTCGTCGGGCTCGCCCAGCTGGCCGTGCTGTCGCTGGGCCACATGAACATGGCCGTGGGCCGGATGGCCGCGATGAGCGCCTTCGCCGCCGGCCTGCTGCACGACCGGCTCGACGCGCCGCTCGTCGTGTGCCTGCTCGGCGGCCTGGCCACCGGCGCGCTGCTCGGCGCGCTCGCCGGGCTCATCATCGCCCGCACCGGCGTCAACTCGTTCGTGGTCACCCTCGCCCTGGACTTCGCCCTGATCGGCCTGGTCTCGCTGCTCTACGCCACGTTCACCGACGGGGTCGCGTTCGGCGGGCTGCCCGCGGGCATGTCCGCGCTGCGCACCGACACATTCGCCGACTACTGCGCCGGGGACGTGTGCGGCCCGGAGATCCCGTTGCTCGCCCCGATCGCGCTGGTCGCGGCGCTCGGCGTCGGGCTGCTGTTCCGCTGGTCGCGGATCGGCCGCGAGGTGCTGATGACCGGCGCCAACGCCAAGGCCGCCCAGCTGTCCGGCATCCCGGTGAACCTGCGGGTCATCCAGGCGCACGCGCTGTCCGGGCTGCTGGCCGGGCTGGCCGGGTTCCTGCTGTCGGCCAACAACGGCTCGTTCTCCGCCGGAGTCGGCGACGGCTTCCTGCTGCCGTCCTTCCTCGCGCCGGTGCTCGGCGGCACGCTGCTGGTCGGCGGCGCGGTGAGCGTGCTCGGCACGGTGCTCGGCACCGCCATCACCCAGGTCATCTACAAGGGGCTGAACCTGCTGCAGTTCCAGGTCGACGAGCTGAAGCTCTACATCGGGCTGGTGCTGCTCGCCGCGCTGTCGCTGGACCGGCTGCGCCACGTCCTCGCCGAACGCAGGGGAGTACCGGCATGACGAGCACCATCGAGACCCCCACCGAGCAGCCCGCCGCCACCGCGCAGCGGGCGCCGGGGGCGCGGCTGCGGCGCACCGTGCGCTCCTCGGAGTTCACCCTGGTCGCGATCGCCGTCATCGGCTTCGTCGCGCTCACCCTGACCACCGACGGCAACATGCTGTCCTCCGGCACGCTGGCCGCGTTCTTCCGGTTCCTGGCCGTGCCGATGATCATCGGGTTGGCGCAGATGGTGGTGCTGGCCATCGGGCAGATGAACCTGTCCGTCGGCGTGCTCACCGGCTTCTGCGCCATGGTCGCCGCCTGGGCCATGCTGGAGGCGGGACTGCCCGCGCCGCTCGCGGTGCCCGCCGCGATGCTGCTCGGCGCGGCCGTCGGCCTCGGCAACGGGCTGCTGGTCGTGTTCACCAGGATCAACGCGTTCATCGTCACGCTGGCCACCATGACCATCATCGACGGCCTGCGCTACGGCGTGAACGGGCCGGGCACCTACCAGGACTACTCGGCCGGGCTGCAGGAGCTGGGCCAGGCGTCGCTGCTCGGCTTCCCGGTGGTGTTCCTGCTGGCCTGCGTGGTCGCGGCGGGGGTGTGGTTCTTCTTCGCCCGCACCGTGCCCGGCCGGCACCTGCTCGCCAGCGGCGGCAGCCCGTTCGCCGCGCGGCTGTCCGGTGTCTCCAACGACCGGTCGATCCTGCTCGCGCACACCCTCTCCGGCCTGCTGGCCGGGGTCGCCGCGGTGCTCACCCTGGCCCAGTCCGGCTCGGTGAACGCCAGCATCGGCGACGACCTGCTGCTGCCCAGCTTCGCCGCGCCCATCATCGGCGGCGTCGCGCTGGCCGGCGGCGTGGTCAGCGTGCTGGGCACCTGCCTGGCCGCGTTCATCGTGCGGCTGGTCGACGTCACCCAGGCCCAGTTCGCCATCAACCGGCGCTGGGTGGACCTGATCGTCGGCGCGGTCGTGCTCGGCGTGGTGCTGTCCGGCGCGATCCGGCAGAAGCTGTCCCGGAGGTCGTCGTGATGCTGCTGGCCGAGGGCCTGACCAAGAGTTTCCCGGGGGTACGCGCCCTGGACGGCGCGACGCTGAGACTCGCCGCGGGCAGCGTGCACGCCCTGCTCGGCGAGAACGGCGCGGGCAAGAGCACCCTGGTGAAGATCCTGACCGGGGTGTACCGGCCGGACGGCGGCCGGGTGCTGCTCGACGGCGCCGAGGTCCACTTCGGCAGCCCGCTGGAGGCGCTGCGGGCCGGCATCGGCGTGGTGCACCAGGAACGCAACCTGGTGCCGGAGTTCTCCATCGCGGAGAACATCGCCCTGCAGCACCTGCCACACCGGGGCGGCGTCGTCGACCGGACCCGCATGCGGGCCGAGGCCCGCCGCTGCCTCGGCCTGCTCGACCTGGACCTGGACCCGGACACCCGGGTCGCCGAGCTGTCGGTGGCCCAGGCGCAGCTCGTCGAGATCGCCAAGGCGCTGTCCGTGGACACCCGCGTGCTGCTGCTCGACGAGCCCACCGCCTCGCTCACCGGCGAGGAGGCCGACCGGCTCTACGCCATCGTGCGCAAGCTGACCGCCACCGGGCACGCCGTGGTGCTGGTGAGCCACAAGCTGGAAGAGGTGTTCGCGGTCGCCGACACGGTCACCGTGCTGCGCGACGGGCACAGCGTCGCCGAGGCGCAGCCGCTGTCCGGATACACCCGCGACGGCATCGTGGACCTGATGGTCGGCCGCGCGTACGCCTCCGTGCAGCTCGCGGAGCGCACCGTCGACCGGGACGCGGTGCCCGCGCTGGAGCTGGCCGGGGTCAGCACCGGGCAGGGCCACCGCGACGTGTCGCTGTCCGTGGCCCGCGGCGAGATCCTCGGCCTCTACGGCCTGGTCGGCGCGGGCCGCACCGAGCTGGCCAAGGCGCTGCTCGGCCTCGGCGAGATCACCGGCGGGCAGGTGCGGGTGCACGGCGAGCCGGTGCGCATCCGCGACGTCGGGCAGGCGCTGCGCCGCCACCGCATCGGATACGTGCCCGAGGACCGCAAGGGCGAAGGGCTGTTCCTGGAGCAGCCGATCGCCCGCAACGTCGGGGTGACCGTGTGGCGGCGGCTGGCCAAGCTGGGCCTGATCCCCGACCGGGGCGAGCGGCGCGTGGTCGACGAGTACACCGAGCTGCTCGGCATCCGGCTGGCCTCACCGCAGCAGCTGGCCGGCCAGCTGTCCGGCGGCAACCAGCAGAAGGTCAGCCTCGCCAAGTGGCTGGCCGCCGAGTGCGACATCCTCATCGTCGACGAGCCGACCGTCGGCATCGACGTACGCACCAAGGCCGCGTTCCACGAGCTGATCGCGCGGCTGGCCGGGCAGGGTATGGCGATCCTGCTCATCTCCTCGGACCTGCCCGAGGTGGTGACCCTGGCCGACCGCATCGTGGTGCTCGGCGACGGCGCCGTGCGCGGCGAGCTGGCCAACGACCACGACTACGACGCCGTCAGCCAGCGCGTGATCCGCCTCATCCACGCCGCGCCCGCCGCCGCCTGACCGGGACGCGAAAGCTCCCGTCCTGCTGCCGAGCAGCGTGACGGGAGCTTTCAGGCATGGGGGAGGCGGTTCAGCGCCAGCGTTCGGCGGCGGCCTGGCACTTCACGCAGTGGGTGGCCCAGGGCATGATCTCCATGCGGGCGGGCGGGATCGGCAGGCCGCAGCCGTTGCAGGTGCCCAGGGTGCCGGCCTCCAGGCGGGTCAGCGCCTCGCCCAGCTTGCGCATGTGGTCGTCGAGCGCGGCCGTCAGCAGGTCCTGCTGCTCGGTGTCCGACACCATCGTGCCCGCGTCGGCGACGTCGCCCGGACCCTGGTCCCCGGACCGGCGCAGCTGCGCGACGGCCTCGGTCTGCACACGCACCTGCTCGGCGGCCTCCTCGTAGCGGGCCCGCAGCAGCACGCCCAGCTGTGCCATGTCGAGCGTGCCTTCCAGCGTTGTCATCATGCCTCCACTGTCTCGGTGCAACGGTGCTTCCCGATGGCACCGGCGGCGAAACCTCCGTCGCCTCAAGCGAGACAACGGACCGCGCGCCGGGCGGTTTCGGGTCGGGCGCTGCCATGGTGCGCCGGATGTCTGAGCTTTCGCTGAATGCGCGCCGGGGCACTGGCGCGGGGGCGTTATCCTGCCCGCCACTGGTCGCACGGGCGCTGGACGACCCCGCTGGGTGGTGCGAATTGCCCCATCAATCCGGAAGGTGCCCGGGGGCCGGAGCGTCCTCCGGCGGCGGTGCGCCGGGTCGCCGCGTGACGCTCCCCACTGAGCGCCCCTGCCGGCGGGTGACCGTCCACTTAGGTCCGACCGAAGACGTGAAACGTGAACATGATTTCGAGCCTTTTGGCCAATTTTTGTCATACCAAGTGGCTTGTATCCAATGCCTGATTTGTTAGGTTGTCCAGCAGTGCCATCCCGGGCGAGGGCGACTCGCCGCAACGGGGCCCCGGACGGACCGGGGTCCGACATGACGGAGGGTGTGGTCGTGCGCTATCGGCCGGAGCTGGTCAGGGAGGCCGACCGCTACTGCGGGCGGCGCCGTGCGGGCGTGCCCTCGCGGAGCAGGTACGCCACCGTGGTCGCCACGGCGGCGGCGGGAGCCGGGATCGTGGCCTTCGGCGCTGGTGCGATGGTGCCGGACGCCAAGGGATACGACCACATGACGTCGTTCTCCGACAGCGCCCGCGCCGAGATCGCCGAGCGGGCCGACCGCAGCGAACGGCCGCTGAGCACCTCCATCAACCAGGGCGCCCCGGACGCGTGGGTGCTGCCCCTGCACGACTACACGCTGAGCTCCCGCTTCGGCATGCGCTGGGGCAGCCCGCACCGCGGGCTCGACCTGGCCGGGCTGCCGGAGGGCACGCCGTACATGGCGGTGCGCGGCGGGACCGTGGTGCAGGCCGGCTGGAACGGCGGCTACGGCAACTCGATCATCGTCGACCACGGCGACGGCCTGCAGACGCTGTACGGGCACTCCAGCCGGGTGCTGGTCCGGGTCGGCGACCGGATCCAGGCCGGGGACGTCATCGGCCTGGTCGGCAACACCGGCTACTCCTTCGGCAACCACCTCCACCTGGAGATCCACGTCGACGGCGTCGCGCACGACCCCCTCACCTGGTTCAAGAAGCACGGCGTCGACTTCGAGCTGGAAGTCGAAGAGGTCTACGGCACCTGAGCCCGTGCCGTCCGGCCATGATCGCGGGTTCGTGTCGTTCGGCGCGGTCCTGCCTCGGATTCCGCCACGAGACGGCGATCTTCGCGACCTGGAAACGTTGTCAGGGAACGTTTGCCGGGTTGCCGTCTAACCCAGTGCAGCGACAGAATCACCAGGAGTCGCAGCTGGGGAGATCCTACGGATGACAGCAGGTTGGACGCCGCCGCCGGCAGGCCGGGTGACCCGGCCGCGGGGTGCGTCCGCCGAGGCCGCCGAAGCGGCCCTGAGCCCGCTGCCCGCGTCCGCCCCCGCGTTGCCGACCTTCGGCCCGCCGCCCGCCGACACCGCCGCGCAGCTCGTCACCGGTGCGCTCGACGAGCTGGAGCGCGCCGCGCTGCGCCTGTCTCCGGGCTGGCTGCGCGCCGCCGGGGACCTGGACGGGCCAGCCGGCGCGGTGCGCGCCCTGGCCCCCGAGCAGGCGGCCGCCGGCATCCATTCCGGACCGTTCCTCCTCGTCAGGCCCGCCGAGCGCTGCGCCGTGCTGCGCTTCACCGCGACGACCAGGTCCTCACCGAGCCCGGCGCGGTGCCGGCGCACCTGGAGCAGAACCGCCCATCCCGACGCACCGACGCGCCCAAGGAGTGAAGATGGTCCACCTCAAGCCCTCGCAGAAGGCGTTCCTGATGCTGCTGATGGCCGAGGCCCGCGAGGTCTCCAACAGCGAGCTGCTGGAGCGCTACGGCGTCTCGATCACCGGCGCGGACAGCCGCGCGCTGGTCGAGGCCAAGCTCGCCACCAAGCGCAAGGGCGCCAAGGGCGCGCTGGTGCACGAGCTGACCGACGAGGGCTGGGCGCGGTGCAGGCGCGAGCTGAGCGCCGAGTACGTGCGGGGCGCCGGCCCGGCGTTCCCGGCGCTGCACGCGCTGCTCGGCGCGGTGGACCGGCACCTGAGCCGCAGCGGGATCGCCCTGGCGGACATGTTCACCGCGAGCATCGCCCCGCCCGCCCCGCGGCCGGTGGCCAAGGTGAAGCCGGTGGTCAAGCGCGGGCTGGAGAAGCGCCTGCTGGCGGCGTACGACAGGCTCTCGGACATGCCCAGCGCGTGGGTCAGCCTGACCGACCTGCGCGCCGAGCTGGCCGGGGACAGCTTCGAGGACGTCAACCACGTGCTGATGAAGATGGCCGTGGCGCGCACCATCGTGCTGGTGCCGGAGGAGGACCAGAAGACGCTCACCGCCGCGGACCACGCGGCCGCCATCCACATCGGCGGCGAGGACAAGCACCTGCTCTCGATCGACGCGGCGGCATGAACCCTGATGAACGCAGGAAGCTGTCGACGCTGCGGTTCGACGTCGCGCCGGTGCCCGGCGAGGCCCGGCGCAGCCAGGGCTTCTCCTTCCGCTGGATGCGGGCGCCCCTGAGGGGCCGTCGTGCCGGAGTGGCGCGGCGGCCCCTCGGCGTGTCAGTATGGGCAACAGTTCTAGAACAGTTGGAGGAACTGTGGGTGCCATCACTGCTCAGGGCCTGCCCGCGCTGCTGCCCGCCGCCGGGCTGATGCGCGAGCCCGGCGCGAACGGCCGCTTCGGCGAGTTCGGCGGGCGCTTCGTGCCCGAGTCGCTCATCCCGGCCTGCGCCGAGGTCGAGGAGGCCTTCCGCGACGCCTGGGCCGACGCCGGCTTCCGGCGCGACCTGGACCGCCTGCTGACCGTGTACGCCGGCCGGCCCACCCCGGTCACCCCGGCCTGGCGGCTGTCCGCCGAGCTGGGCGTGGACGTGCTGCTCAAGCGCGAGGACCTGGCGCACACCGGCTCCCACAAGATCAATAATGTGCTGGGGCAGGCGCTGCTGGCCGTGCGCATGGGCCGCACCCGGCTGATCGCGGAGACCGGCGCGGGCCAGCACGGCGTCGCCACCGCCACCGCCGCCGCGCTGCTCGGCCTGTCCGCGACCGTCTTCATGGGCGGCAAGGACATGGCCCGCCAGGCCCTCAACGTGCACCGCATGCGGCTGCTCGGCGCGGAGGTGGTCGAGGTGACCAGCGGCAGCCGCACCCTCAAGGACGCCACCAGCGAGGCCATGCGCCACTGGGTGACCTGCGTCGACGAGGCGTACTACTGCATCGGCTCGGTGATGGGCCCGCACCCCTACCCGTGGATGGTGCGCGAGTTCCAGCGGGTCATCGGCGCCGAGGCCCGCGCCCAGTGCGCCGCCGAGCTGCCGAAGGCCGTACCCGACTACGTGGTGGCGTGTGTCGGCGGCGGCTCCAACGCCGCGGGCACCTTCGCGGGCTTCGCCGACACCGGCGCGCAGTTGGTCGGCGTCGAGGCCGCGGGCGGCGCGGCGATCTCGAACGGCGGGGTCGCGATCATGCACGGGCACCGGTCGTACGCCATCCAGGACGCCGACGGGCAGATCCTGGAGGCCGAGTCGATCGCGGCGGGCCTGGACTACCCCGGCATCGGCCCCGAGCACGCACACCTGCACGAACTCGGCCGCGCCCGGTACGTCACCGTCACCGACGGCGAGGTGGTCGACGCGGTCAAGCGGCTGGCCCGCAGCGAGGGCATCCTGCCCGCGCTCGAATCCGCCCACGCGGTGGCGTGGGTGCTGCGCGCCGCGGGCACCGCCGAGCTGCCCGCCGGCAGCACCGTGCTGATCACCCTGTCGGGGCGCGGGGACAAGGACTCGAACAGCCTGATGGAGATCCAGTGACGACGACGGCCGTGACGGGCGTGCCCGTCGAGACCCACCTGCGCGCCCGCCGCGACGCCGGCCGCAAGCTGCTCGTGCCGTACGTCACCGCAGGCGTGTGCGAGAACTGGACCGAGCACCTGCACGCCTGCGCCGAGGCGGGCGCGGACGCGATCGAGATCGGGCTGCCGTTCTCGGAGCCGACCGTGGACGGCCCCACCGTCCAGGAGGCGTCGGACCGGGCCCTGCACCGGGGCACGAGCCTGCGCACCCTGCTCGCCGACCTGCGTACGGTCCGCCTGGCCGTGCCGCTGATCGTGATGACGTACTACCACCTCGTCGCGCGGGAGGGCCTCGCCGCGGTCTGCGCCGCGCTGGCCGAGGCCGGCGTACGCGGCCTGATCGTGCCCGACCTGCCGCTGGACGAGTCCGCCGCGCTGGAGCAGGCCGCCGCCGCGGCCGGGATCGACCTGATCCTGGTCGCCGCACCCAGCAGCAGCCCGGCCCGGCTCCGCGAGATCGCACAGCGCAGCCGCGGCTTCGTCTACGCGGTCACCGCGATGGCCACCACCGGCGAGCGCACCGCCCTGCCCGCCACGGCCGGCGCCTACGCCGCGACCCTCAAACAGCACACCGACCTGCCCGTCCTGCTCGGCTTCGGCATCTCCACCCCGGACCACGCCGCCGCCGGCGCCCGCTCCGCCGACGGCGTGGTGGTCGGCTCGGCCCTCATGCGCCGCATCCTCGACGGCGCCGGCCCCGCCGACACCGCCGCCTTCGTCACCACCCTCCGCACTGCCCTGGACCGATAAGGAAGGGCACCTTCTTATCGTTTTCCGTAGTAGAAGGTGCCCTTCCTAACCTGGGGTGCCGCGGTCATCGGCGGCGGCGGGGACGGCAGGGATACTTGCTGCGTCCCCGCCGCCTGCCGACAGGAGCGCCGCATGCCGAGTCCCCGGTATCGGGCCATCGCCGCGGACCTCGCCGAGCGCATCCGGCGCGGGGAGTACCCGCCCGGCACCGCGCTGCCCGCCCAGCGGGAGCTGAGCGTCCACTACGAGGTGGCGCTGGCCACGGCGCGGCAGGCGCTGCAGGCCCTGATCGACGACGGGCTGATCGTGGTCGAGGCCGGTCGCGGCACGTTCGTCGCCCCGGCGCGCCCGGCCTACCGGCTGGACACCCTGCGCAGCTTCGTCGACGACCTGCGGGAGCAGGGTCACCAGGTCGGCACCGAGGTGGTGTCCGCGTCGCTGCGCACCATGCCCGCCTGGGCCGCCGCCCTGTGGGGCGACCGGGACTCGGCCGCCCGCGCGCTGCGGCTGGAACGGGTGCGGCTGGTCGACGGCGTGCCCGCCATCCACCAGGTGTCCTGGGTGGACGAACCGTACGCGAGCCGCCTGCGCGGCACCGACTTCACCGCCGTCGCCCTCTACGCCGCCCTCGCCGACGCGGGCATGGAGATCGTCTCGGCGACCGAGCGCATCACCGCCGCCGCGCTCACCGCCGCCAGCGCGGGCCTGCTCCACCGGCCCGAGGGCAGCCCGGTGCTGGTCAGCGAGCGGGTCACCCGTACCCGCGACGGCGCGGCCGGCGTCGTGGACCGCGCCGTCATCGCGGGCGAGCTGATGCAGGTGCGCGCCGAGCGCACCGTGCACCAGGTGTCCGTGCAGTGGGGCGGCCCCGGTCAGCGCTGACCGGACAGCACCTGCTCGTAGTAGCGGATCTTGTCACGCAGGTGGCCGTACTGCTTCTCCAGCAGCGCCATCTGCTCCTCGACCGCTTCGGCGTGGGCGCGCAGCAGCTCGACCCGGTCGGCGACGGTCTGGTCGCCGCTGCGCGACAGCTCGGCGAAGCGGCACATCTGGTTGATCGGCATACCGGTGTCGCGCAGGCAGCGCAGCATGCCGAGCCAGCCCAGGTCGTCGTCGGTGAAGACGCGCTGCCCGCCCGGCGTGCGGTCCACCTCGCTGAGCAGGCCGATGCGCTCGTAGTACCGCAGCGTGTCGATGCTGAAGCCGCTGCGCCGGGACGTTTCGGAGGGGGTGTAGGCGGTCATGGCCCGACGATAGCTTGACCTGGAGCGCGCTCCAGGTGCCAGGCTCAGTGACATGACGACACGGACACTGGGCCGCAGCGGCATCGAGGTCAGCGCGCTGGGTATGGGCTGCTGGGCCATCGGCGGCCCCTTCTGGGGCGAGGACGGCCAGCCCTACGGCTGGGGCGAGGTCGACGACGACGAGTCGATCCGCACCGTGCACCGCGCCCTCGACCTCGGCATCACCCTGTTCGACACCTCCAGCAACTACGGCGCCGGGCACAGCGAGCGCGTGCTCGGCCGGGCCCTGGCCGGGCGGCGGGACGACGTGGTCATCGCCAGCAAGTTCGGCTACACGACGATCGAACAGACGCGCCTGGCCACGGGCGAGGACGCGACACCGGAGTACGCGGTCAGCTGCCTCGACGGCATCCTGCGCCGGCTCGGCACCGACTACCTCGACCTGTACCAGCTGCACCTCGGCGGGCTGCCGATCAGCCAGGCCCTCGACCTGGTCGCGACGCTGGAGGACCTGGTCGCGCAGGGGCGCATCCGGGCGTACGGGTGGAGCACCGACGACGCCGAGCGGGCGGCCGCGTTCGCCAAGGCAGGCGCGCACTGCGCGACGGTGCAGTACGACTCCTCGGTGCTCAACGACAACGCGGCGATGGTCGAGGTGCTGGCCGCGTGCGACCTGGGCGGGCTCAACCGGGGGCCGCTCGCGATGGGCCTGCTCACCGGCAAGTACCACGGCACCGCCGGGCTCATCGGCGGCGATGACGTGCGCGGCCGCAGCCCCGAGTGGCTGCAGTGGTTCGACGACGGCGTCCCCACTCCCGCGTGGGCGGCCCGGGTCGACCGGGTGCGCGAGGCGCTGACCAGCGACGGCCGCACCCTCGCGCAGGGCGCGCTGGGCTGGCTGCTCGCCCGCAGCCCGCACAACCTGCCGATCCCCGGCTGCCGCACGGTCGCGCAGGCGGAGGAGAACTTCGCCCCGCTCGCCCTCACCCCGCTGCCCGCCGATGCCTTCACCGAGGTGGAATCCCTCCTGGCCGACCTCCGCGCCTGAGCCGCGAGGCTTCCGGGCGGCTGCCCCGGATGCCCTCGGCGGGGCGGGGTTGCCGGGCGGCTTCCGCGGCTTCCGCGGTTGATCGCTATCTCGTGTCGAAAAGTGTGGTGTGGCCTCACCTTCCGACACGAGATAGCGATCTTCGTGGGGCGGCTCGACCGCGGGCTGTAGTGGGCTCGACCGCGGGCTGTGCGTTGATCGCGGTCTCGTGTCGGGAAGTGTGGTGTGGCTGCACTTTTCGACACGAGACCGCGATCTACGTGGGTGGGAGTGGTGGCAGGGGCGGCGGCCGTGGGGGCGGCGCAAAGCGGTTGCCGGTGGTGGGCCGGACTGCCTACCTTGCGGGCGTGGAAAGTTACGTGAGGGGGCGCCGGTGAGCGGCCGGTTGCGCGAGATCGCGCGGCAGACGGTGGCGATCGCCGAGGCGGGCGCCTATCGCGACGCCGCGGGGACGCCCGTCGAGATCGGAGCGGCGGTGCGCGCCGCGGTGGAGGGCACCCGGCACTACCGGCCGGAGGACCCGCTGGACCCGCCGGGCGAGCGTGCGGCGCAACCCCTGATCGAGGTGACGCGCGAGTCCACCCTGGTCGCCGCGCGCCGGGCCGGACCCGGGGCGGCGTCCCTGGTGTTCGCCTCGGCGAAGAACCCGGGCGGCGGCTTCCTCGGCGGCGCGCAGGCGCAGGAGGAGAGCATCGCCCGCGCCTCGGCGCTCTACCCGGCGCTGCTCACCGCGCCGGACTTCTACGCGTACCACCGCGCCCAGCGCGACCTGCGCTACAGCGACCGGGTCGTCTACTCGCCCGGTGTCCCGGTGTTCCGCGACGACAAGGGCAACCTGCTCGCCGAGCCCTACCTGACCTCGTTCCTGACCGCCGCCGCCCCCAACCTGGGCGCGATCGTGCGCAACCAGCCCGAGCACGCCGCCGACGTGCCCGCCGTGCTGCTGCGCCGGGCGACGCGTGTGCTGGCGATCGCGGCCGCGCACGGCCACCGCACGCTGGTGCTCGGCGCCTGGGGCTGCGGCGTGTTCCGCAACGATCCGGCGGTCGTCGCGGGCGCGTTCGCCGCGGCGCTGCGGACCGTGGACCGCTTCGACCACGTTATCTTTCCCGTGTACGACCGCGTGTCCGGCACTCCGGTGCACACGGCCTTCGCGAAGGTCTTCGGCGCCTGACGGCTCGGCTTCCGGGCTGCCGCCGCAAGCGGCGCGCGGCAGTGGGGCGGTCGGCGGAGGCGGATCAGAGGGACGCGGCGGCGCGCAGGCCGAGGCGCGGGGAGGCGAGCACCGGGATCGCGGTCGCGCCGCGCTCGGCGGCCGGGGCCATCGACGCCTGGGCCAGCACGATCACGTCCGCATCGGTCACCGCGGCCAGCGCGGCGGTGACCCGGTCGAGATAACCGTCGAGGTCACCGGCCGCGAAGCGGTCCCAGGCCCCGCAGATCACCTGCGCGCGCACCTCGACGGCGCGGCCCGCGCGGGCGGCCTCCTGCTCGATCAGCGAGCCGGTCGGCGCGAGGGTGGTGGCGAGCGCGGCGAGCACCGTGATCCGCGTACCGGCCTCGACCGCTGCGGCGGCCATGGGCCGGTCCACCCGCAGCACCGGGATGCCCGCCGCCGCGGCGGCGCTCTCGGCGAGTGCGCCGATGGTGGAGCAGGTGCACAGCACGGCGCGCGCCCCGGCCTCGGCGGCCAGCTGGATCTGCTGCGTGACCTGGTCCGCGACGGCCGGTACGCCGTGCCGGCGGGCTTCGTCGAGCAGGTGCTCGGCGACGATGTGGTAGAGCGTGAGCGTCGGGGCGACCTCGCCGCGGAGGCGGTCGAAGGTCAGCACGTGAGCCTGCGAGGTGTGCAGCAGCGCCAGCATCGTTCGTTTCCGGGCACGTATCGGTCATCAGGGGCGGGTCACGCTAACACCGCCCGGAGTGCCGCACCGGCCCGGCGAGATCGTGATCACACCGCTTTACAAACCGTACGTACGTACTGTTAGGTGAAAGCCGTGCTGAAGCGACTGCTGCCCGAATCCGGACCCCTGCGCGCGCTCGCCGCAGTCACCCTCGTCAACACCGTCGGACAGGGACTGTGGGTGACCTCGAGCGCCCTCTACCTCACCCAGGTGGTGGGGCTGTCCCCGGCGCAGTACGGCCTCGGCCTCACCGTCGCCTCTCTGGTCTGCGTGGTGGCCAGCACGCCGATGGGCTACCTGGCCGACCGCCGCGGCCCGCGGGGCGTCCAGCTGTGCGCGTACGCGCTGCAGGCCGTGCTCGCCGCGGCGATGCTGCTGGTGGCGTCCTTTCCGGCCTTCGTCGCGCTGTCGGCGGTGACCGCGCTGGCCGACGCGGCGGCGCGGGGTGCGCGCGGCGCTCTGATCGCCGGGGCGCTGCCCGCCGAGCGCCGGGTGCGCGGCCGCGCCTACCTGCGCGCCACCACCAACGTCGGCATCTCGCTCGGCGCCGCGCTGGCCGGCCTCGCCATCGCCGCGGACACGCCCACGGCGTACCGGCTGATGATCGTCGGCAACGCGGTCAGCTTCCTCGGCGCGGCGCTGCTCGGCCTGCGACTGCCCGCGGTCACGCCGGTGCCCGCGACCGGCGGCCCGCGCCTGGTGGCCCTGCGCGACCGGCCGTACCTGGCGTTCGTGGCGCTGGACGGGCTGCTGGCGATGCACTTCGACATCCTCAACGTGGTGCTGCCGCTGTGGATCGCCACCCGCACCGACGCGCCGCACTGGCTGATCGCCGTGCTGCTGCTGGTCAACACGAGCATGGTGGTGCTGCTGCAGGTGCGCGCAGCGCGGGGCACCGAGCGGCTGGACGGCGCCGCCCGCGCCGCGCGCACCGCGGGCCTGTTCGTCGCCGCGGCCTGCCTGCTGTTCGCGGCGAGCGGTGGGGTGCCCGGCTGGGCCGCGGTCGCGATGCTCGTCCTCGGCGCGCTGGTGCACGTGGTCGGCGAGCTGCGTCAGTCCGCGGCCGGCTGGGGCATCTCGTTCGGGCTCGCCCCGGACGGGGCGCAGGGGCAGTACCAGGCCACGTACTCGATGGGGGCGCAGTTCGGCCGGATGCTCGCCCCGGTCCTGCTGACCTGGCTCGCGCTGAGCCACGGGGTGCTCGGCTGGGCGGTGATGGCGGTCCTGTTCGCACTGATCGGCGCGGCGATCCCGTACACCGTCGCCTGGGCCCGCCGCAGTCCGCGCCCCGCCGCCGTGACGGCGACCCTCTGACCTGCGTCATCATCGGCCACCAACCACTGTCGTCCAAGGTGCCGGCCTCGGTGGACTGACGTGATCCGCCACCGTCCCGCCTGCCTCGGAACGTGCGGCTCGGCTCGCGCCGTGCCCCGCCGCCCCGGGGGAGGTGGGACGGTCGCGGTCAGCGGCCGCCTACGCTGGACGCCATGACGTTCCAGCTCCTCGACGCGGTCGCCGCGCTGAGCCGTACGCCCGACACCCTCGACGCGCTGCTCGGCGAGCTCGACGACGGCTGGGCCCGGCACCGCCCCGCCGAGGGCGAGTGGAGCGCGCACGAGGTGCTGGCCCACTTCATCCACGGCGAGCAGACCGACTGGATCCCGCGCGCCCGGATCATCCTGGAGCACGGTACGGAGCGCCCGTTCACCCCGTTCGACGTGCAGGGGCACGCCCCGATCGCGGCCGGGCGCACCACCGCCGAGCTGCTGGACCTGTTCCGCACCCTGCGCGCGGAGAACCTGGCCGCGCTGCGCGGCTTCGGCCTCACCGCCGAGGACCTCGCCCGCGAGGGCACCCACCCCGCGTTCGGCCCGGTCACCCTCGGGCAGCTGCTGGCCACCTGGACCACCCACGACCACGTGCACCTCGGCCAGGTCACCCAGGCCCTGGGCAGCCGCTACACCACCGAGGTCGGCCCCTGGCACGCCTACCTCTGGGAGTGATCCCGTCCCGCTTCACGCATACGTCGGCCCGCCTGGACTGGTTCGTTCCGGGCGGGCCGACGTATGCGGGAGAGGCGCGTGCCGCGAGCCGGTCAGGCTTTGGCGGGGGTGCCGTCGGGGTCCGGTGCGCCCACCTGGCCGGGCAGGTGGACGGGTTCCGGGGCGGCAGACGCGGCCGTGTGGGGGCGGCGGCGGCTGATGCGGTTGATGAGTGGCTCGACGCCGCGGGCGAACAGTGGGCCGAGTACGGCCAGCATGAGTACGTATGCGGCGGCGAGTGGGCCGAGTTGTGGGTTGATGCCCGCGGCGACCGCGAGGCCGGCGATGACGATGTTGAACTCGCCGCGGGGTAGCAGTGCGACGCCTGCGCGCAGGCGGCCGGCGACGCTGATGTGGGCACGTTTGGCGGCCCACCAGCCGGTGGCCATCTTCGTGGCGATACCGGCCAAGGCCATCAGGATCGCGATCCCGGCCACGGGGGGCAGGGCGCGGGGGTCGGTCTGCAGGCCGAAGAACACGAAGAACACCGCGGCGAACACGTCGCGCAGCGGGGTGAGCAGTTCGCGGGCGGTGTGGGCAAGGGGCCCGGACAGGGCGATGCCGACCAGGAACGCGCCGACGGCGGCGGAGACCTGCAGCTGCTGGGCGAGCCCGGCGACGAGCACGGTCAGGCCGAGGACCTTGAGCAGCAGCACCTCGGAGCTGGGTGAGGCGACGAACTTCTCCACGTACCGGCCGAACTTGAGCGCGATCACGAGGATCACCGTGATCGTCGCGCCGGCGATCGCCAGGGTCGTCAGCCCGGCGGCGAGGCTGACCCCGGCCAGCATCGCGGTGAGGATCGGCAGGTACATGGCCATGGTGAGGTCTTCGAAGACCAGCAGTGACAGCACGATCGGGACTTCGCGGTTGCCGAGCCAGTTCAGGTCGGCCAGGACCTTGGCGGTGATGCCCGACGACGTGACATACGTGATCCCGCCCAGCGCGACGGCCGCGACCGGGCCCCAGCCCATGATCAGGGCGACGGCGACGCCGGGGGCCGAGTTGAGGACGAGATCGACCAGCCCGGCGGGGGCGTTGTGGCGCAGCGTGCCGACCAGTTCGGGGGCGGTGTATTCCAGGCCGAGGGTGAACAGCAGCAGGATGACGCCGATCTCGGCGCCGGTCGCGGCGAACTCCTCGGCCGCGGCGATGGGCAGCAGTCCGCCCTTGCCGAACGCGAGACCGGCCAGCAGGTACAGGGGGATGGGTGAGATGCCGACCCGCAGCGACAGCGCGCCGAGCAGGCCCAGGGCGAGGATGACCGCGCCGATCTCGATGAGGACGAGGGCTCCGTGCATACGCGTCAGCCGTTGCGCATGATGTCGGTGACCGCGTCGGTGCCCTCGGCGGTGCCCACCGCCACGGCCAGATCGCCGGGGTGGAACACGAAGTCCGGACGCGGGCTGGCCAGGATCTCCCCGCCGCGGATCACCGCGACGATCGACGCGCCGGTACGCGTGCGGGCCTGCGTGTCACCCAGGGTCCGCCCGTCGAACGGCGACCCGGCGATCACCGGCACCTGCACGGTCAGCAGCCCCACCACCTGCCGGCGCAGGTCGGCCAGCCGCTCCACGATGCGGGAGGTGCCCAGCAGTTCGGCCACGCCGTTGGCCTCGTCGGTGGACAGCGACAGCGTCACCACGGCCGAATCAGGATCATCAGGTTTGTAGATCACGATGTCCCGCCGTCCCGATACGTGCGACACCACGGCCGCATGCTGGCCCTTGACGGTCTGGAACTCGTGACGCAGCCCGATACCCGGCAGCGCGGTCCGCTCGACGTCCAACGCTCTCCTCCTGGCGTGATCGTTTTCCGTAACCCTACCCAACCGGTAGGTAACTGGTCCAGCGCTGGACGGCCGTTACCGGCACGACCGCCGCCCGGCTCGTCCGGTAAGCAGGTATTCGCGGTGCTACCGCCCGTTCGGTCTGGTCCACTTAGGACGCCGTTGTTGTCCGGGTGGTTGTCGCACACGGCGTGCGACGGCTGACGTGCCGAGTCGTGTTGAGTTCATCCCGTCAGTCACCTTGCGTGGCGGTCATGGCACCGACAGGCGCGGACCGTCGCGTCGGCCTACACGGTGGGACAGTGATGAGCTCACGGACCTCGAACCTGCGAGCGAAGATCGTCTTCTTGCTGGCGTCGCTGGCCGCGCTGTGGGCGTTCGCCGCCTTCGTGACGCTGCGCGAAGGCCTCAACCTGTTCTGGATCAGCACCCTCGACCAGGAGGTCGGCCGGCCGACCGATGCGCTGGTGGCCACGCTGCAGGCCGAACGCCGCGCCTCCGCGGTGGTGCTGGCCGGCGGTGAGGGCGACGCCAGCGCCGAGCTGCAGACGGCCCGCGCCGCCACCGACGCCGCGGCCGCGCGCTTCCGCGAGTCGGTGCGCGGCACGACCGCCGGGCTGGCCGCCTCGGACCAGGCCGACCAGAACATCGCCGAGCTGGGCCGGCTGCTCGACCGGCTCGGCCCGGTGCGCACCGACGTCGACCAGCGCAGCGGCGGGCGCGCCGAGGCCGTCGCTTACTACACCCAGACCATCGGCGTCGGCTATCGCATCTTCGCCACCATCGGGAGCTTCGACGACAAGGCGATCAACGACCAGCTGCGCCACCTGCTGATCATGTCCCGGGGCCGCGAGCTGCTCTCGCAGGAGGACGCGCTCATGTCCGGCGTGCTCGCGGCGGGCCGCTTCACCGCCGCGGACGCCGCCGAGTTCGCGCGGCTCGTCGGCGCGCAGCGCAACATCCGCGACACCGGGCTGGAGGGCCTGCCCGCCGCCGACAAGGCGATCTACGGCCCCGTGCTGACCGGGCCGGCGATGACCCGCCTGCAGCAGGTCGAGGACGTGCTGGTCGAGCGCGCCCGCGCGGGCGAGCCGCCACCGGTGGGCAGCAACGAGTGGCGCTCGGCGTTCGACCCGGCGCTGGCGGCGCTGGCCCAGCTCGACATCGACCTGGCCGAGGCCACCATCGACCGGGCGGAGGGCCCGATCGTCCTGGTGATCGTGCGGCTGGTGCTGGCCGCCGGTCTCGGCCTGATCGCCGTCATCGCGTCCATCACGCTGTCGATCACGACCGCCCGCGCCATCGTGCAGCAGCTGCGGCGGCTGCGCGACGCCGCCGACGAGCTGGCCAACGTACGCCTGCCGCGCGTCGTGCAGCGGTTGCGCGACGGGGAGGAGGTCGACGTCATCGCCGAGGCGCCGCCGCTGGCCTTCGGCGCGGACGAGATCGGCCAGGTCGGGCAGGCGTTCAACGCCGCGCAGGAGACCGCCGTCCGGGCCGCCGTCGAGCAGGCGGAGCTGCGCCGCAGCGTACGCGACCTGTTCCTGAGCCTGGCTCGGCGCAACCAGACCCTGGTGCACCGCCAGCTCGGCATGCTCGACGCGATGGAGCGCCGCACCGCCGACTCCGCCGAGCTGGACGAGCTGTTCCGCATCGACCACCTGGCCACCCGCATGCGGCGCAACGCCGAGAACCTGATCGTGCTCGCCGGCGCCGTGCCCGGCCGCGGCTGGCGGCGCACCGTGCCGATGGTCGACGTGATCCGGGCCGCGGTCGCCGAGGTGGAGGAGTATCCCCGGGTCAACGTGCTGCCCAGCGAGACGGCCGGGCTGTCCGGGCACGCCGTCGGCGACGTGGTGCACCTGCTGGCCGAGCTGATGGAGAACGCGCTGGCGTTCTCGCCCCGGCACACGATGGTCAACGTCGGCGGCTCCGAGGTGGGCGCCGGCTACGTCATCGAGGTCGAGGACCACGGCCTGGGCATGACCCTGGCCGACCTGGACCAGGCCAACGCCCAGCTGCAGCAGCCCGCCGAGTTCCTGCTGACCAGCACGCCCCGGCTCGGCCTGTACGTGGTCGGGCGGCTGGCCGAGCGGCACGGCGTCAAGGTGCGGCTGCAGCCGTCGCCCGGCGGCGGCACCACCGCCGTGGTGCTCATCCCGGCCGCCCTGGTGGCCGACACCTGGCCCGCTGCCTCCGGCCTGGACAGCGGCGAGCACCAGGTCATCGAGGCGGTCGCCGAGCGGTCGCCGGCCGAGCGCCCCGGGCCGGACCGGGAGGCGGCCCCCCGCCCTCTGGCCGCGGAAGGGCTGCCCCGGCGCACCTGGCCCGACGACACCCCGTTCGAGCTGCCGCAGCGCTGGTCCGTGGCCGACGCGCCGCCCGTGCCCGCGCCGGCCGCCCTCGCCGCGGCCGACGACCCCGCCGCGGCCGACGACCCGGCCGCCCCGGCCGCGGCACCCGCCGCCACGCACGGGACCCGCGTGAACGGTTCGGCTCTCGCACCGTCGCACACCGGGGACCTGACCGCGCTGCGGTCCGCCGACAGCGGCCCGCCCGGCGTGCCGGGGCAGCGGGAGCCGGTCGAGAGCACCGTGTACACCCCGTCCGGCCTGCCGGTGCGCAGCCGGTCGGCGGCCCCCCGGGCCGAGCAGACCGCGTTCGCCGACACCCGTGCCGTCGAGCCGTCGGCCCTGGCGCGAACCTCCGTCGAGGCAGCGCCCACCAGCGAAACGGTGCCGGCCGCCGAGGCGGCGCCGACCGTCGAGGCGGCGCCCGACGTCGGGGCGCTGTCCGCCGTGGCGCGGCGCGGCGCGGAGGCGGCGGAGGCGGAGCACGCGGATGCCCCGTCCGACGCGGCGCCCGACGACGACGCCCGCGCGGCGTCGCAGATCTACAGCCTGATCACGGCGTACCAGCAGGGCAGCCGCCGGGGCCGGCTCGCCGCGGAGCAGCTGAGCACCGCACCCGCGGCCGGCCCGCCGATCCCGGCGCCACCGGACGCCGCGGCCCCAGCCGCGGCACCGACGGCGGCCGAACAGCCGACCGGGGCGTACCCGGTGGTGGAACTGCTGGTCAACGAGCAGGCGGCCGGCGCGTCGCCGACGGCCGTGCCGCTGGTCACCGAGACGGCGGCCGCCGGGCCGCGCGGCGCGGAGCAGGCCGGTCCACGCACCGAGGACCGGCCGCCCCTGCCACGGCGGCCGAGCCCGCGCACAACGCCGCGACACGAGAAGGGGCAGGGCAGGGAGAAATGAGCGTGGAGCAGAAGACGAGGGCTGCCGACCTGGCCTGGCTTGCCGACGACTTCGTCGACCGGGTGGCGCAGGCCCAGAAGGCCATCGTGCTGTCCGCCGACGGGCTGCTCATGGCCGCGTCCAACGGGCTGACCCGAGAGGACGCCGAGCACCTCGCCGCGGTGGCGGCCAGCCTGTTCGGCCTGGCCCGCGGGGCCGGTCGCCGCTTCGGCAAGGGCAAAGCGCGCCAGGCCGTCATCGAGATGGAGGGCGGCTTCCTGTTCGTGACCGCCGCGGGCAACGGCGCCTGCCTGGCCGTGGTGGCGGGCAAGGACGCCGACGCGGGCATGGTCGCGTACGAGATGGCGATGCTCGTCGTGCGGGTGGGGCAGTACCTGACCGCGCCGGTCCGGGGCAGCGCGCCGTGACCGCACCGTCGCCGGACGAGCTGCCCGATCAGGGCATGCTGTGGGTCGACGACGAGGCGGGGCCGCTGATCCGCCCGTACGCCATGACGTCGGGCCGGACCCGGCCGCGCCATGCCGACCTCGACCTGATCGCGGTGCTGATGGCGACCCGGCCCGCGCTGCCGTCCGACGGCGGCCTGGGCACGGTGTACGCGGAGATCATGGCGGTGTGCCAGCGCCCCGTGTCCGTCGCGGAGATCGCCGCGCACCTGCGGCTGCCCGCGGGCACGGTCCGGGTGCTGCTCAGCGACCTGCTGGAGCGGCGGCTGGTCCGGCGCCGGGCGCCCGTCAACGTCAGCCACCTGCCCAGCGCGGACATCCTCAAGGCGGTCATCGATGGCATCCGAGCTCTATGACGACGAGGGCGGCATCCCGGCCGCCTTCAAGATCCTGGTCGCGGGCGGGTTCGGGGTCGGCAAGACCACGCTGGTGGGCACGGTCAGCGAGATCGCGCCGCTGATGACGGAGGAGTACCTCACCGACGAGAGCGTCGGCGTGGACGACATCGCCGGGGTGGAGGCCAAGGGCACCACCACGGTGGCGCTCGACTTCGGCCGCATCACCATCAACGACGACCTGGTGCTGTACCTGTTCGGCACGCCGGGCCAGGAGCGCTTCATGTTCGTCTGGGACGAGCTGGCCTACGGCGCGATCGGCGCGGTGGTGCTTGCCGACACCCGGCGGCTGGAGGACGCGTTCAGCTCCATCGACTACTTCGAGCAGCGCGGCACGCCGTTCGTGGTGGCCGTCAACTGCTTCGAGGGCGCGCGGGTGTATCGGCCGCAGGAGGTCGAGCTGGCGCTGAACCTCGAACCGCACGTGCCGGTGCGCCTGTGCGACGCCCGGCGCCGCGAGTCGGTCAAGACCGTCCTGATCACCCTGCTGGAGCAGGTGATGGCGCAGGGCGCACGGGCCTAGGGCGGGGTCCGGGATCGGGGGTTCCGCCGCCCCGGGCGGTGCGTGCCCGGGGCGGCGGAGGTACGGGCGGCTACAGCGTCAGCGTCCAGCTGTTGATGTAGCCGACGTCGTTGGCCGCGGCGTCCTGGACCCGCAGGGTCCAGGTGCCGTTCTTCACCTCGGTGGAGAGGTTGACCGTGTACGTCTGGTTGATGTTGTCGGCGCTGCCGCCGGACCGGTTGTGCAGCACGTACGCCGAGCCGTCCGGCGCGATCAGGCTGACCACCAGGTCACCGATGTACGTGTGCACGATCTGCACCGCGACCGTCGAGGTCGACGACGCGTTGCCCGAGCAGCCCGCGATGGTGATCGGGCTGTTCACGGTGGCGTTGTCGGAGATGGTCACGTCGGTGCCGTTGGTGCCGGAGCAGGGCGGCGGGGTCGAGCCGCCGAGGTTCAGCGTCCAGCTGTTGATGTAGCCGACGTCGGCCGGCCCGGCGTCCTGCACCCGCAGCCGCCAGGTGCCGTTGGCGACCTCGCTGGACAGGTTGACGGTGAACGTCTGGTCGATGTTGTCGGCGCTGCCGCCGGTGCGGTTGCGCAGCGTGTACGCCGAGCCGTCCGGGGCGATCAGGCTGACCACCAGGTCACCGACGTACGTGTGCACGATGTGCACCTCGACCGTGCTGGCCGACCCGGCGTTGCCGGTGCAGCCGGTGATCGCGATGGTGGACTCGACGGTGCCCTGGTCGACGATGGTGACGTCGGTCGGGTTGGTCGCCGAGCAGCCCGGCGGCCCGGCCACCGTCAGTGAGAACGTGGTGGTCCGGGTGGCGCTGCTGCCGGTGCCGGTGACCGTCACCGTGTACGTGCCCGCCGGGGTGGACGCGCTGGTCGCGATGGTCATCGTCGACGACGAGCCCGAGGTGACCGTGGCCGGGCTGAACGACGCGGTCGCGCCGCTGGGCAGGCCGGACGCCGACAGGGTGACCGACTGGGCGCTGCCGCTGGTCACGGTGGTGCCGATGGTGGAGGTGACCGAGCCGCCCGCCGATGTGCTGCCCGAGGCCGGGCTCGCCGACATCGAGAAGTCGTTACCGGTCGGGGTGCCCACGGCCAGGGTCCACACCGCGTACGCGGCCGCGTCGGCGGCGCGGTTCAGCACCGTGTCGCTGATGTTGCTCGGGAACGTGTCGCAGGAGGCGTGGTAGCAGGGGTCGTAGTCGCCCGTGGTGCCGCCCCACTTGGTGACCTGCGCCGAGGTCTTGTTGGCGCTGGCGCCCGCGGCGATGCCCGAGGTCTGGATGCCCGCGGCGTTGAACGACGCGTCGTCGGACCGGCCCGCGCCCTCGACGTTCTCCTCCGGCGCCAGGCCGGGGAAGTTCGCGTCGTAGTACGCCTTGATGGTCTGCCCGAGGCTGCTGCTGATCCGGTTGATGAAGTAGCCGCCGTTGGTGGAGGCGATCATGTCGAAGTTGAGGTAGCCGGTGATCTTCGCGCGCTCCGTCGAGGACAGCGAGTTGACGTAGAACTCCGAGCCGTTGAGGCCCTGCTCCTCGTCGGTCCACCAGGCGAAGCGCACGTGCTTGAGCATGGTCGGGTTCTGCGACGCCAGCGTCAGCGCCAGCTCCAGCAGCATCGACGAGCCGGAGGCGTTGTCGTTGATGCCGGGACCGGCCGAGACGCCGTCGAGGTGCGCGCCGAGCATGAGGACCTGGTTGGTGTCGCCGCCGGGCCAGTCCGCGACCACGTTCGGGCCCGCGCCGCTGGTGCAACCGGAGGTGCAGTTCTGCTTGACCACGCTGTAGCCGGCGGCCTGCAGCGCGTTGAACACGTAGTTGACCGACGCGGTGTAGCCGGCGGTGTTCGAGCGGCGGTTGCCGCCGTTGTTGTTCGCGATGGTCTGGAACTGCTGCAGGTGGGTCCGGATGTTGGTGAGCGAGATGTCGGGCGGGGCCAGGGCGACGGCCGGGGCCTCGACGGCCACCGCGCCGGTCAGCGCCATGGCCAGGACGACCAGGCCGCGGATGATGGGTCTGCTTCTCACGCCGTGCTCCTCGGGGTTCGGGATGCCGGGGTAACCGGTCCCGAGGAGGATATGCCCTCTCGTCGATAGATTTGAATAGGTGACTGTGAACGCGTCCGGCGGTAAGCTGGCCGCCCGCCGTACGCTGTGGCGCGTGGATCACCTGGGCGGGACCCTGGCGGCGGCCGTGGCGCTGTTCGCGGGCACCAACGTCGACGACCTGATCGTGCTCACCGTGCTGTTCCTCAGCGCCCGCACCACCGGCCGCCCGCGGCCCTGGCAGATCTGGACCGGCCAGTACGCGGGCATCGCCGTGCTGGTCGCGGCGTCCGCGCTGGCCGCCGTCGGCCTCGCCGTGGTGCCCGACAGGTGGGTCGCCCTGCTCGGCCTGGTGCCGCTGGCGCTGGGCGTGCGCGCCCTCGTCCGCTCGCTGCGCGCCCGCGCCGACGGCGCAGAACCGCCCGCCGTGGCCACCGGGGCGCTGGCCGTGGCCGGGGTGACCATCGCCAACGGCGCCGACAACATCGCCGTCTACACGCCGGTGTTCCGCACCATCGGCGTCGCCGACAGCATGCTCACCGTCGCCGTGTTCGCGGTGCTGGTCGCCGTGTGGTGCCTGGCCGGTTCGTGGCTCGGCGCGCACCCGCGTGTGGTCGCGCTCATCGAGCGCTGGGGCCACTGGCTCGTCCCCGGCGTGTTCATCGTCATCGGCCTGGTCATCCTCGCCCCGCTGGCGCTCGGCGGCTGACCGCGGACAGCGCGGAATCCGGTTGCCGGGGACCGCGGCCGGTTCCTAACCTGGGCTGTCACCAGGGAGTACGCGGCCCGACCCGCGATGTGAGAAAGAGTGTCGCGATGAGGTCGCTGATCCCCGCCGTGCTGCGCGAGGAGCCGCAGTTCGCCCGGTACTTCGCCGGGCAGGCGCTGTCGATGGTGGGCGACCGGATCACGTTCGTCGTGGTGCCGTTCGCGGTGCTGTCCATCCCCGGCGCGGACGCCGCGGAGGTCGGCCTGGTCAGCGCGGCCACGCTGGTGCCGTTCCTGGCGTTCGCGCTCGCGGGCGGCGTGTGGGCGGACCGGCTGCCCCGGCAGCGGGTGATGCTCGTCTCGGACCTGGTGCGCTTCGTGACCCAGGCGCTGGTCGCCGGGCTGCTGCTCAGCGGCCAGGCGCAGGTGTGGCACCTGGTCGTGCTGATGGCGGTGTTCGGCACGGCCGACGCGTTCTTCGCGCCCGCGGCGGCCGGCCTGATGCCGCTGATCGTCAGCCCGGACCGGCTGCAGGAGGCCAACGGCCTGCGCGGTCTGGTCATGTCGACCGGCCTGGTGGCCGGTCCCGCGCTGGCCGGCGGCCTGATCTTCCTGGTCGGCCCGGGCGGCGCGATCGCGCTCGACGCGCTGAGCTTCGCGGTCAGCGCCGTGTTCCTGGCCCGCCTCAGGCCGCGCGCCTCCGACGCGGCCGCGCCCGAGGGCGGCTTCCTGGCGCAGCTGCGCGAAGGTTTCACCGAGGTGGTGTCACGCAGCTGGGTGTGGTCGACGCTGGCCGCGTTGTCGATCTACCACGTGGTGGTGCTGCCGTCGGTGTATGTGCTCGGACCGGTGCTGGCCGAGCAGGAGTTCGGCGGCGCGACGAGCTGGTCGATCGTGGTGGCCGCGTTCGGTGTCGGCTCCATCGTGGGCGACCTGCTGGCCATGCGGGTACGCATGAAACGCCCGCTCGTCGTCGCGGCCGCCGCCCTTTCCGTCGCCGCCTGCCAGGCGCTGATCATCGGCATCGGCCCGACGATCCCCGTGATCGCGGCCCTGGAGGCGGTCACCGGCGTCGCGGTCTCGCTCGCCTTCACCCTCTGGGAAACCTCGCTGCAGGCCCACGTCCCGCAGGCGTCCCTGTCCCGCGTCAGCTCCTACGACTACCTGCTGACCGCGGGCCTGATGCCGCTCGGCCTGGCCGTGGCGGGACCGGTCGCCCAGGCGATCGGCCTGCGCCCCACCCTCTACGCGATGACGCTGCTCGCCGTCCCCGCGGCCCTGGCCCTCCTCACCATCCCCGCCGTCCGCCGCCTCCCCGCCCCCGCCGCCTCCTGAGGCGCTGATCTTGCGCGAACTGCGGGTACGACACGCCTCTTCCGGGCGAAAGGGCAACAGTTCGCGCAAGATCGACGTCGGGGGTCGCCGGTAGGGTGGCGGGGTGGCGGAGATGGAGACGGTCGAGGGCGAGAGCTTCTCGGGCGAGGACTGGTACGGCGACGAGCTGGGGGAGCGGCACTACGTGCGCTGCACCTTCCGCGACCTGGACATGACCGAGCTGGCCAGCCAGGGCACGGTGTTCGAGGAGTGCGTGTTCGGCAACGTCAAGTTCAACGCCTCGCGGCACACCGACAGCGCGTTCCTGCGCTGCTCGTTCCTGCGCTGCAACCTGTTCGAGGCCGAGTTCGCCGGGTGCAAGCTGACCGGCAGCTCGTTCGAGCAGTGCACGCTGCGGCCGCTGCGGGTGACCGGCGGCGACTGGTCGTTCGTCAACCTGGCCGAGGCCGACCTGCGCGGCGTCACGTTCCAGGGGGTACGCATGCGCGAGGCCGATCTCGCCATGGCCCACTGCGACGGCGCGACGTTCAGCGGCGTGGACCTGTCCGGCGCGCACCTGGCCAAGGCCCGGTTCAACAAGTGCGACCTGCGCGGCAGCGACCTGACCGCGTTCCACCCGGCCGAGGTCGAGCTGCGCGACGCCGTCATCGACGCCACGCAGGCCGTGGTGCTGGTGCAGGCGCTCGGCCTGCGGATCGGCTGACTCAGCCCGCGCGGTAGACGGCGAGGTCGAAGTCGGCGTACGCGCCGTCGGCGCCCAGATCCTGCACCCACAGGCCGAGGAACGCGCCGGTGAAGCCCCAGGCGGCGGGCTCGCCGTCGACGACCCGGGCGGCGTGCTCGTCGGACAGCGTGGTCGCGTCGAACACCGCGGGCAGCTCCTGCCAGCCCTCGCCCACGTCGTACGCGAACCGCAGCGCCGGCCCGTCGAACTCCACCCGCAGCCCGACCCGGTCCACGCCGGTGGTGTCGACGGACAGCTCCGGGTGGGCGACCCGGCGGCCGCTGTCGGAGCTGAGCACCTCCAGCGTCCGGCGGCCGTCGTCGGCCCGGGTCAGGTAGGCGTAGTACCAGTTCGCGGTGTTGTAGTAGCCGGTGATCCCGGCGAGCTGCCGGTGGTCGGCCGGATCGAACTCGACGGTGGTCTCCAGGCTGCATCGGGTCGCGCCGACCCGCCGCGCGACCAGGCTCGGGGTCTGCTTCCCGACCGGCGACTGCCCGCCGTACAGGCGCAGGTGCGACGGCCGCGAGCGCAGGTCGATCCAGTCCGGGGTGGCGGGGCGGCGCAGGGTGGACCAGCAGACGGACAACTCGGGGCCGTCGAAGTGGTCGGTGGCGGGCTCGTCGGGCCAGGGGTGGGCGGGCAGGTCGGGGGCCGGATACTCGTCGGCGGGGATGCCGCCGGGGATGCGCGGCCAGCCGCCGGGAGCCCACTGCACCCGCTGGATCGCGGTCTCCCGGCCCAGCACGCAGTTGCCCAGCGGCGAGTAGGGCCGCCCGACCAGGTGCGCGAGATACCACTCGCCGCCCTGCGTCTGCACCAGGCTGCCGTGCCCGGCCTTCTGCAGCGTGAGGTCCGGCCGCCCGACGGAGGTGAGCAGCGGCCCGGCCGGGTCCACCTCGTACGGGCCGAACAGCTCGCGCGAGCGGGCGACGGTGACCTGGTGTTCCCAGCTGGTGCCGCCCTCGGCGGTGACCAGCCAGTACCAGCCGTCGTGCCGGTACAGGTGCGGGCCCTCGGTGAGCCCGGCCGGGGTGCCGGTGAAGATGATGCGCCGCTCGCCGACCAGTTTGCGCTGCTCGCGATCGTACTGCTGGATCTCGATGCCGCCGAAGCGGTTGCGCCCCGGCCGCCAGTCGGCGCTCATGTTGAGCAGCCAGGTGGTGCCGTCGTCGTCGTGGAACAGCGACGCGTCGAACCCGTGCGCGTGCAGCCGGACCGGGTCGGACCAGGGGCCGCTGATGTCGGGTGCGGTGGTGAGGAAGTTCTGGGGGTCCCAGTAGCCGCTGGCGAAGCTGGCGACGTCGCTGTAGACGAGGTGGAACAGGCCGTCGTGCCAGGTGAGGTCGGGGGCCCAGACGCCGTTGGAGTCGCCGCAGCCGCGCAGGTCGAGCAGGCGGCGTTCGGTGACGATGCCGCCGAGGGGCTGCCAGTGGACGAGGTCGCGGGAGTGGTGGACGCGTACGCCGGGGTACCACTCGAAGGTCGAGGTGGCCAGGTAGTAGTCGTCGCCGACGCGCAGGATCGAGGGGTCCGGGTGGAACCCGGGCAGGACCGGGTTGCGGATCGACCGGGCGGCCGTGGCCACGTGAGCGGTCTCGGTCGACATGTTCGGCTCCTCTGGGGCTTTCGATAACGCGCCATTTCCGGAAATCCCCCGGAAGATTGCCGGTTTCCATGGCGAGATTTCTCGCTCACGGTAACGGTTCGGGTCGAGATGCGACAGGCCTTGACCTATCCCGTGCACGCGTCGTAACGTGCGCGCCATCAAGCGAAAATACCGGCCCCCGGGCAGAAACTTTCGGGCCGGCTCCGGGCACCTCCACGCCGACCCTGGTCGGCACACCCGAAGCAACCTGACATGTATCGCGAAGGGACGGCTCATGACAGCCCACCTCTCCCGCCGTACGCTGCTCGGCCTCGCCGGCGCCGGCGCGGGCGCCTACCTGCTGAGCGCGTGCGGCAGCGACGAATCCGCTGATCCGAACGCGCCGCAGACGATCAACTGGTGGCACATCCAGAACACCGAGCCGATGCTGCCGGTCTGGGCGGCGATCGCCAAGGAGTACGAGTCGGCGCACACGAACGTGAAGGTCGTGATCCAGCCGCTGGAGAACGAGGCGTTCAAGGCGAAGCTGACCACGGCGACGCAGGCGGGCTCGCCGCCGGACCTGTTCCAGTCGTGGGGCGGTGGCGTGCTCAAGCAGCAGGTCGACGCGGGTCTGGTCAAGGACATCACGGCTGATGTGCAGCCGTGGATCGGTTCGCTGCTGCCGGCGTCGGTGCAGCCGTTCACGATCGACGGGAAGATCTACGGTGTTCCGTTCGACGTGGGCATGGTCGGGTTCTGGTACAACAAGGACCTGTTCGCCAAGGCCGGGATCACCGCGCCGCCCACCACCTGGGCTGAGCTGCTGACCACGGTCAGCAAGATCAAGGCCGCGGGCATCGTGCCGATCGCGCTGGCGGGCAAGGACAAGTGGCCGGGCCACTTCTACTGGGCCTACCTCGCCATGCGCATCGGCGGATTGGGAGCGCTCCAGCAGGCCGCCGTGGATGGCAACTTCGACACTCCTGACTTCATCGCCGCTGGTCAGCGCCTGAAGGAATTGGTGGATCTGCAGCCGTTCCAGAAGGGCTTCCTCGGGGCGGAGTACGGCTCGCCCGACGGGCAGGCGGCGACGATGGGCAACGGCGGGGCGGCGATGGAGCTGATGGGCCAGTGGGCCCCGTCGGTGCAGGCGTCGGCCTCGACGAGCAAGAAGGGCCTGGGCGACAAGCTCGGCTACTTCGCGTTCCCGGCCGTGGACGGCGGGAAGGGTTCGGTGGCCGAGGCGTTCGGCGGCGGCAATGGCTTCGCGGTGGGCAAGAACGCGCCCGCCGCGACGACGGACTTCCTGAAGACGCTGCTGGACGTGGCCAACCAGCGCAAGTCGGCCGCGACGGGTGCGGTGCTGCCGACGGTGAAGGACGCCGCGGACGCGATCAAGGACCCGAACAGCAAGACGGTGGCGTCGAGCCTGGCCGCGGCGACCGGCTTCCAGCTGTACCTGGACCAGGCGTACCCGCCGGCGGTGGGTCAGCAGGTCAACGACAGCGTGGCCGAGCTGATCGCCGGGACCAAGAAGGCCGAGGACATCGTCAAGGACATCACCACGGTGGCGAAGAGCCAGTAAGGTACCGCGACCGGGTAGGGCGGGACGGGAGCAGGACGATGACGCAGTCGACGGTGATCCGCAAGGACACGGGCTCCCGTGCCGCCGTGCCCGCGCCACGGGGGAGGGCGGCCGCGCGCCGCCGTGGCCGGCCGCGGCAGCTGGGCGCGATCGTGCTGTTCCTGCTCCCGGCGCTGGTGCTGTTCCTGCTGCTGGTGATCGCGCCGATCCTGCTCGCGGGCTACGCCAGCGCCTTCAAGTGGAACGGCTTCGGCCTGCCCGAGAACTACGTCGGGCTGGACAACTTCACCCGCGCCTTCCAGGACCCGACCTTCCTCGGCGACCTGTCGCGCACCGGGATCCTGATCGGCCTGTCGCTGGTGGTCCAGCTGCCGGTGTCGCTGGGCCTGGCGATGCTGCTCAACCAGCCGCTCAAGGGCCGCAGCGGGTACCGGCTGATCTTCTTCGCGCCGTACGTGCTCTCCGAGGTCACCACCGCGGTCCTGTTCACCCTGGTCCTTTCGCCCAACCGGGGCCTGGGCCAGCAGATCTCCGAGTGGCTCGGCATCGACGCGCTCAACGGCGCCGTCTTCGCCGACCCGAGCACGGTGCTGTACGCGCTGTTCCTGGTGATCTCGTGGAAGTACTTCGGCTTCCACATGATCCTGTACCTGGCGGGGCGGCAGGGCATTCCGCGCGAGCTGACCGAGGCGGCCACGACCGACGGGGCGAGTGCGTGGCAGGTGTTCCGGCACGTCACGCTGCCGCTGCTCGGGCCCACGATCCGGATCAGCGTGTTCCTGTCGGTCATCGGCAGCATCCAGCTCTTCGACATGGTCTGGGTGCTCACCGGCGGCGGCCCGATCCACGCCTCGGAGACCATGGCCGTGACCATGTACCAGTTCGGCTTCCGCCGCTTCGAGGTCGGCTACGCCAGCGCCATCAGCATCATCATGTTCCTGCTCAGCCTGATCTTCGCGCTGTTCTACCAGCGATACGTGCTGCGCCGCGACACCGAGGGCGCCCTGACCACGATGGGAGACCAGCGATGAGCCGCCGCGCCACCGCCGCCGACCGGGCCCGAAGCACTGTGCTGCACCTGGTGTCCGTGGCCATCGGTGCGCTGATCGTGCTGCCGGTCGGGTTCGGGGTGCTGGGCGGGTTCAAGGACAACGGGCAGCTGTCGACCAACCCGCTGGGCTGGCCGGAACCCTGGGTGCCGGAGAACTACACCGGGATCCTGGGTTCCGAGGTCTTCTGGCGGCAACTGGGCAACAGCACCCTGATCGCGCTGGCCACCGTGCTGGTCGTGGTCGGCACGTCGGCGATGGCCGCGTTCGTGTTCGCGCGGTTCGCGTTCCGGGGGCGGGAGATCTTCTTCACGCTGTTCGCGGTCGGGCTGATGTTCCCGTTCGCGGTGGCGATCCTGCCGCTGTTCATCCTGCTGCGCGGCATGGGCCTGCTGGACAACCCGCTCGGCGTCATCCTGCCCCAGGCGGCGTTCGGCCTGCCGGTCACCATCATCATCCTGCGGCAGTTCTTCCGGAACATCCCGGCCGAGGTCGAGGAGGCGGCGACCCTCGACGGGTGCACGCCGTTCGGGTTCTTCTGGCGCATCCTGCTGCCCATGGCCAAGCCCGCGCTGGCCACGGTGTCGGTGCTGGCGATCGTGGCCAGCTGGAACAACTTCATGCTCCCGCTGGTCGTGTTCACCGACCAGAGCTGGTGGACCCTGCCCGTCGGGGTCCAGGCCTTCCAGGGCCAGTACGCCGA
The DNA here is from genome assembly GCF_018326265.1 of Catellatospora sp. IY07-71. Lineage (GTDB taxonomy): Bacteria > Actinomycetota > Actinomycetes > Mycobacteriales > Micromonosporaceae > Catellatospora. The sequence continues at coordinate 3,871,242 of NZ_AP023360.1, forward strand.
CGACACCGCCCGCGTCCTGGCCTACGTCGTACTGTCCATGATCCCCGCGCTCGGCTTCTACGCCATAGCCGAACGGCAGCTCATCAGCGGTCTGGCGTCCGGTGCCACCAAGGGCTGACACTCGCCCCGATCTTCCGGTATGTTTCCGTGAATTCCCGGCGCGGGAACGGTGCGAGCAAGGCGGAAGCGTGCCCCGGGTACGCTCTGCTGCACCGAAACGTTCCGGCCGTAGGCCGAAGCGGTGACGAAGGAGCTGCCGGTGTCCGTGGACGAGAGCCGCAAGGTCACGATCGCCGCGATCGCGCGCCTGGCGGGCGTGAGCGTGCCCACCGTCTCGCGGGTCATCAACGGCCGCTCCGACGTGTCGCCGCAGACCCGCGAACGCGTCGAGGAGCTGCTCACCCGGCACGGCTACCGCCGCCGCCCGGCCAGCATGCGCACCAGCTCCGGGCTGATCGACCTCGTCTTCAACGACCTGGACAGCCCGTGGGCCGTCGAGATCATCCGGGGCGTCGAGGACGTCGCGCACGCCGCCGGCATCGGCACCGTGGTCTCCGCGATCCACCGCCGCACCGCCTCGGCCAAGCAGTGGCTGGACAACATGCGCTCCCGCGCCACCGAGGGCGTCATCTTCGTCATCTCCACCCTGGAGCCGCCGCTGCAGGCCGAGCTGCGCCGGCTCAACATCCCGGTCGTGATCGTCGACCCGTCCGGGGTGCCGCCGCAGGAGGCGCCCACCATCGGCGCCACCAACTGGGCGGGCAGCCTGCGCGCCACCGAGCACCTGATCGGCCTGGGCCACCGGCGCATCGGCTTCATCGCCGGGCCGCCGCAGCTGATGTGCAGCCGGGCCCGGCTGGACGGCTACCGCACCGCGCTGGAGACGGCCGGGCTGTCGTTCGACGACGACCTGGTGTTCCAGGGCGACTTCTACCACGAGTCCGGGTTCACCGGCGGGTCGCGGCTGCTGCAGCTGCCCGAGCCGCCCACCGCGATCTTCGCGTCCAGCGACCAGATGGCGCTGGGCGTCTACGAGGCCGTGCGCCGGGCGGGGCTGCGCGTGCCCGACGACGTGAGCGTGGTCGGCTTCGACGACCTGCCCGAGGTGCGCTGGTCGTCGCCGCCGCTGACCACGATCCGGCAGCCGCTGGCCGAGATGGGCATGGTCGCCGCGCGTACCGTGCTGCGGCTGGCCCAGCGGGAGAAGATCGAGAGCCCGCGGATCGAGCTCGCCACCGAGCTGGTGGTCCGGGACAGCACCGCGCCGCCGCGCGCCTGACCTCGGCCCGATAGTTTCCGGAAGTTATTGACTTACCTGGATGGTGCGGCGCACCATTGGGAGCGCTTCCATCGATGTGTGCCGTGCCCCAGCCGAATGACCACGTACGCGGCGCCCCCTCGCCCGGGGCACAGGCGCCGCATCATCGCAACGTGGCCGCTCCGGGTCATGGCACTGACGCTCCGCCATCACCAGGAGGACACATGACGCCCCCACGCGTCCCGTTCCACAGAGCAACGCGGCGCATCGCCTCGCTCGCCGCCCTGACGCTGGTCTCCGCGCTCGCGGTGCCGCTGCTGTCGGCGTCCCCGGCGAGCGCCTCCGGCCCGCTGCGCACCCACGCCGCCGCCCGCGGCAAGTTCATCGGCTTCGCCGCGGCCACCGGCCCGCTGGCCAACGAGTCCGCCTACCGCACCATCGCGCAGACCGAGTTCAACCAGGTCACCGCCGAAAACGCGATGAAGTGGGACGCCACCGAGTCGTCGGACAACAACTGGAACTTCAGCGGCGCCGACCAGGTCGTCAACTTCGCCGTCGCCAACAACCAGCAGGTCCACGGCCACACGCTGGTCTGGCACAACCAGACGCCCGGCTGGGTGCAGGGTCTGGGCGCCACCGCGATGCGCAGTGCCATGCAGGACCACATCTCGACGCTGGTCGGCCGGTACGCCAACAACGCCGCCGTCGTCTCGTGGGACGTCGTGAACGAGGTCTTCGAGGAGAACGGCAGCTTCCGGTCCAGCTTCTGGTACAACACGCTGGGCCAGAGCTTCATCGCCGACGCGTTCCGCTACGCCCGCGCCGCCGACCCCGACGCCCGCCTGTGCATCAACGACTACAACGTCGAGGGCATCAACGCCAAGAGCACCGCGATGTACAACCTGGTCCAGTCGCTGCGCGCGCAGAACGTGCCGGTCGACTGCGTCGGCCTGCAGACCCACCTGTCCACGCAGTACGGCTTCCCGAACGACCTGCAGCAGAACATGCAGCGCTTCGCGGCGCTGGGCGTGCAGGTGCGGATCACCGAGGTCGACATTCGCATCCCGATGCCGCGCACCACGGCCAAGGACACCACGCAGGCCACCTACTACCGCAACGTGATCAACGCCTGCAACGCGGTCACCGCCTGCGCCGGCGTCACCATCTGGGGCTTCACCGACCGGCACTCGTGGGTGCCGGACACGTTCCCGAGCGAGGGCGCCGCGCTCATCTACGACGAGAACTACCAGCAGAAGCCGTCGTACACGGCGGTGCACGACGCGCTCGCGGGCCCCACGCCGGGCGACACCCAGGCCCCGACCACGCCTGGCACGCCGGTCGCCTCGGGCGTCACGTCGAGCGGCGTGAGCCTGTCCTGGACGGCCTCGACGGACAACGTCGGGGTGACCGGGTACGACATCCTGCGCGCCCCCGGCACCTCGGGCGGTTCGTTCACGCAGGTCGGCACGTCGACGACCACGTCGTTCAGCGACAGCGGCCTGTCGGCGAACACGTCGTACCGGTACCAGGTCCGGGCGCGTGACGCGGCGGGCAACGTGTCGTCGGCGTCGAGCGCGGTCACCGTCACCACGACCGGCGGCACCGGTGACACCCAGGCGCCGTCCACGCCGAGCAACCTCGCCGCGTCGGGCACCACGTCCAGCGGCACCAGCCTGTCCTGGTCGGCATCGTCCGACAACGTCGGGGTGACCGGATACGACATCCTGCGCGCGCCCGGCACCTCGGGCGGTTCGTTCACGCAGGTCGGCACGTCGACGACCACGTCGTTCAGCGACAGCGGCCTGTCGGCGAGCACGTCGTACCGGTACCAGGTCCGGGCGCGGGACGCGGCGGGCAACGTGTCGGCGGTGTCGAACACGGTCACCGTCACCACGACCGGCGGCGGCACCGGCGGCTGCACGGCCGCCGCGACCCTGCAGACGCAGTGGCAGACCGGCTACGTCATGGAGCCGGTGCGGGTGACCAACAGCGGCACCTCGTCGATCAGCAGCTGGACGGTGACGTTCACGCTGCCCAGCGGGCACACCCTCACCGGCAGCTGGAACGCCGTGCTGAGCGTCAGCGGCCAGACCGTGACGGCGCGCAACGCCGCGTACAACGGCAACCTGGGCGCGGGCCAGAGCACCACGTTCGGGTTCCAGGTCAGCCGGCCCAACGGCAACACCGCCACGGCGAGCGGCTTCACCTGCGCCACGCCCTGACGGTGTGACGGCATCCCCGTGGCGCGCACGGCGGCGCGTCACGGGGATCACCGCGGCGGCTTACGATCACTGCGAGCAGCCGTGATCCGGAGGTGCCGCCGTGAGAGTGTTCCAGTCCGCCGCCGACCTGGCCGACGCCGTGGGGGAGGCCATCGGGCCCGGCCCGTGGCACGTCGTCGAGCAGTCGCGGGTCGACACGTTCGCCGACGCCACCGGGGACCACCAGTGGATCCACACGGACCCGGCGCGCGCGGCGGACGGGCCGTTCGGCGGGACCATCGCCCACGGCTACCTCACCCTCTCCCTGCTGCCGCTGCTGGTACGCGACCTGTACCGCTTCGAGGGCGCGCGGATGGTGGTCAACTACGGCCTGAACAAGGTGCGCTTCCCCGCGCCGGTGCCGGTCGGCGCCTCGGTCCACCTCACCGCGCGGCTCGTCTCGGTCGAGGAGGTGCCCGGCGGCGGTGTGCAGGTGACCGCGGCGATGACGATCGGGACCGACCGCTCCGACAAGCCCTGCTGCGTCGCGGAGACGGTGACCAGGGTGTTCTTCGCCTGATCGGGGCTACGCGGCGACGCCGTCCGCGTCCTCCGGCTCGTCCGCGACCGGCCAGTGCTGCATGAGGTGCAGCAGGACGGCGACGTCGGGGATGTCGCGCAGCCGCTCGGAGATGACCGGCCGGCGGTCACCGGCCCAGATCCTCAGATGCGTCCGGCCGGACTCGATCTTCGTGACGGCGGGCCAGGCGGCGAACTGCTCGCCTCGGCGCACCCCGTCAGCCGTCACCGTGACCGGCCCGAAGTTCGCCGCGCCGGTGCGCAGCGCCTCGGCGGCCTTGCCCGGCAGCACCGCGGCCGCGGCGTACTTCTCCACGTGCGCGACCAGCTCGGGCTTGTCCTGGTAGCCGGGCTTGGCCAGATCGACGACCGTGCCGTCCTTCAGCTCGACGCGGCACTGCAGCACCTCCGCGTACGCGGTGACCAGGTTGACCACCCGCACCCAGACCCGCAGGTGCGCCACGTCGTCCCAGGTGAACAGCGAGGTGACGGCTCCGGTGTGGTCGACGGTCAGCGAGCCGCCGGTGTACAGGTAACGGCACCGGCCCGCCTTGCGCCAGGTCGTCCACGCGGCGAGCCCGGCCAGCGCCAGCACGCCGATGCCGAGCGCGATGGCCCCGCCGGCGCCGCCACTGGCGAGGAGCAGCACGACACCCAGCCCGGCGGCGGCCACGGTGATGAAGACGTCGGCGCCGATCGGGGACCGGTATCGGCCGACGATCTCGCCCAGGCCCGCGGCGGCTGCGGCGTCCGCGAACGAACGTCCGTCCACATTGCTCTGCATGGAGGCATGCTCGCCGCCGGCCTCGGGCCGGGTCAACGGCCGCCGCGTGCCGTTCCCATACTGGGCGGGATCACTCCCAGGCGAGGCCGAGCAGCAGGTCGAGGAAGTCGGCCAGGCGCTGCGGGCCGCGGCAGACCAGGCGGTGCGCGACGTCGCCGCACGCCCAGCGGGCCTCGAAACCGCGCCAGGTGGTGCCCGCGCTGACCCGGACCCGGTGCGGGCCGAGGTTGATCCGGGCGAGCTGCCGCTCCAGGGTGTCCTCGTCGAAGCCGAGCACCGAGTGCAGCTCGACCTCGGCCGTGCCCCGCCGGTACGCCGCGAAGCGCTGGGTGGCGGTGCTGATCCGGCTCGCCGGGTCGGCCTGCCAGCCGGCGGTGAACCCGGGCAGGCCGGGCCAGGTCTCGGCGCGCCGCGCGGGGCGCCCGGCCAGCAGCGGCGCGGCGGCGGACAGGCCGGCGCCGGCGTGGTGGAGGGCGAGGCGCTGTCGCTGGGGGACGGTAGCGAGCACGGTGACTCCCGAAGATCGCGGCGTGCGCGACTCGGGGTGGGGAGCGCGACGCGGTGGGCGGCGGGGGTGGTCGCCGCGGGAGCCCGCCGTTGCGCTCGTACCTACCAGTTCACACCACGGATCGGCCACGCGCTGCCCCAACCCACCCTTCGGGAAGGGAGGATCGCCGTCCCGTGTCGACAGGTCGGCACTGACCTGGCCGGACACGGGACGGCGGGTCTGCCTCAGCCGGCGGCTCCGGCGGCCGCCGGGACGGGGACGGTCCAGTCCGGCAGGGGAGCGTCAGGTGCCGACTGCCGGGTGAGCAGCACCTGCCCGGTGGGCTCGTCGACCAGCGCCAGCCGCACCGCGGCGGGCTGGTAGCGCAGCCGGGGCACGGCGTACACGGCCGACACCTCGGTGCCGCCGGAGTGGCGGGCGGAGTAGACCAGGATGCGCCAGTCGTCGTCGTCCCAGTGCTCGCGCAGGTCCGAGGTGAGCAGCACGGCGGTCTCGGCGTACACGGGGCTGCGGCGCAGCTGCTCCACGGTGGAGTCGAGCGGCACGTCGAAGCCGGTGGGCAGCGGTTTCGTCAGCCTGACCTTGAGCTGACGCAGCTGGTCCAGCCAGTGGCGGTCCAGCTCCGGCGAGAGCGCGGTCAGCACGGCCGCTCCGGCCAGCAGGACCACGGCGGCGGCCG